>DAIQQE010000001.1:0-11009 GCA_036786905.1 Candidatus Nezhaarchaeales archaeon | reverse complement strand
GGTGGGAGGAGAACTGGCGGCGGTGGGAGGAGCAAGAAAAGCGATGGGAGGAGAACAACAAGCGATGGGAGGAGGCGTATAGGAGGTTCGAGGCCATAGAGGCCGAGCTCGCTAGGCTGTCCAAGGCCGTGGCCGAGATAGGCGTTGTCTTGGGCTCCATCGGCAGGAGGTGGGGCAGAGACCTCGAGAGAGCGGTCTTGGAGATCTACAGGCACGCGCTCGAGGAGAGGGGCATAGAGCCCGGCAAGGTGGAGAAGTTCGTTTACGTCGACTCCGAGGGCAAGTACTACAAGAAGGGGGCGAGGATAGAGGTGGACATCTACGTTCACGACGAGAGGCTATACCTCATAGAGGTCAAGTCCCACGCCGAGTACGAGGACGTTGAGTGGTTCCACGACGTCTCCAAGATCGTGGAGAAGGTCCTCGGCAGAGAAGCCGATAAGCTGATCTTGGTGGCCGTGCACATAGACGAGGAGGCCCTCGAGAGGGCCAGAGAGCTCGGGATGGACGTCATCTACGGAGCCGCAATACCGTGACCACGAGGAACGTGCTCCCTCCTCTGTGACAATGCATTTTTAGTCGTCGCGCTAAACTAAAGTCGGGTGGGCCTTGGTCCGAAAGGAGGACGTAGAGGTACTGCGGCGCAGGGCTGCAGAGT
The DNA here is from genome assembly GCA_036786905.1 of Candidatus Nezhaarchaeales archaeon. Lineage (GTDB taxonomy): Archaea > Thermoproteota > Methanomethylicia > Nezhaarchaeales > WYZ-LMO8 > WYZ-LMO8. Next base: position 10,351 of record DAIQQE010000001.1, on the reverse strand, counting down.
TCCTCGAAGCCGTGGGAGACGATTTGAGGGCTGGCAGGTACGATTTAGCGGCCTTCCATTGCGAGCAAGCCACGCAACTGGCTCTGAAGTACTTCTTGGCCAAGGAGCTAGGATACTTCCCGCGCACTCACGACTTGAGAGAACTGTTCGAGCTGGCGGGGAGGATTAGCCCTACTTTTAAGGGCCTGTACGAGGAGTTCAAGTTCGAAGTAGAGGTCATGTTGGACGCTTATGTGGGCGCTAGGTACTTGCCTCGTAGTTATCGAAGGGACGTGGTGGAGAGGCTCTACTCGGTGGCTGAGAGGATTGTCAGAGAAGTGGAGGCTTGTTGAAGAGAGGGCGTTAGAGAGGAAGAGGTTCTTGGTCGAGTGGCGAGAGCACGTTAAGCGCTTAGCGCAAGAAGCTAAACGGCTCTTGGGCGAAGCTCGAGTACTGGCCTTTGGGAGCGTAGTCCGCGGTGATTGGTGCGTCGAAAGCGACGTAGACGTGCTAATAGTCAGCTCCAATGTGCCGGGGGACGCTACAGAGAGGGTGAAGATGAAGATGCGGCTCATGGAGCTCCTAGAGGTGCGCGCCCCTCTCGAGTTGCACCTAGCAACCCCTGAGGAGTTTGAGCATTGGTATAAGAGGTTCATCGACGTTTATGAGGAGTTCTAGAGCCCCGGCCCCGCTCACCGATCGCTCGATTTTTCAGCCCATTAAACTGGATAGGCTCCGCACGTCCTGCAGTACCTCTTGTCCTTGGGGACGCCCGAGCCGCAGTAAGGGCACTGCTTCTCGCCTTGAGCTGGAGGCCTTACCCGGTGGAACTTGCTGAACACCTCGTAGAGGTATGGTTGCGCCCTGTGCCAAAACCTAACGCCCTCATGTGCCCTTCCGTCGCTCAGCTCTTCGAGGATTTTGTAGAGCGCGTTAAAGCCGCTACCCAGCTCTATCGGGTGTTTGTCCCTCCAGACTATCTCCGGAGGCAGTAGGTCTTGGAAGGCGACTCTCAAGATGTACTTGCCTATGGTCTCGCGCCCCCTCTTCAGCTTCAGCTCGGTCGGGATCTTCAGGGCCAGATCGACGACCTCTTCGTCCAAATACGGGCTATATATCTTTAGCCCCAAGTACTTGCCTAACTCGATGGACGAGAACCTCCACGTCTTGACCAAGTGCTTTATGTACTCCTCGAGTTCTCCGTAGCCCATTCCGTGCATGTAGGAGTAGCCGGCGAAGAGCTCGTCCCCTCCGTCTCCCGTGAGCACTCCAATCCCCCCGTCGTCCTTGACGGCCTTTAGGGCTACGAGTATCGCGCTCGAGTTCACCACTTCCATAGGGTCGAAAGACGCCAACGCCTTGACGACCTCCTCGACAGCTTTCAAGGCCTCGTCGACGTTCACGCGGACGCGCAGCAGCTCTATCCCCAAGCGCTCGGCCAGCAGCTCGGCGTAGCGGATGTCTGGGGACTCCTGCCCCTCGAGGCAGACCGCGACCCCCTTGAAGTCCCTGCCAGCGCCGTAGAGCCGCATCAGGAGGACAGCTATTGATGAGTCCAAGCCGCCGGACGTCAGGGCATGGGTCACGCGACCGCATCTCTTCACCGCATTAATCAAGGCACTTCTTAGCAAGTCGGCGTAGTTTTTCTCGTCCATCAATTGTCCGACAGACTCGTAGCGGGCACCCAGATATCTTTTCAAGGCTCTTGCACGAAGGGTCGTGGAGGATCGGAGTAAGTAGCGCCTCGAGCCTCCTTAGCTACCTCGTTGCTGGGCTCACTTCAGGCCTCCCATGGCGCGTGCGCCAGCGCTTCCGCGCTTCGGTTTTGCAGACACGACCACGGCCATCACCCCTCCCTGGGCGCTCAACGACGGCCTCGCCGTCAATGACCTCGAACTTCCGCATGGTCGTAGGCTTCAACCGCAGTCGCTCTAACGTGCCCCGCTCGACTAGTTGCATGTGCTACTATAGACGAGCTCGACCTTAGTGGTGACGAGCTCTATGATTACGACCGCTCCTATAGGGCCTCCTTGCGGGCTAGACCCTCTGGCCGACTATAAGTCTTGAAGCTTCGTGACTTCAGCGAGTCGACGGTAATGACATTGGAGAATGGATCTAACTCAGTCGGCTAGTTGGGATCAAGGAGTAGGCGCGCTAAGTGCGACGAAGTCAATCCTCCACCCCCCTAGCCTTCAAGGCCTCTGCGACCTCTGCGACCCTCGCCACCAAGAGCGAAGCAAAGGCCCTGAGCGGGTAGGCGTAAGCTCGAGGGCTCAGGGATGAGCTCCACCCCTTGGCCCTCATGACGTCCATCAACTCGCTTGCCAGCTTTATCGAGTAGCCGAGGAAAGTGTAGGCCAACGAGAAAGCATTGAAGCCCAGGACCTCTCTCACTTGCCTTGGAGGCGTGGTCAAGTACAGGAGCGCCAAAGAGGTGAAGGTTGCGAAGCCGTACATCAAGTTGAACAGCACCGAAGGCGTTAGCGTCGAGAGGGCTATATCTAGCGACACTATCACCGAGGCCAGAGCGCACCAAAAGGCGAAGGTCGCGACTAAGACCCTCTTAGCTCCTACGTAGAGCAATAGGGCTACGGCCGTGGATAGCACGGCCGCCGCCACGTACAAGTGCAGAAACCTTGAGGCCACAGCCACGATCACGAGAGCGACCTTCATGTAGAGGGCTCTAGGGACGTGCAGCAGAGTTCGCTTGTTCTGCACCGCGAGGGCCTCTTCTGCTAGGGACCGCATAGCATCGACCTCGTCGGCACTCCAGCCCTCTCAAGCACTTCATCGCCGAGCTCGCTCGGAGGCCCCTTAAACGCGACCACGCCATTCGATAAGACCACCACCTGATCCACCTTTAGCATGTGGACGTAGGAGGTGCTCGCGGAGGCGAGGACTATCGCCTTGCCCCTCTCGAGCCCGTAGTTTACGACCCTTATCAACGACCTGACGCCATCGCAATCCATATAGTCAAAGGGCTCGTCGAGCAGCCAGACGGGCTGATCCACCGCCAACACGCTGGCTATGGAGACCCTCCTCGCCTCGCCACCGCCGAGGGTGAACGGGCTCCTGCTGAGGAGGTGTCTCGGCACGAGCATATCTACTATTTCTCGGTTGAGCTCCGCGCCCACGACCTTGCCCGTGAACTCCAGCTCGTCGGCGACCGTCGCCTCAACGAAACCGACATAGGGGTTCTGCCACGCGTATCCGACAAGCCTGACGACCTCTTTCCTAGACATCTTGTGCACGTCCCTTCCCATCACGAGTACCCTGCCCCTCGAGGGCCTCAGCAGTCCGGCTATGGCCTTTAATAGAGTCGTCTTCCCCGAGCCGTTCCTGCCCAACAAGAGGTGGAGGCCAGGCCCTAGCGAGAGGTCTAGGCCTTTCAACACTTCTACGTCTCCGTACGAGACCTCGAGGTTCTCGACTACTATCATTTCACCCTCAGCGCCCTGCTGATGAAGATGCAGAGCGGGATGCCCAGCCCGCATATGCTCACGACCTCTCCCACGAGGACTCCAGCGAAGGCTACGAAGAGCTCGACGCCCCCGAAGGCGTGGAGCACGAAGTACCCCACGACAGCGGACACAACAATGGCCTCGGCCACTGCCGCAGTCGCCAAGGCCGCGGCGCTCTTGCTCATCCTACCCATGGCCCAGGCTATCGAGCTGGCCAAGAGGTTGGCGAGGCTTCCGAAGACCACGTCGACTACCCCAAAGGGGGATAGTAGGTTCGCCATCGCGCACCCTACGGTGAGCCCTACGACTGCCGAGGAGCCGAAGAAGTCGAAGAAGGGGAGGAGCAGTAGGGCATCGGCGACCCTTGCCTGGAACTCGTAGAAACTGATCGGGGCTAGGACTATCGTCAGCGCTGCGTAAAGCCCAGCTATCGTGGCGGCCTTGACCGTCAATAAGGTCTTGCCCATGCGATAGACCTCCCACCCTTCGGTGGGAGAGGTTGATTTCTCCCTTGGCTAGCCCTCATCGGGGCCTCGCCGCATCTGGAGTGACGGCGGAGCTCAGCCCGCCGGAGTGGGGCCTAAGAGACGGCGGCGGAGCCTTCGAAATAAGCTTTTCCTTGAGCTTAGCGTTATTGGTTAGCCCCTCCACTCACAAGGCGCCTTAAGGCTCGATCTTGTTAAGGGGCGAAGATGGCGTTGCTTAGCGAAATTAAGTATAATTTAGAGGCGTCGCTCAATTACTAAGAAGGCCTATCACAGAAGCGAAGGACCGATCCCAGCCTCCCTCGAAGCTCGCACGAAAAGCCATAGTTGCAAATAAATCGAAGAGGGCTAATGAGTGTGAGGGGTCTGCGGATGTGCAGGATAGCCCTATACGTGGCCGTGGGTGGCCCGAAGGGCTTCGGGGAGCTTGTCGAGAGCTTCGCGGAGGCCTCTTTAAACGACTTCGTGTTGCGTTCCTACAGAAGAGAGAGGAGGAGCCACAACCACGGCTGGGGCTTCGCCTACGTCCAAGGGCTCCTCGGCGACTTGAGCTTCATGCACTTCAAAACCTCGCTCCCCATACCCTGCGCTAGAGAGGTCATGGTGATCCCGAAGCACTTCGATTGGCTTTCCCTCATCCTGCACAGCAGGCTGACGTCGAGGGAGCCGATAGACGTGATGAGCTCGCACCCCTTCTACGTGTCAATCCCGGGGAAGCTGAGCTTGTGGCTGGCTCACAACGGAGCTGTGAACAAGGAGAAGCTGGCTGAAGGGCTGTCGATGGAGGCGCTGGCCGACGTCTACACGGACTCGTACTTCCTCGCACGCTGGCTCGCCGAGAACTTAAAGGGGCCTAGCGCAGATCAATTCGAAGAGGCCGTTAGAGAACTGATCGAGCTAGACGTCGTCGAGACCTCGCTCAACTTAGTCGCCTTAATCCTAGACGAGAAGGAGAAAAGGGTCTTGAGCGTGGCTCTAAACTACGTGTGTGCCAAGAGCCTCGACGTGTACGATTACTACAGGCTGTACAGGGTCCTCGTGGGCGAAAAGGCCTTGGCAGTTGCTTCGTCCACCGTAGCCCTCTACGCGAAGAAGCTCTACGGGTACGAGATTAGCCCCTTGGAGAACGGCGAGATGCTGTTCGCGAGCCCTCAAGAAGACGGGGTAGCGGTGGTATCGAGGAGGCTTGTTTAGTGCCCCAGGCCGAGGACTTGACGCGAGGCGTGCGGAGAAGCGCTTAAACCTCTAAGAGATGACCGCTTGCGGCAATAAGCCGGCTATGAGGATAATCGAGACTCGACGGCGGGGTTGAAGCGCATCACGGGACCTCGTCGCTTAGTTCCACTCCTCTAAAGCGCTTCAACTAGTCATCCCACGACCTTGAGCTGCGTGGGCTTAGCCGTTGCGCGCTGACGAAGCCGGGGGCGTAAGGGCGCGGCCTTGGCAAAAGTTCAAATCGGCCTCGTGTCAGTTAACTTGTGAGGCCTCGCTGTGCGGTGTCGGCCGTGAGGGTTCACGTCGAGTACAGGGCCGTCTTAATCGAGGTGACTGGTAGGAGCGGGGAGACGGTCGAGCTGAAGGAGGGAGCGACGGTCGGCGACCTCGTAAAGGCCCTCGTCGAGAAGTATGGAGAGGCCCTCGAGGTCGGGTTTAGGCGAGCCAAGGAGAGGAGGCTGTTGAGGATCCTCGTCGAGGTCAACGGCAAGGCGAGCGCTTACCCCGAGTGCGCGGGCCTCGAGCTCAGGGATGGCGATCGCGTGGTCATAACCCCCCTGCCGCTCTCTTGGGGAGGGTGAGCGAGGGCCACGGAATCGCCCTCGGCGCCGACATCACGTCCTCGAGGTACTCGTGCCTCTTGATTAGGGCCTTTGCACCTCCTCCACGCCACAGCCTAGGCCCTAGCCTGGTCAGATGCCGTCGAGTTGCACGACGACAATTTAGCTCAGTGACTTTAGTGAAGAACTCAACTGCTGAGTTGCGACGTGACTAGGAACAAACCCCTCCCCATCGATCTCTATCCTTGCGTCTTTCTCCCTTATCCAACAACCCGCAATGATTCAAGTCGTGATTGAAGCCTTCGCGCCTCGGGCTTCTAAGGAGTGCACGCCCATGCCCAGAGGCTCGGACTAGGGATGGCCCACGTCCTTTTTACCTCCCCAAAGTTAGGAAGAGGCCTCAGACGTTAGTGTCAAAAAAGCAGCCCCCACTCTCTACTCTACGACTCGCATCGGACAGGGGGAAGGGTTTGAGGAAGTTCGCGGCACTCCTCTCCGCCGTCCTCGTATTGAGCGCCGTCTGCGCCTCGGCCTTCTACCAGCCGACCGAAGGGACTTCTCCTAGGGAGGTAGTCGTCTTCGCCGGCGCGGCCGCCGCTCCGGTCTACAGAGAAGTGGCCGCCCATTTCGAGTCCAGGTACGGAGTCAAAGTCGCCCTCAACTTGGGTGGCTCGGGCGCCCTCCTCTCGGCTCTCGAGATCGCTCGCACCGGAGACGTTTACATTCCTGGCTCACCTGAATACTTGGTCTTGGCTAGCAAGCGCGGCATAGTCGACTTCACGGCCTTCGAGCCGAGGGCCCTCGCCTACTTGGTCCCTGCAATAATCGTCCAGAAGGGCAACCCTAAGAACATAACCAAGCTAGAAGACCTAGCTAGGCCGGGGATTCGAGTGGGGGTGGCGAACCCCGAGTTCGTCTGCTTGGGCCTCTACACGAAAGAGCTCCTAGAAGAGAACGGGCTCTGGGAAGCCGTCAACAGAAACGTCGTCGTCCACGCTGAGAGCTGCGAAGCGACCGCGCGACTGGTGTACATCGGCGCGGTGGACGCCGTGATCGGGTGGCACGTCTTCTACTACTGGAACCCCGACAAGGCCGATATCGTGTGGATCGAGCCGGATAAGATCCCGAAGATAAGCTACATAGCCGGGGCGGTAACGGCCTTCGCCAGAGACGGGGACCTCGCCGTCAAGTTCTTGGACCTCCTCGCATCCCGAGAAGCGCGTGAGATTTGGAGGAGGTACGGGTACTTCACTACTCTAGAAGAGGCCAAAGCTCGCGCCCCGAGAGCCGTCATCGAGGGGCTAGGGCGATATGGGGGTTAGCGCGTTTAGAGTCGCATCGTTCCTATGCTTAGCAATTATCCTGGCCTTCTTCTTGTGCGCCTTCACGTCGCCGGCGGCCTTCACCGAGCCTCGGCGGCTAGCGCTAGCCCTCATGTCAGACGAGATAAGATTCGCCATCCTCCTCTCAATAGCCACCGCCACTTGCTCGACCCTAGTCTCCTTGGTCATAGGGATTCCGGTGGCTTACGTCTTGTCCCGCTCCAACTTTTGGGGGAAGACGGTCGTCGAGGGCTTCTTGGACATACCCATGGCGGTCCCGCCGATAGCGCTGGGGGTTATGTTGTTGACGTTCTTCGTCAGGAACCCCTTGGGCTCGTTTATAAATGAAAGGATCGTGAGGTTCGTCTTCGAGGTCCCGGGCATAATCCTAGCCCAGTTCGCGGTCATAAGCATCTTGACGATAAAATTGCTGAAGGAGTCGTTCGATGGAGTCCCCCCGCGCTATGAAGATGTCGCGAGGACCCTCGGATACAGCGAGCTGGAGTCCTTCCTCTACATCACCCTGCCCGCTGCCAAGCGCGGGATCCTCGGGGCCGCGCTGCTGTCGTGGACTAGGGCGCTGGGCGAGTTCGGGGCAACGGTCGCGCTGGCTGGCGCCACGAGGTTCAAGACCGAGACGCTGTCTGTAGCGATCTACTTAAACCTGGCCGCGGGGAACCTGGAGAACGTCGCCGCCCTCTCGACGATCCTCCTCTTGATATCTTGCACAGCACAAGTGGCGGTTAGGAGGCTCTTGTACGGGGGCTCGCGTCCATGATGGTCGTCTCCAACCTCAATGCGAAGCGCGGCAACTTCTCGCTCACCAACATAAGCTTCGACGTTAGAGACGGCTCGACGCTCGTAGTCATGGGCCCGAACGGGTGCGGCAAGACGACGTTGCTCGAGTGCATAGCCGGGCTTCAGAAGGTTGACTCGGGCACTGTAATCATTGACGGGATCGACGTCACGGGCCTCCCCCCAGAGAAGAGGAGGGTCGGGTACGTGCCAGCCGACTATGCGCTCTTCCCCCACATGACCGTCCGAAAGAACATCTGGATCGCGTTTAGGAAGTCCAAGGGGATCGGGCTCGAGGACCTCCAGAGGATCATACGCCTACTGCGGATCGACGACTTAATGGACAGGAGGGTCGAGTCCCTGAGCTCGGGGCAGAAGCAGAGAGTGGCCATAGCCAGGGCCCTCGCGGCCGGGCCGAGCGCTTTGTTGTTGGACGAGCCTTGCTCGGCCCTCGACCCCCCTACGAGGGAGGCCCTCAGGAGGGGCACGGACAACACCCTCAGGGAGCTCTTCCGCGAGCTCAACGCCCCAGTCCTCTACACGACCCACGACCTCTTGGAGGCCACCGCTATCGGCGATAGGATCGCCTTAATGAGCAATGGGAAGATCGAGCAGATAGGCCTTATCAGCGAAGTCTTTGAGAGCCCGCGCTCGAAGTTCATCGCGGAGTTCTTGGGGTTCAACGTCTTCAGCGGAAGAGTCCTTTCAGCTAATGCCACATGCACGTTGGTCGAAGTCGGGGGCGTCGTCCTTAGCGCTGAGGGCCGAGGCGACCTCTCGGAGGACGTCAAGGACGTGACTGTCGCGATAAAGCCCCAAGACATAGCCTTGTCGCTGACGAGAGACGCCTTCGAGCCGAGGCTAGGGAATTGCAGGTGCAATACCTTGAGCGGGGTGGTGAGGCAGGTCTACACGGAGGGACCGATGGCCAAGGTGTACGTCGATGTGGGCGACCTCAGCCTGAAGGCCTACGTTAGCCCGGAATACCTCGAAGAGCTCGGCATTAAGCCTGGGTGCCCAGTCTTCCTCCACGTCAAGAGCTCGAAGATTAAGGTGCTTCCGAAGGCGTAGGACGCGAAACCGTCGCCTAATGTCGCATGAACCAACTCAACGGTTCCGGGTCGCCGAGCGGGCTGGAGCGAGAGCCTTAAGCCTTTCAATAGTTTCGATGGCTTAGAGAAGGGATATGGACGCGCGATGGTCTACAATGCATGAAGCATTCTAGACATCTCTGAGGTGGCAACCCAAGTTGGTAACACATCCTCCTCTATAACCAGTGACCCGACGTCAGAGGAGGCCATAAGAGACTTCTGGCGCGGGGAGGGACCCGCGGGCGTCGACGTCCTGAACGACGTGGGCCTCAGCCCTTCTGCGGATATACTTGGCGGCCCTCCCCGGCGCGACTTCCTCGGAGCCCTTGACGTACCACTCGCCGTAGCGGTGGACGCATGGATAAGGACACGCGGCGTAGAGCTCTATCTTCAAGACGCTGCGGCAAGGCGGTGAGACGACGTTGCCGGTGTTGATGGCTAGCCCTGGCATCGGGGGCCTCCGTACTATTGTCACTCGCGTGGCGCCTCTTACAGCTGTTCCAACGGTTTAAGTCCGTGCATGGTCAAGGCCCGTAGTTGCAAGCGCCGCAATTCGGCGACTTTACAGGTGCCGCCACTCGGGATGAAGATCGCTAGCCCACCAGCTCGCCAAAGAGTAGCGCCCAACGAGCTCGGCTTAGTCGCGAAGGGCGACGCGCAAGTCTATCCGTCGAGCTGAAGGACGAAGTCTCAACAGGCCAAAAAGCTTCGTCACGATCCCAAAGGCAAAGCTTAACTGTACCGTGTGCAAAGGGGTGCTGGGGTAAGATGCTAGAAAACGTCGACCCGGTTTGCGGCATGTCGGTCGACCCTCGAGGAGCGCGGTACAAGACCGTCTACAAGGGGAAGGTCTACTGCTTTTGTAGCAAGCGCTGTCTAGAGGCCTTCGAGGAGAACCCCGAGCTTTACTTAATCCAAGGGCCGCGGGGCATGCACGAGTAGGTCTCTTACGCAGCTTAGAAAGAACGGTGCGTCGCTGTTGACGTGGTGTAAGACCAAGATCAGGGTCATCGGCGTGGACTGCCCTTCCTGCGTCTACGCCATAGAGAGGAGGATCAGGTCAAAGGGCTGCGTGCGCTCCTTCAAGTTGGACGTGAGCACGGGGGTGGCCGAGGTCGAGTATGACGAGGACAGGTGCTCCCTCAAGGACTTGTACGCGGCGATAAGGGACGCTGGCTACGACGTCTACAAAGAGAGGCTGTACTTCGACTTAAGGGACCTCAGCGGAGAGGGGGCCCCTCTACTAGAGTCTAGGATATTGAGGGGGAGAGGGGTCTTCGACGTCAAGTTATCGCTTACTACGAAAATAGTTGCTATCACGTACAACCCGCTCGAGACCACCAGAGAGGAGGTCGTGAGCAAGCTCAGGGAACTCGGCGCCAAGCCGATAGAAGAGGCCTTTGAGAGGCGCGGGCCCCCCGAGAAGCTGTTGTTGTACAGGAG
>DAIQQE010000114.1:0-4078 GCA_036786905.1 Candidatus Nezhaarchaeales archaeon | reverse complement strand
AGTACGCTGAAGACTTAACTTACTTCGAAAGAGTGTATTGTGACTCACAATACATAGTAATTTATCGTATAAAATGGTGACCCTCATGCAAACTTTGTGTGACATCTTACTAAGGTTCCAATGCCTCAGTTTACAATAATATGCATGTCAAGCCAGTCACGAAACGTCCTCATTCGTTTACGAACCTAGCTTTAAGCCTGTACACCGCATACTTATCATTAGGCGAATACCTAGGTGGATGCGGTACCTTTAATGGCCCCCCACAATAAGGGCATTTGTCACGATGTAGCGTATATTTACCGCATTCTCTGCACTTCATTAATAAGCTCTTCAAGCCCCGACCCCTATTTCTTCGGCTCTTCGATTACCCTTCCTTGACCTCCCTCTCTCGATATCATGTTTAGAGCTACACTTGCTACCTCTTTCAATACACTCTTGAGGATTTTGTAGTCCTCTGCTGTCGCGTCAATCCTGTACTTCGGCGCTCCATCAGCATATATCTTTACTTGGTAGCCCTTGCTCTTTGCGTAGTTTAAGGCCTCCATCAAAGCTTTCTTTATTGCTTCAATGCCTCGAGGACCGTGACACCTCAGCTCGAGGATCATCGACATCTTCACCTGTGGTATCTCTATGTGCTCTTTGGCCAGCTCGGCCAAGACTTCAGCCCATTCTTTATTGACCCCGGCTGCGAGCAAGGCCTCCACGCCTTTTCGAGCGGCCTCTTCAAGTCCAGCGTAAATCTCGCCGTAATGGTCTTCGAGCCTCCATCCTACTTCCTCATAGGCCGCATCGAGGCTTTTTCCTAACCTCTTTGCTGCAAAGTCCAGCAAGACCTCGGCTTTCTTGGCCCTCTTCCACTCAAAGATTTTCCTGTCCCTCTCTACGTCGGCTACCCTCTTTAATGACAGGTCTATATGTCCTTTAGAAGTATCTACCCTGATGACTTTAAAGGCTGTTTTCTGACCCTCACGTATGACATCCCTAATGTTGTGGAACCAAGACGAGGAGACTTCATTCAATGGCAAGTAGGCCCTCTTTCCTCCATATTCGTCAAGGGTTATGTAAGCCCCTTTATCAAAAACCTGCGCCACGGTCCCTATGACTATCTCTCCCTGTTGCGGCCACTCCCTCCTCTTCTTCACCAATTCTCCTCACCTTTCTGTAAGTCATCCGAACTCACTGATCTTCTTGCCCTCTATTTTCGCTTTGCCACCAGTCGGCGTCGCTAGTAACCTACCGCAAACGAAGCAGTGCACGTAAGTTGAAGCGTGACTGAAGATAATTTGTGTGTTACCGCAGTCTGGGCACCTCACGTTATAGAACTTCGACTTGGGCACAGGCACGAGCTCTTTTCTCTTCTTGACCATGTAGTCATCACCTCTTAGCGACTTCCACTACTTCGAGCTTCTTCAGCCTTATCCCCTTTCTGTGCAACGTATAGCCGCACTTCTTACACGTGAGCTTTAATACTTGCTTCTTAGTGACCTTGGCAAACCTCTTCTGCTCGGGCTTTCTCTTGCTGCCATATCCCTTCTTCTTTCTAGCATATCTTCTCTCTCCTTGGGCCAAAGACCTTCTCTTTCCTGCCTTGTATAAGGCTACACTATGAGGCGTATGTGTCTTACACCTAGGGCAGTAGGTGTTCATCTCTCTTGGAACCTTCACTGCGCTCACCTTGCGCTTATCTCGTCCGCGACTTCCAGATCGATGAGCACTTTACCTAACCGCTTATTTATAAAGATTACATCTTCTGGCTCGAGCTTAGGTAGGCCTAGCCTTTTGGCAACGGCCTCGTCTAACTCTCTCTTCAACAACAACAAGACTTTGCTATCTCTTTGAGGTTCGCTCTCCTCGATGCTAACACTAGCCCCAGTGGGCTCAAACTTAGCGAGCTCAAGAGCTTTTCGAAGTTTAGTGTAGTAAATGTCCTCCTCTGGAGGTAGCCCCTCTAGAGGTCTATTGTCCATGACTTCGAGCATTATCTTCCTCGTTCTGATGCTCTTAATTATCGAGAGTACCTTCTCTAGGAGCGCGATTTCCTCTTCCCATATTTTGCGTTGCACCTCACTGACCTCATTGTTTTTTCTCAACTTTAGAGAGTGAATGTAGCCTAAAGCAACATCGTAAAAGTTTTGGGGTAACGACAAGAGCCTTTCATTGTTTAACTCTCGAAGAAGGGCGTTGATTAGTTCTTTAAGCACCTCAAACCTCCTCGCTGATTATAATGGCGTTTTCTGAGCAAACCAAATACACTGCCAATCCCATGGGCACTTCCACGACTTCATCACTATATGGCCCCCAAGTTTGATCGAGAAAGGTTATCTTGGGCATGCTTAAAATCTTGACCTTGACCTCGCCTTTTACGAAGGCTACGGCATGCACGTAGGGGTCAAAGGATTCTAAGCCCTCTAACGGGACCTTTGTTGCTATGAGCCCTGTACCCCCATGCAACGTCCCCGGTAACCTTATTAACCTCTTTACGTCTGTTGTTACCCTCTCATCAACTTCGCAACGCTTATGCGCTATAACTCTCTCAACGGCTTTGAACCAAATTCTGCGCGCGGTACCCTCTAAAGGCCAATAGTCTTGGGCCTCTTCGAGCCCCCTCATTATGACTTTTATCGCCTCTTCTACCTTAGACCCCCCCTTAAGGTTTAGAAACGCCTTGGCCCCTCCAGAATTTAGGAGCTCGTAGACCCCTTTAGCGATCCTTCCAGGCCACCCACCAGCATTCAAGGGAGGTGCGAAGATCTTCTTCTTGCCCTGCACCAGTAGACCGATGCCCTTCACGTAATCGACTATCTCCCTCCGGGCCCTTTGATCCAATTCCCTTACGGCATCGCTCTCTACGTGGACATGGAAGCCCCTTCGTCCTGAGAATACAATGGAAATTTCTTGAGGTGGAAAGCCAAAGTCTTGAATCAAAAAGTCTTCGACGAGCTTTATGGTCTCTTCCTTGGCCGTCTCGAGACACTTCTCGCAAAACCAAGTCTTTGCTTCTATCCTTTTACTTGAACAGTTGGGACATGGTTCGGGGGGCGTGCCGTTGCCGGCAAAGCCGCAATCTAGGCACGTCCATCTGTCGTGTTGCTCTTTACATGGAGTGTATACGTGGTCAACGTCTATATCAAATATGAGGTCAGCGCCCATCCACTCTTTGGCATCCATATCTGGAGCCGATGGCTGTGCGTAATAAGCTGATGAGTAATAGACGTGGAGCGGGGAATTCTTACGAAGGAACTCCTTGACTTCATCCCACTTCTCGAAGGCTTTGTGTCTGATCATATCGCCCTTCCTAGAAATCATAAAGGCGAACTCTCTCCTGCTGAAGTCCTTGGGCGGCTCCCCACTCCACTCTAAGTAGTACTTCCTAAACATCCTCTTGATGAAGCCCTCGTTATCGGCCTCCTCTTTCAAGCCCCTTCCCCCTCAATGACTTGAGCTTTTTGCTGTAGTAATTCAAGGGGTGCTTAACTCTTTGACAAATGTTGTCATCTGCCACGCAAAGGTTAAACGTCCTTAACGTCGCGCAACTAGGTGGGAGGTACTTAGTTCTAGACCCTATCTCGCCCGCTATATGCCTTAGGTGATAGAGAGTCTTGCTTTCATCGAAGTCAGGCATCTTGCGAAATACCTCAAGCAACTCTTCAGGTCTCTTGCCCACGGATAACAAGAACGTGGCAAGGGTAAAGCGGGCCATGTGAGGAAGATTCTTGCCTTGTTCAGCGTCTTCAAGCAATTTCGATATGCAAGGTGGGAAAGCCGAGGGCTCGTACTCGTCAATGCAACTCACGCACATATCAACCTTTGGCAATAAGCCTTGGAACTCTTTGTCGAGTCCCTCGATTATAGGTTTGAGCTCGCTAGGTACTTGAGAGTCGATTATTCTATTGGCCCTCTCTAAGATCCTCATCCTATAGGCCTCGGCCAAGAGCCTAGAGAAATCCCTTCTAGGCAGTTCAACGTAACCGTTCACGAGCTTTCTATTCACGAGCTTCCAGTAAGTGTCTAAGATGTTGACAGACGTTTTGAGGTAGTCATCGAACCTAATTAAGAGGTGGCCCTCCTTCCTCTTTAC
>DAIQQE010000113.1:0-4100 GCA_036786905.1 Candidatus Nezhaarchaeales archaeon | reverse complement strand
ATAGTGTATCCAGAGGGCGTGGGGCTTCGCCCAGTGGCGATGTCCGAGCTGGAGACCATCGACAGCAGGCCGACGAACCCCTTCAGGATTTCCGAGGACGCTATAAAGGTCCTGAGGGAGGAGGTCTTCCCATATTGGTGGGACAAGAGGACCATTGACGCCTACGCGAGGGAAATAATGCCTAAGAAGGTATACGACCTACAGTACCGAGGCGCCTACTTCATATTGACGGAGGTAGCTGGGATCTCGCACGTCGCGGTCAACTACCCCAAGTTGCTGTCCCTCGGGTTTGAGGGGTACCGAGAGCTGGCCGAGAGGAGGGTTGCGGAGTACGAAGAGCTAAACCTAGCCCACCCCGAGGACATAGACAAGGCGACGTTCTACAAGGCCGCGGAAATAGTGTCGCGCGCGATGATCTCGTTCGCGAGGAGGTACGCGGACAAGGCCGAGGAGCTAGCAGGCGCCGAGAGGGATCCGAGGAGGAGGGAGGAGCTGGCGGAGATAGCCGAGATCTGCAGGAGAGTTCCTGCGAAGCCTCCGAGGAGCTTTCACGAAGCGTTGCAGTTCATCTGGTTCACTCAAGTGGCTCTGCACCAGGAAAACTATGAGCAGGGGATATCTATGGGTAGGATAGACCAGTACTTGCTCCCTTACTACCTCGAGGATTTGGAGTCGAACAAGATAGATAGGGGCCGTGCGCTCGAACTCATCGAGTGCTTCCTTATTAAGCACAACGAGCTCGTCCCGCTTTTTGATTCTGCCGTGAACGCCTATTTCGCGGGATTGCCGACGAACCCCTCAATAACGCTGGGCGGCGTGAAGCCGAGTGGTGAGGACGCCACCAATGAGCTGACGTACCTCTTCCTCGAGGCCGCGAAAAACGTCGCCATGAGGGATCCTAACGTACACGTCAGGCTCCACAGGAACTCGCCCGAGAGGTTGGTCAGGCTCTTAGCGGAGATAATACTGTCTGGCACGAACAACGTCGCGATGTTCAACGATGAAGTGATCATCAGGGCGTGGCTGAGGAAGGGCCTCCAAATCGAGGAGGCCCGGAACTACTCGACGATAGGTTGCGTCGAGCTGGCGCCCTTCGGAAACAGCTTCACGTCTTCGGACGCCGCTCTCTTCAACTTGGCCAAGTGCCTTGAATTGGCCTTGAACAACGGGGTAGACATGGTTCTGATGGAGAAGATAGGGGTCGAGACGGGCGACCCGAGAGAGTTCAAGTCCATGGAGGACGTTATCAAGGCCTTTAGGGCACAGCTTTCTCACCTAGTCAAAATAATGGTCATCGGCTCGAACGCCTACGAGCGCGCAAACCAGGTGGTGAAGCCGACCCCGCTCTTGTCACTCTGCATAGAGGGCCCATTTGAAGCTGGGAGAGACATAACGCTAGGGTCAGCGAAGCACAATTTTACTGCTGTTCAAGCCGTTGGGTTGGCAGACGTCGCGGACTCCTTGGCGGCGATCGAGTGGGCGGTGTTTAGGGAGCGCATAACCACCATGGACGAGCTGATTGAGGCCCTCAAGGCGAACTTCGAGGGGAGAGAGGAGCTCAGGCAGATGTTGCTCAACAAGGCCCCGAAGTACGGCAACGACGATGACTCGGCGGACAAGTACGCGCGCTTAGTAGCCCAGATGTACAGCGAAGAGATTGAAAAGCACGAGAACGTGCGAGGCGGGAGGTTCATTGCCGGGATGTACTCTATGACGACGCACATAGGTTTTGGGTGGATGACTGCGGCCCTGCCCAGTGGGAGGAGGGCCTCGGAGCCCCTGAGCAACGGCGTGAGCCCTCAGAGCTACTCGATGACGAAAGGCCTGACCGCCGCGATAAGGTCGGTTTCGAAGGTGGACTTCACGGGGTACCCCAATGGAGCGGCTTTGACGCTGACCATAGACCCGAAGCTTTTCGCGGGGCCTGAGGGGGTCGCCGCGTTCGCCTCATTGCTCAGGGGGATCATAGAGCTGGGCGTAATACACGCACACTTCAACGTAGTCGACGTCAACACGTTAATGGAGGCCCAGAAAAACCCAGAAAAGTACCGCCACTTGGTCGTAAGGGTCGCCGGGTACAGCGCGTACTTCGTCGACTTGACGAAGGAGGCTCAAGACGAGATAATTAAGCGGCATAGAAGGAGCCCGTAATGGTCAGGGGCTTGGTGTTTAGCGTCCAGCGGTTCTGCCTCCACGACGGGCCGGGGATAAGGACTGTGGTGTTTCTAAAGGGCTGTCCGTTGAGGTGCGTCTGGTGTCACAACCCCGAGTCTCAATTACCGCGTCCAGAGTTGTTGTTCGATGATCTGAGGTGCATCGGCTGTCTGCGCTGCGTTAAAGCCTGTCCCAAGGGCGCCATCGAGTTCGAAGGCAAGGTCTTCATAGAAGATACCAAGTGCAACGCGTGTGGTCTATGTGAGCGGGCCTGCCCCACGGGAGCATTAGCGATATGCGGCAAGTGGGTGAGCGCTGAGGAAGTGATGGACGAGATCCTCAGGGACAAAGTGTTCTATGAAAAGAGCGGCGGAGGTCTGACTATCTCTGGCGGCGAGCCTACGTTGCAGCCCGAGTTCGCGCTGGAGCTCTGCGGGTTGGCCAAGAGCAACGGCATATCGGTAGCGCTCGAGACAAACGGTTTCTGCGACAGCACCACTTTTTGTCGCATCTTGGACAGCGTCGACTTGGTGCTGTTCGACTTCAAGGCCGTCGACGGATCAAAGCACGTGGCATTGACTGGCGCACCCAATACGCCCATCCTCAACAACTTGAGGCTCGCGGTCGCTAAGGAAGCGAACGTAATCGTTAGAATACCCGTGGTTCCGGGCGTGAACGTGTCGAGAGAGGAGTTCGACCGATTCTCAGAGCTAATGGCCGAGATCGGCATTAAGAGGGTCGATCTGCTACCATATCACAAGCTGGGGGTGGCGAAGTACAGGTTGCTGAGGAGGCCCTACAGCCTAGTCGCTGAAGCGCCATCGAGCGACTTCCTTGACGACTTCAAGAAGGCCTTCGCCAAGCGCGGAGTACTCGCGACCGTCAGCGGCCTCTCGGCCTTCCACGATGCCTCGGGCGCTGACTTGTCTCGAGCCTGAGCAAGCGCGTTGCGTGAGAGCTTGGGGCCTCGCAGGTCGAGCTGGCGATCGCGTCCCCGGCCTCGTCAAGCCCCTGCATTTAAAGTCCCAAAGCCGTTCGACCGCTAAACTTTAAGCCCTACCGAGGAGAAGAGAGTACTCTTGGCCCTCTATGTCAGAGATGGAGAAGGTGAAGGAGGTCTTAAAGCAGAACCCCCAGGGCCTCTCTCCGGCCAAGATAGCCGAGCTGGCGGGCGTGAGCAAGGGTAGGATAGCCAAGGTGTTGAAAGAGCTCGAGAGCTCCGGTGAAGTCGTAGTCGAGATGAAGGGGTGCAGAAAGGTCTACAAGCCCAAGGCTTAAGCCCATCGTCTTTTTCTCAATATACCTCAATCTTCTGACGACGTTCGTCAGCCGAAAAGGGCTCGTGCGAGTCGCGACAAACAAGTCGTCAAGAGGTCGTAAAGCCTCTTCGAAGTCCGTCATTTAGCCTCCCTTACTTCACACTTCAGTTGCTTGAGGACCTCGTCGACCTTAGCTGGGTCGACCTTCAATGTGTAGAGGTACCTCCCAGCTCTGAGCTTGAGCTTGGCTACCTCTCCCGACCTCTTTACGACGCAGTACTTGGCCTTATCGGAGAGCTCGATGAATTCCCTGATATCGAAGACCTCGACAGGCATAGCCCTCTCGGAGACTCGGTCGGGGCCGAGCTTTAAGCTAAGCGCTGGACCTCGCAGCATGAGGCACGAAGCCCACCAGCGCTTACGACTAATCGCCAGGTATTGAAGGCAGAAAGTCTGTTCGATCGCAAATCCTATATGTTCTCTTCTTAAGAAAACGAACAACACGAGGGACCATGTCGACAGCCGAAGTTGAGAAGTGGATCGATGAGTGCATCCAAGAACTGAGCCGCTATAAGGCGTTTTCGCCTGCTGCCAGGGAGGCAGTAGAGAATTTGAACAGGCTGAAGAAACAAATAAAGAACTTAACCAAGCAAGTAGCCCAAGAATTGATAAAGATGATCGATGAGC
>DAIQQE010000018.1:0-16035 GCA_036786905.1 Candidatus Nezhaarchaeales archaeon | reverse complement strand
CGACCGTCGGTCCCTCGTTCTCGTATACTTTCGGCTCTTTTATCGTGACCTCACTCACCAAGTCCAAGTGCTCGTACCTGGGGGCCTTCTCGACGAGCGAGAATAGCTCGTCGACGTCTACGTCGCCCTCGCTGACCTCGAGCGCTCCCATCATCACTCCCTTGACCCTCAACCTCTTAGCGAGCTTCCTAGTATCGATGCCCGATATGCCCGGGACCTTTTCTTCATACAACCACTCGTGAAGGCTCTTGGTGCTCGCCCAGTGGCTCGGCTTTTCGCACAGCTCGTGGACTATCACGCCCAAGACGTGGGGCCTAGAGGACTCGAAGTGAAGGGGTAGCCCCCACGCATCTCTGATGCTTGGGTCCGGGACGCCGTAGTTCCCAATTAAGGGATAGGTAAAGCAAAGTATTTGTCCTTGATAAGAGGGATCCGTTATCGACTCGGGGTAACCGACCATTCCCGTGGTGAAGACGACTTCACCGACGACGGTTTTAGGAAAGCCGAAACCCCTCCCCAAGAAGACCGAGCCGTCCTCGAGAACTAAGGCGGCGCTGAGAGCACTTACCATATTGGGCAAGAACCCTCAGCTCCTATAATTTCAGAGGTATATAAGGCTGTCGGACCTCGCGAATTCAAATGAAGTTATCTCTTTAGCTCAAGGGCCCGTTGACAATCAAACCCCTTATGCACGACCTCCTCACGGCCTTCCTAGGCATTTTCGGTCTCCCCGCCGTTCCAAGCATCGCCAAATCTTCGTCCGTCTTCCGCGAGAGAGGCGTGCTCTCTAGCGGCTAGAGGGCTTCTGCTTCGCGAAGTCTCTGGCTTCGATGAGCTTCCTACCATCGAGGGACGTAAAACTTAAAGATAAAGAGATAGCCCAAGTCCTTAGAGTCGAGCCGCTACGGCGAAGGTGTAGATCCGTGTTCAAGTTCGCAAGAGAACAATACGTCTATCAGATAGGGAAGGTCAAGATAGGAGGGCAACCGGGCGAGAACCCAACGGTCTTGGCGGGAACCATATTCTATGGAGGGCACAAGATAGTTAGCGACCCGAAGAATGGAGTCTTCGACAAGGAGAAGGCAGAGGCCTTGATAAAGAAGCAGGAGGAGATGTCGGAGATAACAGGCAACCCCTGCATGGTCCAGGTATTCTCGGAGAGCGTCGAGGCAATGAAGAAATACATAGACTTCGTGGCATCCGCCACCGACTCGCCGTTCTTGATAGACTCCACTGAGCCGAAGGTGAGGGCCGAAGGAGCGAGGTACGCCAAAGAGGTGGGATTGCTCGAGAGAGCCGTTTACAACTCGATAAACGCCTCGATAACCGAGGAAGAACTAAAAGCGCTAGAGGAATTGCGAATTCCCAACAGTGTAGTCCTGGCCTTCAATCCAACGGATCCCTCGATAAAGGGCAAGGTTGCGATTCTGACGACTGGCGGGGGAATAGTCAGGACCGGGTTGCTAGAGATAGCTAGAAGCTGTGGCGTCAAAGCGATACTGATCGACGTCGCGGCAACGACCCTCGGCTCGGGCGCGGGGGCGGCCTTGGCCTCGACTTACGTGATCAAGTCCAAGTTCGGCTACCCGACGGGAAGCGGGATACACAACGTGGTATCAGCTTGGCCTTGGCTCAGGAGACTAAGGAAGGAGCACCCCAGCGGAAGGGACATCTTCAGGTTCTGCGACGTCGCCAGCAACGCCCTTCAAGTGATCGTCGGAGGGAACTTCGTGCTCTACGGGCCAATCGAGAACGCCGAACACGTCTTCCCAGTAGTGGCCATGACCGACATGCTTGTGACGGACATGGCGAGCCTCGAGTTAGGGCTCGTCGTCGGCGAGGGCCACCCTTACAAGAGGCTCGTGGGCTAGCGACGAGGACTTGGCAATGATATTCAAGCTAGCAAAGAAGGCTAAGCTCGACAAGTACAGCCCCCGGATCGCACACAGCAAGTTCACGGACGTCGTAAAGGTGATGCTACCTCAGGAGAGAGGGCCTCGAGCTCTGCCGCCACCTCTTTTTATAGTCGCATCGGTCGAGCTCGGCAACACCACGACGAAGTGCATCATAACAGCTACCGATCTCGGAAGTGGGAAGATATACTTGATCAGGAAGGTCGTCAGGTTAACGCGAGAGGTCAGGAAGCCACTGCCCGGTGAGGGGGTCCTGGGCTCCACGCTGTGGGGCAAGGAGCTGAGCGAGGGGGCCGTCGCAGAGTTCGTCAGTAACATCCTACTAACGTGCATCAAAGAGTCTAGGCTGAACATGGATAGAGATCTCCACTTCGTAGTCCGATCAACGGGGATCAGCGCGAGCTTCGGGACTCCAGAGGAGGTCGGAGCAGTCATAAGGGCCTTGGCCAAGGGGTGCCTCCTCGCAGGGATAAGTCCTTCGAAAATGGTCGCCCCCCTCTCGAAGGAGCTCTCCAACCTGCCTAGGCATTTGAAGGAGTACTCGAAACTTGACAAAGTGTTCTTCGACGGAGCCGTCGCTGGCTGCTTACCCCCCAGGAGCAGGGGAGAGATCATGGCAAACGAGATGGAGGCAGAACTCTCGACGGCTGGAGTGAAAGCTGGTGCCAAGTGGACTGACGTCGACTGCAGAAATCCTCTGATATCGATGGACTTTGGAACCACGTTTAAGGGGAGGGTGACAAACGACGAGCTGCCCTACGCCAAGACCATAGGGAGTATATGCGGTCTTGCAGGGGCCATATGCGATGCCTTGGTTCAAGGTGCTCAAGTTGCATCGTCGGCCCTAGAGCTATCCGAGTCCGTTAAGCAGATGGACGTTAAGGACGTGGATGAGCTCGAGGGCTTGGCCTATGAGGTCCACAAGTACATAGACGTGAAGAAGGTACCTCCATCGGCAACGCGCGTGGGCACGGTCCCGGTTAACGCTAAGTCTGCATACGAACAAGGTATATTGTTGATCGGGTGCGACGCAGGAGACAACGGAAGTTATTTGCCTAAGCTGAGGTCGCTGGGTCAAGAGATTTACGCTCAATACGGGGCCCCAACTCTTCTCGCAGTTCTCGACCACGTCTCAGCACTGATCGTCGGAAGAGTGTTGGAGATATTGGTTGACGAGGGGATCGTCAACGATAAGTACACGATAGGGGTAACTGGACGGGCCGGGATAACAGGCCTGAAGCCCTATTTAGTGCTTAAACAAGTAGACGGCTTGGGGGTGTTCAGAGACGATGTGAATAGGAGGGTGGTCTTCGTCGAAGATGGCTTGGCCCTCGGCGCTAATGTGATGGCGAGGTGCATGTGCTCCCTCGGCACTCCGAGCAACCCCCTAGGCGGCAACAAAGGTATGGGCTGCGTACTAAATCTGCGAATGGAGCTCCAGAAAGCCAGGAAGGGTCACAAAGCGACATGACAGCTCTTAGAGGGTTGTAAAAAAGGCGACGCAAAGTTAGCGACCTAATTGGCTACAGGGCTTTGAGCACGAACTTTAATATCAGCATTATAAGCGATCCCGTTAGAAAGCCGTAGAGGAAGCCTATGTGGCCTCCCAGCCTCAAGCCCTCTCTTTGAGCGACCTCGCCGAGGACGAAGTCGACCTTCTCATCTATCTCGTCGAGCTTCGAGTAGAGCTTTGAGATCTCGGGCGGTGCTATGACCACCGGGGCCCCGATCTCCTCCCGATCTTCCATGGCCATGCTCTCACCTCCTTAGTGCACGAACATCAATATCATCGTTAGCAGTGCTATCGAAAGCACGACGCCTATCATGAAGCCCTTTACGAAGCCCTCGTAGAACCCTGCCGCGAATCTGTTCTTCTCTCCTATCATCTGGATCCTCGTCTTTATGTCGCCGATCCTCGATTCTAAATAGGCCACCTCAGCCGTGTACACTTCCTTAGGCCTTCTAGGCATCCAACACACCTCCCTAACGAAGAATTATTAAGGTCAAGAGGCCCAAGAGGGCCAGTGCCAGCGCCATCCCCGCCACGATCCCCCAAGCCCTAGTGGCGCCTACGGCGGTGGTGAGCCTCCTCTCCCTCCCTATGAGCTGCACCCTGTATCTTATGTCGTCAACGAGGGCTGAAAGCGTCGTCATCGACGGCGGTATTGAGGGGGCTAGTGGCGGCAGTGGCACGGCGACTTCTTTGACCTCCTTTTTCTCGAGCTCTATGATGAATGGAGGCTCCGGATAGGCTCCCGGATCTTGGGCCACGAGCTCTTCGACCTTCGCCTTTATCTTCTCTACGTCTTCGACCCCTATCATGTCTACGCACCGTACTTGCTTTTGGAATCGCTCGACAGCTTCGAGCGTTAGGTGCTCGACATAAGGTATCGCTCCTGGTGCACCCCTTATCCTCTTCGTCGAGGGATCCATGCCGTTCTGGTGTAGGGCCTTTAGCGTGCCACCGGGAACATGCCCCACTACTTCGGCCCCGCATATTAATAAGAACCTAATGTTGGGATTTGATATAACGTTGAGTACTATCTTCTCTATTCCTACGTTCTCGGTTTTGCACGGCCCCACTATGGCCACTTGAGGTAGCTTTGCCAAGACTGGGCATATGTCCTCTGATGCCAGAGTGCATATCGCTATACAGCCTTTTGGATCCCCGACAGCGTAACTCCCAGCGAACATAGGCCAAGAAGGTGCTGGCTCGACCTTTGGCCTCTTCTTTTGATCTCTCGACATAACCTCAGCCTTCTTCACGCTAGAGGTTTAAAGAGGTTCGCCGTGCTCTCGACGATACCGAAGAACGAAGGAGCATGGTACATCAACATACACAAGCAGAAGAGCACTAGACCTATGAGGAAGCCTATGGCCATGTATTTGAGGAAGAGCGCCCTCAAGCGTAGCCTCTCCCCACGTCTACCTGATCTCGGTGCCATCGCCTTTTCTGAGTCGAGTAGGTCTGCGAGTTCGTTGATCAAGGCCTCGAGCTCAGATATCTTCTTCTCAAGGGGCGTTATGTCGAGGACGGCTACGTCGCTTCTAGCCTCGCCTACCATCTTGTTTTCGGCATCGAGTATTACGTCGAAGTCTGGTGAAATTATTATAATCGACAAACGCGTGACCTCCACTTTTCCCGAGGGGCCGAGTCAAATAATAGCTTGTGGGCGTGTCCGCATGTCATTGCGCTTTCCTAATTTGAACACAAGTGTAGCTTGAAATGTCGATGACGGGTCCTCCCACTTCTTCGTCAGCTGAGTAACGGAGAGCTATGTCAATCATCGCCTAGTCACAAGCCGATCAGGGGCTTAGAAGGGGAAAAAAGGCTTAGCAGGTCGAGGTATCACGGAGGGCTTAATACCACTATTTTCGGCTGGCTCGGTAGGGCCTCCTTCGAAATACTGTAGGTGTTTGAAGACGCGCGCTCCACGTTCTCCTTTTTGGCCACGAATGCCTCGACCCCGGCTATCGGCAAGTTGAGTCCAGGGACCTTGAAGTGCATGGGTATTATTAGCCTCGGCGACAGCATCTCTGCTACTCTATCGGCTTGCCTCGCGTCTATAGTGAAGGTGCCGCCCACGGGTATCATGAGGACGTCGACTGGTCTGAGAGAACGGGCCTGCTCCTCGCTCAGCACGTGGCCCAAGTCGCCTAAGTGGCAGAACCTTATGCCCTCGACCTCAAAGGCGTATGCCGTGTTCGGCCCCCGCCTCGCCCCTCTAGACTCGTCGTGGTACGTGGACACTCCAGTTATCTTCACGCCCCTGACCTCGTAGCTCCCCGGCCTGTCTATCACCACGGTGCCGTCCTTCCTGACGTAGGGGAGCCCGTCGGCGTGGTCGAAGTGCTTATGAGATATCAAGACTATGTCGGCTTTGGCGGACGGAGGCTTCAGCCCGATAGATCTACCATCATGTGGGTCGGTCACTATGGTCACGTGATCCCCGATTTCGAAGCAAGCGTGTCCGTGCCACTTTATTAATATGGGCATAATCTTCGTGAGGTATAGGGCGAGGAGCCTATTAGCGTTAACGCTTGAGGGCCCTGGCCACGACGTTCTTCCACTTTCTCTGCCCAATGATCATGAGCCCCAGCTCCTCGATTTCGAAGTCCCCGGAGCTCAACAAGTCCTTCATCTCCTTCAGGGTGAAGAGGTGGTAAAACCTCTTGTGGATCTCGTCCCTCGACCTCCACGGCATGTATGCGTCGCCGAACTCGAACGTCGAGCCCGTCAGCCTCATGAGCGCACCCTTCATCACATCAAGCAACACCCCCTTCTGCCATCTATACCAAGCAGTTATCATGCAAATCCCGCCACTCCTCAGGACCTCTGCCATTTCGTCCACGGCCTTACACCTCAACCTCTTAGTGGGCACGTGGTGGACCACCGCGATACACGCGACGACGTCGAAGCTCGCTCGCCTAAATGGCAAGAAGAGGGCGTCACTCACGATCAACATGGCTCTGTGGGCGAGCCCCAGCCTCTCCACTCTGCTCTTGGCTATTCTGACGAGCCTCTTCGACAAGTCTATTCCCACGACCAAGGATGCTCTCTTAGCCAGCTCGACCACATGCCTTCCGTTCCCACACCCTACATCCAAGACCAGCTTGCCTGACACATCGCCTAGGAGTCGAAGCACTTCGGACCAAGGGGACCTCCTAGTGCCAGAGAAGCCCTCTGCTATCGCCTCGTAGGTCTCTGCGATCCTCCTAATCTGCTCCCTCGCTCTCCTCTCGACTTTGTCCATTGGATTCTAATCCTCTGTGGACGAGAAGAGCTAAAAATGTGATCGCAATAAGCATTTTAGTGCTCGACGATGACCGACATAAGGCTAACGTCCAGTCAAAGAGAGCTCGCTGTTAGGATATCCGGTGAGATAGTATTCTCAGACGACGTTGGGCAAGCCCTGAGGAATTGGCGCCAGAGGTTCATGGTGTCCACCACCGAGCTTGCTCACTACTTGAAAATATCGCCTTCAGTCATATCCGACTACGAGAGCGGGAGGCGCAAGTCTCCCGGAATAGGCTTCGTGAGGAAGTTCGTCTCCGCCCTCATCAAGATAGACGAAGAGAGGGGCGGGAGGATAACAGAGCCCTTGAGGAGGCTCTACACGGGCTCTGAGGCGCTGCGAGAGGCGATAATCGACATAAGGGACTTCGTGGAACCGATAAGCATTGGAGAGTTCTGCGAGAAGATAAAGGCCGAGCTGGTCGTGGGCGAGGAGGACGAGTTCAAGCCCCTCCTCGGCTACACGGTAGTCGACAGCATAAAGCTCGTCTTAGAGGTCCCCTCGAGCGACTATCTAAAGCTCTACGGGTCGACCTCTCAGAGGGCTGCAATATTCGTGAGGGTCAGCACCGGGAGGTCCCCCCTCGTAGCGCTTAAGGCCATGCAAGCTGGCCTAGGGAGCTTGAAGCCTGGCCTCATAGTCCTCCATGGGGCTAAAGCCGTGGACAAGCTGGCCGTCGTGATAGCGAGGAACGAGGGGGTCCCGCTAGCCCTCTCAAAGGCCTCGACTCAGCAAGAGCTCTTGAACTTGCTCAAGTCTGTGAGGCCGGGAGAAGCGCTACTACCGCCCATCTGACGCGAAGAGGGGTCGTAAGCCCGATACGGCCTCGAGTGACCAAGCCCCGAGAAAACGGCGAGGTTAACTTTAAAGCTGAGCTCTTAGAGCTCGTAGCTGTTCGTGTGATGCGCTATGTCGCGAGCGCTTTTCGTGGGCAGGTTTCAGCCCTACCACTTGGGCCACTTGGCCGCGACTAAGTGGATACTCGAGCGCGAGGAGAGGCTCATAATCGCCATAGGCTCAGCGCAGTACAGCCACACTATTGAGAACCCTTTCACGGCCGGCGAGAGGATAGAGATGATACTAGCGACCCTCGAGGAGGAGGGGCTGGCGGGCAAGTGTATAATAGTCCCAGTTCCAGACGTGGGACAACATGCCATTTGGGTCCAGCACGTAAGGCAGTACTGTCCTCCCTTCTCACGGGTCTACTCAAACTCCCCCTTAGTCAGGAGGCTCTTCGTGGAGGCGGGCATTGAGGTCAGGGAAATACCCATGTTCAAGCGCGATAAATATGACGCCACTTACATCAGGAAGTTGATGATAGAGGGGGGCGACTGGGAGAGGTACGTCCCGAGGGCCGTGGCTAGCGTGATAAAAAGGATAGGAGGGGTCGAGAGGTTGAGGGATGTAGCCACCAAAAGCGATAAAGAGGGCCAGCAGTGATCGCGTCCCACGCGTTGCTCAAGGCCGCTCGAGCTCGGCGACGTCACTCGACGCTGATGTTCTCTGGCGGAAAGCCCAAGCTTATCAACATCTCTCTTGCCTTGTACCTGTGATCCCCTTGTAGCTCTATCTTCCCGTTCTTCGCGGTCCCTCCACAAGCACAGGCAGACTTGAGCTTGCCAGCTATGCTCTTGATGTCACAACTCTTCTCGTCTATGCCCTCTATGACCGTGACCTCTCGGCCCCACTTGCGCTTTTCGAGGTATATCCTTATGATTTGTTGTTCGCGACCGATAGCCTCACAAACGCAGAGGTCTTTTGGTAGCCCACATATGGGGCAGGTCTCGCTCATCAGCCTCTATCAGCTCCTTCTGTGAGTCGAACGATGACTGAGTTTATAAAGGTTATCCTGAACGTGAGGCCAAAGGTACCGTCTTAAGGGAAGAGGGAGTTGGACTTGATATCCTGACCCGGACTTAGGGTGCCGTCGGCGAGGGACCCCGCGAACTGCTCTGCTAAGGAGATGACCGACAAGTCTGCTAGCACTTTGCACGCCGAGACGCATGCAGAGCCGTTGTCGTAGGGAGGGCATACCTCCACAACGTCGAAGCCCGATATGTCCCTGCCCTTGAGCAACCAGAGCTCTTCCAGTAGCTCTTTAAGAGTGAGGCCAAGGGGCTCCGGCGTCGAGACCCCGGGGGCGTAAGCCGGGTCTAGAACGTCTACGTCGACGCTGATGTACATGGGGTCGGACAGTGTGCTGAGCACGTCGTTCAACAGCCTCACCCCTCGCTCCCTCACCTGTTTGAACGTCAGGAATGTCAAGTCCAGCCGCCTTGCATTTTCGAGCTCTTCCTTCGACACGGCCCTCACGCCGACAACTGTAGTGGCGCACGGAGGGCTATCGAGCAGTCTTCGAAGCCACGTGGCGTGGCTCAGCCTCTGACCACAGGGGTACTCGTCCCTCAAGTCCAAGTGAGCGTCGAAGACTACGAGCGACTTGGGGCGACAGCCGTCTATCGAGCCAAGCGTTAGCGTGTGCTCACCGCCCACTACACCCACTCTCTTTCCCTGAGACCTAAAGGCTTCAACGACTTTCGTGAGCCTCTTTAGGGTCGCCATCGCATCCCCGTGAACCACCATCAGGTCACCGGCGTCGGCTATCTTAGCCTCAGTTATCTCAATTCCCAACTCCCACACGTAGCCCTCAATGGCAGACGAGTATTCCCTCAAGAACTGAGGAGCGTAGCGAGAGCCGACCCTGAAGCTTGAAGTGGAGTCGAAAGGGAAGCCGAGCAATATTAGGCTAGCTTCATTGACGTCCCTCTCGAGCTCGAAGAACTTGTAAGGAGTCTTGACTACGTAAAGGTCTATCGTGCTCACCCTCATGACCTCCAAACCGTTTTTAAGCCCCCTTAGGCCTTTGAATTAAAGCTGTCTCCCAAGAGCTTAAAGGTGTAGTGGATGCTTGTCGGGGGGAAGGCGACGAAGAGGAGCAGGTTCGGCTCAGACGTGGGCGAGCAAATCGCAAAGACCCTCGAAGCCACGAGGCTCGTCTCACAATCCGGCCTGAGGGTCCACGTGATAGACGCCGAGTGGAGGGTCAACGACGTGAGCCCAAGCGAGCTAGAGGGGCTACTAGGGCTCTACCCCAATGTCAAGACCTTCGTGACCTTGGCCGCGAGGCGTCGGGACGCAGATCGGCTGCTGAGCCTCTACGTCCCCGTTATCGAAGAATTCGGAAACGCAGGTCTGTGCGTGGTGGCCGGGAATAAATCCTACTTAGAGGGCGACGAGGCTTCGCGAAGTGCCTACAAGTCCGTCAAGAGGGTCTTAGAGCAGGTACGCGGGAGAGTTGCGAGGGTGCTGCTTGGCGTTGAGGGCATAGAGAAGGGCTTAGACGACGTTCTCAGATCCTACCCCGATGTAATACCGTTCTTCCTTTACGACGAGGATAGGCTCGAAGTGATCGAAAAGTGCTCAGCTCGGGGCCTCGAGGGGGCAGTTTACGTGCCATATGCTATTGACAAGCCCCAAGCAGATGTGGTGAAGGCGCTGGCCGACTACGCTTTGAGGAGGAAGTGGTTGAGGAGAAAGCTGTCGGAGATGGGGCTAGAGGTCCCCCAGACCTTCGCGTCTGCGGCGTCATCGCCCAAGCTAATGGAGGTCTTAAGAGAGGCGGTCTCGAGGCTAAGCATATTCGGTTCGATGGAAGATGTCGTGAAGAATATAAGGAGATTGAGGGGCTACGGCGTCACGATGGTGGTAGGCTTGCCGGTCTTCGAGGAGTCCGAGCAAGTCCTCGCGTTCGGCGAGTGCATTAGGAGGATCTAGAACATGTAGGGGAGCCTGCGCCCTTCTTCTTTTCTCTCGACCTTCTCGAAAAGTATCTTCGGCAGCTTGCCCTCGTCTATGAGCTTTGAGAGCAGATCGACGAACTCGCTCGTGTGCTTTATGTCGAACTCCATAAGCATGAACATTATCTCGTACAGCTTCTCTTGAACCTCTTTGGCCATTTCGAGGGGCATGAGGCCAATTACCATGGGGTTCTGAAGCCAGCTGTCAAAGCCCCTTATGGTCCTGGCTATGTGATAGCAAGCGTTTCGAGAGGCCAGTATCAACATCAGCCTATCGGCACCTTCTAGCTCCTTTAAAGACTCCTTGACTCCCTCGAGCGTCTTCCTCTGGCTCTCAATCCACTCCGTCAGGCTCTTAAGGAAGGCACGGTCAGGTTGGTACATCAATCTGCAACCCTCAAAGAGGAGTAACGGGGGATGCTTTTTAACCTGCCTCTTCCTTCTCGCGGCTAGTGCGTTGATTTCGAACCCCCTTAGCGCTCCATTGGTAGCGCTAAGAGCAGGACCGGACAAAATAAATTTAAGTGAACTCCTGACGTGAAACTCCTGTCGCGCAAGGGGATTAGAAATGGTCGACGTACCCTTCGTCTCCACCCCAGAGCACGTCGCCCGCAGGATGCTTGAGCTGGCCGGTGTAGGCCCCGACGACGTGGTCTACGACTTAGGCGCTGGTGACGGCAGGATAATAATCATGGCGGCGAAGGAGTTCGGAGCTAGGGCCGTGGGGGTAGAGATAAGGAAGGACCTTTATGAACAGATATTGAGGAGGGTCAAGCTCGACGGCCTCGAGGAGAGGGTCAAAGTCATAAACGGAGACTTCTTCCAAGTAGACGTAAGCGAGGCAAGCGTCGTGACCCTATACCTCCTGACCACGGTCAATGAGAAGCTGAGGCCCAAGCTCGAGAGGGAGCTAAGGGTGGGCGCTAGGGTCGTGTCCCACGATTTCGAGGTTCCTGGCTGGAAGCCCGTCCGCGTCGAGAGCGTGAGGGACTACTGGTGCGACCACAAAATTTACGTCTACGAGATAGGCGTGAGCGCGCCTAAGAAGAAAGAGCAATAAATCCATTTCATTGTTCACTCTTGTGTTTTCAATAAGTCCCGAATTTCTGCCAAGCTCTTTAGTACGAAGTGAGGCCGCAGGGCCTCGGGGAGGCGCTCCAAGGCCGCTTCCTTGGTCACGCCAGTCAACACCAGAGCAGTTAGGCAGTTGAGCCTCTTGCCCATCTTGACGTCAGTCTCGGGACTATCCCCCACGACCAAGACCTCAGAAGGCCTTAGCCTCAAGCGCATGATGGCCTCCCTCATGGCTATCCTCGAAGGCTTCCCCACCACAAGCGGCCTCGCGCCGGAGGCCACCTCTATGGCCTTGACTATCGAGCCTGCTCCTGGCATGACGTCGTCCTCTAGCGGTATCGTCGCATCGGTGTTGGTTGCCACGAACTTGGCCCCTCGCCTTATCTCCCTCGAGGCTTTTGCGAGCTTCTGGTAATCGAAGTCGAAGTCCAGTCCAGCCACCACTACGTCTGAGTCCGAGGTCACGATCTCGTGGCCGTAAGACCTTAAGACTTCTTTCAGGGCCTCAGTGCCCACGACGAAGATCCTCGATGGTCCACGGGTCCTCTTAACGTAGGAGGCCGCTATGACCCCCGAGGTAAGTATCTCCTGCATCGAGACCCTAATGCCCATGCCTTCGAGCTTCTCGAGGTATTCTTGAGGTGTCTTAGTCGCGTTGTTCGTTAAGAAGAGCACCTTGATGCCCTTCGATCTCAGCTCCTCAAGGGCCTCGGGGACCCCGCTTATCAGTCTATTGCCTACGTACACGCTGCCGTCTAGGTCTATTACCAGCCCCTTAATCGACAAGAACTCACACCTTTACGCTCTCGTCAATCCACTCAAGGTAGTCGTCGTGGCCGGCTATGATCGGCACGGCTATTATCTCCGGCACGCTGTACGAGTGCATGGATCTGACGACCTCTATGAGGCGCTGAAGGGCTTCGAGCCTGGTCTTGACCACCGCCAAAGCCTCGTCGCACTCTTCGAACTTGCCCTGAAATATGAAGAAGGAGTGGACCTTGTCGACTACGTTCACGCAAGCTGCCAGCTTCTCTTCGACCAGCCTCTTCGAGACCTTATAGGCCTCCTCTTTTGAGGGGAAAGTGATGAAGACCACTACGTGACAGCCTTTCATCTGGCACCGCAGTCTAGCCTCCTGTCCGGCCATCTTAAACATTTCCCGCTTGAGACTTGGAGGAAGCCTTAACTATTCCCTGTTTAGAGTTGAGGATTCCTTAAATAAAAGAAACATTTATATAAATCGTACTTTAAGCTACTCCCTATCTCCACTTGAGAGTAGAGGAACCATGAAAGTAGTGCTGGCATATTCAGGAGGGTTGGACACCTCAGTCGCCATTAAGTGGCTTCAAGAGAAGTATGATGCCGAAGTCGTAACGGTAACCTTAGACGTGGGACAAATGGAGGACCTCAAGGCCATCGAGGAAAAGGCCAAGGCGCTCGGGGTTTGCAAGCACTACTCCATAAATGCCGTAGAGGAGTTCGCCGACAGATTCGTCGCGCGGGCCATAAGGGCGAATGCTCTGTACCAAGGCAAGTACCCTCTTCACAGCGCCCTCTCGAGGCCGCTCATAGCAGAGAAGCTCGTGGAGGTGGCTCTAAAAGAGGGTGCAGACGCCGTGGCCCATGGATGCACTGGTAAGGGCAACGACCAAGTGAGGATAGAAGTCACGGTAAAGGCCTTGGCCCCTCACTTAAAGATCATAGCTCCCGTCAGAGAGTGGGGGCTGACAAGGGATAGAGAGATAGAGTACGCAAAGAGCAAGGGTATTCCAATTCCAGTAAAGGACAAGCCCTATAGCATCGACCAGAACTTGTGGGGTAGGTCGATTGAGTGCGGCCCTCTTGACGATCCCTACGCAGAGCCGCCCGAGGACGCGTTTGAGTGGACAGTCGATCCGCTCAAGGCACCCGACGAGCCCGCTTACTTGACTCTGACGTTCGAAGACGGCTTGCCCACCATGCTCAACGGCGTTGAGATGAAGCTCAAGGACTTGATAATCGAGTTGAACAAGCTAGCTGGTCGGCACGGAGTCGGCAGGATAGACCACATAGAGGACCGCGTCGTGGGAATAAAGAGCAGAGAGGTGTACGAGGCCCCAGCGGCCGTGTGCATAATCGAGGCCCACAAAGACCTAGAGAAGATGACCCTCACGAAGCATGAGCTTGAGTTCAAGTCAATGGTCGACGACAAGTGGAGCAGGTTGGTCTACGAGGGCTTGTGGTGCGATCCCCTGCGTGAGGGCCTCGAGGCGTTCATAGACAAGACCCAAGAGAGGGTCGAAGGCGAGGTGAGGCTGAAGCTCTACAAGGGCGCGGTAATGATAGTGGGGAGGAGGTCGCCCCACTCCCTCTACGAGCTGGACTTGGCAACCTACGAGGAGTGGAGTAAGTTTGACCAGAGACTCGCCAAGGGCTTCATAGAACTCTGGGGACTACAGACGTATCTCGCCAAGTCGAGGGGTGGTAGAGCTGAGCCTGATGTGGGGAGCAAGGCTCGGTGCTCCAAGCGCTGAAGCGACACAATACATCTCGTCAATTGGTTTCGATGATAGGATAGCGCTCGACGTAGTGAGGATTAACATGGCCCACCTGTTGATGTTGGTCAAGCAGGGGATGATGAGCAAGGAGGAAGGCAGGACCATCTACAAGGCCTTGAAAAGGCTCATGCAGGGCTTTGAGCTCAAGCGAGGACTTGAAGACGTGCACATGTGCATCGAGGAAGAGGTCATCAGGGAGGTCGGGTTGGAGGTCGGGGGCAAGCTACATACGGGCAAGAGCAGGAACGATCAGGTCGCGACGGCCTTACGCATGAGGGCCAAGAGATTCGTCGTGGAGCTCGCGTCCGAGCTGTTGAAACTGAGAGAGGTGCTGTTGGACCTCTCTGAGAGGCACGTCAATACCATAATGCCGGGCTACACGCACCTTCAACATGCGCAACCCGTGACGCTCGCGCACCACTTCCTCGCCTACCACGACAAGTTCGAGAGGGACTTTCATAGGCTCTTAGACGTCTATCGCAGGATCGATGAGAGCCCCATGGGTAGCGCGGCTCTCGCTGGCAGTAGCTTCAACTTAGATAGAGAGTACTTGGCGAAGCTCTTGGGCTTCTCAAAGGTGCAGGAGAACACCATGGACGCTGTCTCCGACAGGGACTTCATGGTCGAGGTCGCCTTCGCTGCTACGATGATAATGATCCACCTGAGCGGGCTGGCTGAAGAGCTCGTCCTGTGGAGCACGTGGGAGTTCGGCTTCGCAGAGCTCCCCGACGCGTACTCCTCGACTAGTAGCATCATGCCTCAAAAGAAGAACCCAACGGTGGCGGAGGTCGTGAGGGCGAGGGCCTCGCACGTCATGGGGATGCTCTTGTCGGCCCTGAGCATCTTGAAGAGGATGCCCCTGAGCTACAACCTAGACCTGCAGGAGGTAACTCCCCCCGTATGGCTATCAGTTGAGGAGACGTTAAGGGCTCTGAGGGTCATGAGGGGGGCATTAGAGGGGCTACAGTTTGACGTGATGAGGATGTACGAGGCTGCGGAGCTGGGCTTTTCAACTGCGACCGAGCTCGCAAACGAGCTAGTGAGGCGCTTCGGCGTACCCTTCAGGGTCGCCCACAGAGTTGTCGGCAGGCTGGTGAAGGAGGCGGTTGACAAGGGCCTGACCCCCCGCGAGATAACAGTTCAGATGCTCGAGGAGGTCGCGAAACGGGAGGGTTTGGCGATAGAGGTAGATGAGCGATTCGTCAGAGAGGGGCTCAGCCCCGAGGTTTGCATCGCGAGGTGTAAGGTCTTGGGAGGGCCGTCGCGGGAGTCGGTCATCCGCATGATAAATGACCGCAAGCTCAAGCTATCGAGAGACTCAGAGGCCCTCTCCGGCGTGAAGAGGGTCGTGGAGGAAATAGACTCCTTGTTGGATGACGAGGCGAAGAGGCTCGGGGTGGCGTGAGTTGAAGATCGCGTTGCTCTATGACAGGCTCAGGTGGGAGGAAAAGGCTATCCTAGACGCCCTAAAGTCGAGGGGCGTCGACGTCGAGATGATCGATGCTAAACTCAAGGTTGCCGTTCACGGAAAGTTGAAGGACGTCGGCGACATAGTGCTGAACAGGTGCGTTAGTCACTTCAGGGGGCTCTATTGGGCGGCCATTTTAGAGGCCGAGGGTGTGAGGGTCGTCAACTCCTTCCGGGCGTTGCTGATAGGCGGCGACAAGCTGTTGACGTCTCTGGAGCTCATGAAGGCCGAGATACCGATGCCAAGGTTCGTAGTCGCGTTCACGGTCGAGGGGGCGATGCAGGCTCTAAACGAGATAGGGCTACCAGCAGTCGTAAAGCCTGTCGTCGGCAGTTGGGGCAGGTTGCTGGCGCTCTTAAAGGACTACGAACACGCAAAGGCGATATTCGAGCACCGAGAGCACTTGGAGCCGGTCCTTCACAACATATTCTACATACAAGAGTACATAGA
>DAIQQE010000112.1:0-4166 GCA_036786905.1 Candidatus Nezhaarchaeales archaeon | reverse complement strand
ATTAAAACCTTCTTAAGACCCCGTGCCGAAGTTGTAAGGTCTCGCATCGAATTGCCAATCAAATCACTACTAAGTTTGAGGGTCATTGTGACGTGGCCGGGGCCGAGGTCTGCAACATTGCTTCGACCCCCTCCTCAACGCTCTTCCCTAAAACGCTTCATGGAGGCACGGGCAAAGGACGCGTAATTGCTTATGCTTCTGATCCCGCCGGCAAACGCCACTCCTATTAGGAGTACCAGTATGATGTAAGTGATGAAAAATTCCTACCGCTGTTGGGTCTCCAACGGCTACTGCCATAGTTCCATCACTCCTCATCTTCTGACTTGAACCTAATAGCCCATATAATCGCTATCAGCGATGGAAACGCCGAGGTTCCAAAGATTCACATACCATGGAGGGCCTAGGAATTCGTTCATTGCCAAGTCCCCTACAGCCCTGCACTTAGTTTAGCAATAAAATATTCACTTCGAAACGTGTTTAAGCCTTATATTGTTGTAAAGTACAATGATAATTATCATGTAGAGCCAAGGTGGACAAAACATGAGCTACATGGTCATCGGGGGGACGGGCCACGTCGGCTCTCACATAGTTCGAAAGCTGGTCGATGAGAGTCTAGATGTAATAGCTCTTAGCCGGTCAGGCGATTCGTCTAGGCTTACAGATGTGCTAGCCAGAATTAAGATAGCACGAGGGGATGTGAGAGAGCTAAGGGACGTAATAGATGCAATAAAGAGGTACGACGTGAGGTACATAGTTTATTCTGCCGCTGAGCATCCATGGGCTTGGACTCCTTCGAGTGTCGTAGACGTCATGATCAAGGGCTTCGTCAACGTCTTGGAGGCTGCTAGGCTAATGGATGTAGAGAAAACGGTCTGGACGAGCTCCTACGCCCAATTAGGCCCGCCGCACCTCTATAGCAAGCCCAGGATCAACGAGGACGATCCCGTGAAGCCCGGGGTAATACATGGAACGAGCTATGTGGTCAACGAGTTCATGGCCAACTACTATGCAGAGCATTATGGCCTAGATGTGCTGGGGCTCAGAATAGGCCTCATCTTCGGCCCTGGAAGGGAGAGAAGGGGCTTTGGGGACATCCTAGTTGACTTGTTTGAGAATCCCGTGCTTGGTAGGCCTGTTAGAGTGCCTAAGGCAGACTCCGTGATAACTCCTCAGTATGTAAAGGAGGCCGCCAACGTCGTCTGGATAGGCCTTAAAGCTAGGGGGTATAAGCGTAGGATCTACAATACGTGCGACGAAGCCGTTTCATATCGCCAAATGGCCGAGTGGGTAAAAGAGCTCATACCCGATGCCCAAATAGAGCTTGAGCCAGGAGAGGAGACGCCGAGGGCTCTTGTAGACGCAAGTAGGTTTCGAGAGGAGTTTAACTACAAGCCCCTGTTTAGCGTTCGCGACGGCGTCATTGACTACATCAACCACCTGAGGGCGACGCTCTTAGGAGGTCGGGAAAATTGACTTCGGGCATGATCGTTAGCGAGAAGATAAGGGCCCTGAGAGACATCGTTGGCCCGGAGAACGTCATGGACAGCTTGCCAGCCCTCTTGATCTACGCTAGAGACGCTAGCCCCATGAGAGGCAAGACCCCCATAGCCGTTGTTAGGCCAGGCTCGGTTGAAGAGGTCCAGGAGATAATCAGATGGGCTAATGAGACTAAGACCCCCTTGTACCCTAGAAGCGGCGGCACGAGCCTTTGGGGTGCAGTTCCATTAGTGGATGGAAGCGTCGTCGTGGACATGACGAGGATGAAGAGGGTGTTAAAGATAGATGAGAAGAACCTTTATTGCATCGTTGAGCCCGGGATAACCTTCGGCGAGCTCGAGGCGATCCTGGCGAAGCGGAACTTGAGGTTCCTCGTGAGCCCCGAGAACGGGATGGGCGGAACCGTCGGAGGACACTTCATAAGCCACGGCACTGGGTGGGGATGCGGGCCATACGTCTCAAATCAAGGGGACTGCGTGCTTGGGTGCAAGGTCGTCTTGCCGACTGGAGAGGTCGTGACTACGGGAACCATGGCGAATCCCAAGGCGCACGGCCACTTCTACCGACACGCCTTCGCCAACGACCTGACGGGCCTCTTCTGCGGCTCCGAGGGGACGCTGGGCATAGTCGTCGAGCTAGCATTGAAGGTCGAGGAATTGCCCGGAGCCATGGGCTTCGCAGCCTTCGGCTATGAAGATATAGAGGCCGCCGGCGAAGCGATCTGTAGGGTGAGGAGGGCTAGGATACCAACCATATACGCCTATCTGTCGCCCGACTGGACCCTGAACATGCTATTTCCCGAGAAGGCCCCCTGGCAACATGTAGTCAAATTCGTGATCGAGGCAAATACAAAGGAGATACTTGACGTCGAGCTCAACAGGCTCATCGAGATAGCGGGAGAGAACGGCACATACCTAGGACCGGAGCTCGCGGAGGAGACGTGGAGGGAGAGGTATAGATGGGTCGGGCTTTTCGGTTATAAGCTGGGCATGAGGGCAGCCCTTCCAGTTCACATCCCAATCGGGGAGATAGGGCCCTACTTTAAGAAGATCGAGGAGCTAGCTGGTCAGATTAGAGAGAAATATGGGTTAAGAGTTGGCGCGGGTAGCTTTATGTGCGATAGAAGTATGGTGGTGATAGTCGTCACGTACTTCGATCCCAGCAATGCTCGAGAGGCTGAGATGGCTTTAAGGGCGTGGAATGAGCTTAAGGAGAGGCTCATCGACTTAGGCGCATGTCCGTATAGGATGGGGGGCTTATGGGCCGATCAAATGCACAAGTTGGGGACGTACTACGAGCTATTAAAGAGGTTGAAGAGGGTTTTGGATCCGAACAACATCATGGCCCCAGGGATATTAGGCCTTTAGCGGAGGCGATCGTTGATGGTCTTGGAGAAATATGCCAAGCAGGTATATCGATGCGCTAGATGTGGATGGTGTAGAAGCCCTGTATTCGTGGATCGCGGGATAGAGAAGATATGTCCAATATATGAGTACCATCCAAGGGGCTCTTGGGACTGCTTCACATCTAGGGGTAGACTAGCCATAGCGCAGGCTCTGCTAGAAGGAGGCATCGACGTAACAAAGGATCTAGTTGAAATAATCTACAGTTGTACCACGTGCGGTGCGTGCCACGAGATATGCGTAATACACTTCCCGGTGGTCATGGGCGTCTCGAAGGTGGATGAACTGGACCAAGTAAAGGTCTTCGAGGCCATGCGGGCTGAAATCTACAAGAGAAGGCCAGATCTACTGCTTGAGCCGCACAAGCGAGTAGCCGAGAGAATAAAGAGCGACAGGAACCCCTATGGCGAGCCCCATGACAGGCGATTTGCATGGCTACCAAGCGACGTTCGACTGCCAAGCAGGGGCGACGTCGTGTACTTTGCCGGGTGCACGTCGCCATACAGACATCCAGAGATATGCGAGAGCACCATAAAGATCCTAGGCAAGGCAGGTGTTTTACCAGCAATAATTGATGAGTGGTGTTGTGGCTCAGTTCTATTGAGGACTGGCCAGTGGGATTACGTCGAAGAGCTTGCGAGGCATAATCTCGAAGAACTGAGGAAGGCAGGGGCAAAGAAAGTGGTCGCTTCATGCGCTGGTTGCTATAGAGCCCTTAAGCTAGACTATCCCGAGCTGCTGGGGAGCGAATGGGATCTAGAGGTTCTTCACGTAACTGAGCTTTTAAAAGACCTTATAGACAATGGCAAGCTCGTACTTCAAGGTAAGTTTGAGGAGAAGGTCACGTATCATGATCCATGTCACTTGGGTAGACATGCTGGGGTCTTCGATGCTCCTAGAGACGTGATAAAGAGCGTGCCGGGCATAGAGTTCGTTGAGATGAGACCTACAAGGCAGTATGCGATGTGCTGTGGCGGCGGTGG
This sequence comes from Candidatus Nezhaarchaeales archaeon, assembly GCA_036786905.1. GTDB lineage: Archaea > Thermoproteota > Methanomethylicia > Nezhaarchaeales > WYZ-LMO8 > WYZ-LMO8. The sequence goes on along the minus strand of DAIQQE010000112.1, from coordinate 283 downwards.
AGGATTAAAGTCAGGGTTTAACGAGCTAGCAGTGAAAATAGGAATCGGGATAGTGAGGAGGGCTGAAGAGACTGGAGCGAAAATCCTGCTATCGGCATGCCCATTCTGCAAGCGTAACCTCGTCGACGCCATAGAAGAGGCGGGCTCGGATCTAAAGTTCTACGACATAACCGAGCTACTCGCGAAAGTCATGTAGATAGTTACACGTAGCGTGTCATGAAAAAGGACTTTAGTTAAGCATTTTAATTTTTCGACATGTTCATTGTAATATAGTAAGTAATAA
>DAIQQE010000017.1:0-16049 GCA_036786905.1 Candidatus Nezhaarchaeales archaeon | reverse complement strand
TAAGCCTAAAATGAAGTTCCTAGAGGCCGACGTGTCTCGGCTTGCTAGGAGGTATGTAACAGTAGGCGAGCTTGCCAAGGAGGTCGGGTGGAACTCATGAGCGTTGCCCAGAGGATAGTCTTGACAAGCGGTAAGAGAAAAACGGCCATAGCAAGGGCCGTCGTCAAGCCGGGAAAGGGGAGGATCTTCATAAACGGCAAGCCCCTTGAGATCTTGGAACCCGAGATGGCACGTTGGAAGATCATGGAGCCCCTATTGCTCGTGGGAGACTTGAGGAACCTTGTCGACATAGACGTGAGCGTCAAAGGCGGGGGATTCATGGGCCAAGCGGTCGCGTCGAGGATAGCAATAGCTAGGGGGCTCGTAGAGTTCTTTAAAGACAGGCCGGAGGTCAAGCAAATACTCCTCCAATACGATAGACACATGTTGGTGGGAGATCCTCGAGAAGCAGAGTCCAAGAAGCCTCGTGGTAGGTCGGCAAGGGCTAAGAGGCAGAAGAGCTATAGGTAACCTTGAAGTGAGAGCTCATGGTTATAATACCTGTGAGATGCTTCACTTGTGGTAAGCCGATAGGACATCTCTACGAAGTGTTTAAAAACAGGATCTATAGAGGCGAGGACCCTAAGAAGGTGCTCGATGAATTGAACGTCAAGAGGTATTGTTGTAGACGAATGTTACTTAGCCACACGGACTTAATAGATGAGTTGCTCATGTTTAAGAGGATATCGGCTTAATGCAGGGGGATGCCTATTGGTCGAGACGATAATCGAAGACGTCTACGCTAGGAAGATATACGATAGCCGCGGAGGGCCAACAATAGAGGTCGAAGTCGTGACCGTCGACGGCTTTGGTAGGGCTTCTGCCCCGGCTGGTGCAAGCACTGGCACTCACGAGGTCGTTCCGTTCCCCAAAGGGGGGATCGACGAAGCCTTGAGGCTCGTGAACGAAGTCGTAGCAGAAAAGCTCATAGGCATGGACTCTACGGACCAAGTCGCCGTCGACGATTTGCTACACGAAATTGACGGAACTGACAACTTTTCAAGGCTAGGAGGTGCTGCTGCTCTGGCGATATCAGTAGCGGTTGCCAAGGCAGCAGCATCGTCCCTCGGACTACCGCTTTTTCAATACGTAGGAGGGGTGTTTGCGACAGAGATGCCGTTCCCTCTAGGCAACGTCGTAGGTGGAGGAAGACACGCTGGAGAAAGGGCCCCGAACGTTCAAGAGTTCCTCATAATCCCCGTAGGGGCTAAGAGCTATGAGGAAGCTGTTGAGCTTTGCATCAAAGTCCACAGAGAGGTTGGCAAGATGATTAGCAAGCTCGATAAGTCGTTCGCCGGGGGCAAGGGCGACGAGGGTGCGTGGGCTGCAAACATTTCGGACGAAGAGGCCTTCCAAGTCCTAAGCGAAGCATGTCACAGCACGAGCCATGAGGTCGGGCGTAAGATAGTATTGGGGGCTGACTTCGCTGCTTCGAGCATGTGGGTACCTGAAGAGGGATCTTACTACCTCAGAAGAGAGGGGAGAAAGCGTACCCGAGAAGAGCAAATAAACTACGTAATCGAAGCGGCTGAGAGATACGATTTGAGGTACATCGAGGACCCGCTCCACGAAGAGGACTTTGAGGGCTATAGCCTCCTAACGAAGGCTATAGGTCATAGAGTCCTTGTGTGTGGCGATGACCTCTTCACTACCAACGCCGCCAGGATCAAGAAGGGGCTCGAGCTTAGGGCTGCGAACGCCATAATAATAAAGCCGAACCAAGTTGGAACCCTTACGGACGCCTATAGAGCCTTGAGAGTCGCGAGGGCTGGTGGACTGATGCCAGTGATGTCTCATAGATCGGGAGAGACCGAGGACGCGTTCATAAGCCACTTAGCTGTTGGATTGAGGTGTCCTTTAATAAAGGCCGGGGTTATGGGCGGGGAGAGGATAGCCAAGCACAACGAGCTCATCAGAATCGAGGAGATGTTAGAAAACGTTAAATGTATGGCCGAGCTCCCACCCCCAACTGACTCGCTGAGGTGGACGGCGTGGCTCTACAACAGAAGGAGTTGCTGATACCAAGAGAGGAGTACTTGAAGGCCGGAGTCCACCTAGGTACTCATATAAAGACCATTGCGCTCAGGCCGTTCATATACAAGATTAGACCAGACGGGCTCTGCGTCATAGACTTGGCAAAGACCGACGAGCGAATCAGAATAGCCGCGAAAATGATAGCTAGGTACGACCCGCCTAAGGTCGTGGCCGTTTCGTCGAGACAGTACGGCTTTAAGTGCATCGAGAAGTTCGCGAACTTGACCGGTGCCGTCGCAATTCCAGGCCGTTTCGTTCCGGGTACGTTCACCAATCCAAAGCTCCCCTTCTACATGGAGCCCGAGCTTCTCATAGCTACGGACACAAGAGCAGACGAGCAGGCCATAGATGAGGCCGCAAAAATAGGCATTCCAGTGATAGCGTTCTGCGACACGGACAACGACGCGGCCTTCGTCGATCTCATAATACCGGTGAACAACAAAGGTAGGAAGTCCTTGGCACTCGTCTACTGGCTCCTAACGCGCCAAGTGCTGAGAGAGAGGGGAGCAATACCACCTGACGGCGATTTGCCGGTACCCGTTGCAGAGTTTGAGGCTAGGCTACCCGTCGAAGAGGCCTCTACTTCAGAGGAAAGTTAAAGAGCCATACCCGGGTCAGTTTCTTCAGGTGTTGAAAGTTGAGGAAGATTAGGTACCCGGCCGTGGCAGGCTTGTTCTATGAGGGCGATAGTGAGGCGCTCAAGAAGAGGATAGAGTGGTGCTTTAAGCACAGGCTTGGCCCTGGATCCATACCCACGGCTAATGAAATGGGCAAGAGAAGCATCGTGGGCCTCGTGTGCCCTCACGCAGGCTACATGTACTCAGGGCCCGTGGCTGCGCACTCCTATGCAGAGCTCGCAATGGACGGGGTCCCCGACGTCGTGGTGATAATAGGCCCCAACCACACAGGCTTGGGGTCGGGGGTCTCAATAGTCGATAGCGGTTACTGGAAAACGCCTCTTGGAAATGTCGAAGTCAATGACGAAGTGGCGAAAAAGATAGTTAAGAACAGCGAGATAATAGCAGTTGACGAGCTTGCACACTTGCAGGAACACTCGATAGAGGTCCAGCTACCGTTCTTGCAGTATATGTATGGCAATCGCTTCAGCTTCGTCCCGATCTGCATGATGCTCCAGTTGAGGGATGTATGCGTAGAAGTGGGCAACGCAATAGCTAAGGCGCTCGAAAGCGAAAATGCTGTAGTAATAGCCTCGACGGACTTTACTCACTATGAGCCTCAGGGAAGGGCTTACGAAAAGGACCTTAAGGTGTTGAAGACCATAGAAGCTCTTGATCCAGACACTATGTTGAGGTTTGTCGACTCCTTGCCAGTATCGATGTGTGGTCCCGGACCTGTGGCCTCGATGCTTTACGCCGTGAAGAAGTTAGGGGCCAGAAAGGCGACGATATTGAAGTATGCGACTTCGGGTGACGTCACTGGAGATAAATTCTCAGTGGTGGGATATGGTTCCGTAAAGGTCGAAAAGTGACCTCGATGCCTAAAGACTTATTCGTGAGGGTTCCAATAAGCATAATCGGCCAGTCCCTCGCTCAGTACAACTACCCCATGCTATTCTACGTCGCAAAAGACAAGGGGTTCTTAGTGTCGATACAACGGGGTACGGGCTCTTTGAAGGTTGAGTGGTCAAGCCCCTTAGCCGAGTACCTTGAAAGAAGGCTTTCGAAGATCCTCTCGCGTTGCTTAAGTTCGCTGGAAATCGACGTATTCGTTAGAGGCTCTGAAGATCTGCCACCTATGGACTCCTTAATCGTGATTTCCTCGACTTTGCTCAAAGAAGCGTGTTTAAGGGGCTACTCAACTAATGAAGTTTCAAGGAGGTTGGCCGTCCCCGACGCAAGGGTCAGAGGCTCCTTAGAGAGCTTGAGGGGCGAGGGGCTACTGGCGTATAGAGAGGGCGAGGGCTTGGCGGAGCTTCTAAGAGACTTCCCTTGGAGGATTGGCTTGGGCCTCAAGGTACCGTTGAGGTTTAGGATTTTCGAGGACAAAGGGCTTGAGGAGGTGTTTGGCATAGCCCTTCATGCCTTGGGCAGGACGATAATCGCTGTAGCGCGTTCGATAATCGACGAGGACTTTGAGCTCTTCCGCAGAGCGCTCGCCAAGTACAGTAGGTTATGTATCGCGCTATCAGAGCTCCCGCTTTCGATACTCAAAGCCTATGAAAGGCTTTTCAGCATGAAGGGGTTGGCGTGTAAAGTTGATGAGGACTTTAGGGGCTTTGTACTATTTAGTGAGGATCGCAACTCGTTGGACGAGTGCTTGAGAGCAGTTAGTTCGATGGGCCTCCAAGCCATTGTGTTAAGGGGTTGAGTAAGCTATGACATTGTCAATAGTGAAGTTCGGAGGTAGCGCCATTACCGTGAAGGACAGGCCATTCACCATCAGGAAAGAGGCCTTGAGGAGCATGTGTTCTCAGGTTCTCAAACACATCGAGAAAGGAGGCAAAGTCGTCGTGGTTCATGGTGGTGGATCCTTTGGCCATCCATTGGCCATGAGATATAGACTGAGCGCGGGATTGCTTAGCGGCGAAAGTTACGAAGGTGTCACGCTCACGAGGCTGGCCATGAGGAGACTTAACGAGGAGGTCGTTAAGGAATTCATGAAGTTAGGAGGGAGGCCCTATGCTCTCGAGCCGTCATCTTCGTTCGTCTTGGAAGGAGGTGAGGTCAAAGAACACTTTATCAAGGGCGTCGAGGTGGCGTTGGAGAAAGGATTCCTTCCCGTCCTGTACGGAGACGTCGTCTTAGATAGGGGCGAGCGCGGTGTAGCGATCTTGTCTGGCGACACAATAGCTTCATTGCTGGCTTTGAGGCTTAAGGCCGACAAGCTAATCTACGTGCTCGACGTCGACGGCATATACCTTGAAGATCCCAAAAAGAGGCCAAGAGCCAAACTCATAAGGTTCTTGGACGAGGATGCCCTAAAAAGGATAGGAATGTCGTCTTCCGATACTGACGCCACAGGTGGCCTTGTCAGGAAGATAAAGGAGGCGTTTAGCGCTTTTCGTGGAGGCGTAAAAGTTGTCTGCTTCGTAAGTTGGCGTAGAAAAAATCTACTTAAAGCCCTTGATGGACTGGAATTTAAAGGAACCGTAATAACGGAGGGTTAAGTGTGATGGACGACATAAGCAATCGAAAGCTTGAGCACATAGAGATATGCTTGAGAGAAGACGTCGAAATGCACCGCAACAGTGCTGGGTTTGAGGATGTGTGGTTCGTCCATAGATGCTTGCCCGAAATGGACGTCGATGAGATAAATACGGAGACCTATTTCTTCGGATTCAAATTGAGGGCCCCAATCCTGATCTCGGCCATGACCGGGGGGCATCCGAGGGCCAAAGAAATAAACAGCGCATTGGCCCAAGTCGTCGAGGAAATGGGCCTGGCCATGGCCGTAGGCAGCCAGAGGGCCGCGCTACTCGACGAGGGCCTTGTGGACACCTTTGCTGTAGTGCGCAAGAGGGCCCCGACGGCCTACGTAATCGCCAATATCGGCGCGGCTCAACTGGTGAGTCAGTTCAATGTGAACGACGTGCGCAAGATAATCGAGATGATTGAGGCTAACGCGCTTAACATACACTTAAACCCAGCGCACGAGTTCTCTCAAATGGAGGGAGACCTTAAATTCAAAGGCGTATTGCGGGCCATTAGGAGGATTTCGGAGGCAGTAGAAGTCCCCGTAATAGTCAAGGAGACCGGGTGCGGTATTTCACGTGAAGACGCTCTAATGCTTGTCCAAGAGGGGCTTGTGAAGGCTATAGACGTGGCTGGAGCTGGGGGGACCAGTTGGTGCAAGGTCGAGGCATTGAGGGCTAAGAGGCGCGGAGATAATTTTAAGGTCGAAGTGGCCGAGGCCTTCGCCGAATGGGGCATACCGACCGTCGTGAGTCTCATAGAGGTTAGGAGCGGGGTCGACGTCCCCGTGATAGCATCTGGAGGTGTGAGGAGCGGGGTCGATTGCGCCAAAGCCATAGCATTGGGGGCCGACCTCGTCGGAGTAGCCTTGCCAGCTTTGAGAGCCGTAGGACGCGGCGTCGACGTCTTGAGGGCCTACCTAAATGTACTAATAGAGCAGCTGCGAGGGGCCATGTTCTTAACAGCTTCTCGAAGCCTGAGAGACTTGAAGAGGGCTGAGGTCGTCATAACGGGAAGGGTTAAAGAGTGGCTTCAGATGAGAGGCATAGATATTGGCGAATACTTAAGGAGGAGGAGGGCTATATGAGCTTCTCAGACGACGTGGTTCAGCTAATAAGGAAATATGCCTTGATAAACGCCTACGAGCACGGCGGAAAGGCGGCCCAGGGACCCGTGCTGGGCAAAGTCATCGCCGTGAGATCCGATCTAAGGGGCCAGGCCAAGGCCCTCGCCAAATTGGTCGAAGATGTAGTAAGTGAAGTAAATAGGATGAGCGTGGAGGAGATCAGGAGGGAGGTGGAGGAGAAGTATCCCGAGGCCATAACAAAGAAGAGGGAGGTGGAGGAGAAGGCCCTGCCCCCTCTCCCCAACGCTGACAAGTACGAGGTGATAATAACGAGATTTGCCCCCAATCCCGACGCCCCGCTTCACTTGGGTAGCCTTAGACCGCTCATATTGTCCTACGAGTATGCAAAAATGTACAAAGGAATGTTCATACTTAGGTTCGACGATACCGATCCGAAGACGAAGAGGCCGTTACCAGATGCCTACAAGTGGATAATAGAGGACATGGAGTGGTTGGGGGTAAAGCCCGACCAAGTCGTATATCAATCCGATAGGCTAGAGGTGTATTATGATGTTTGTAAAGAGCTCTTGAGGAAAGGCGGAGCATACGTATGTACCTGCGACCAAGAACTGTTCAGATCGCTTCGCGATTCTGGCAGGCCGTGCCCGTGTAGAGGGCTGAGCCCTGAAGAGCATATCGAGAGATTCGAGGACATGCTCTCTCTGAAGTACAGAGAGAGGGAGGCCGTTGTTAGGATAAAGACCGACCTGAGCCACCCAGACGTATCGGTAAGGGATTGGGTCGCTTTTAGAGTAATAGATGTTGAGAAGTACCCTCATCCGAGAGTGGGAAGCAAGTACTTCGTGTGGCCCACGTACAACTTCGCATCCGCAGTCGATGATCATGAGTTCAAGGTGAGCCACATACTAAGAGCCAAAGAGCACATAACCAACACCATCAAGCAGAGGTACGTCTTCGACCACATGGGGTGGAGGTTCCCGGAGACCATTCACTTCGGCAGGCTAAAGCTAATGGACATAATACTAAGCAAGTCCCAAATAAGCAAGGGCATAGCAAAGGGAGAGTTCCTTTGGTGGGACGATCCTCGCCTAGGCACTATAATGGCCGTTAGGAGAAGGGGCATATTGCCGGAGACCCTAAGAGAGATAATACTCCACGTGGGAGTAAAGAGTTCAGAAGCGTCACTGAGTTGGGAGAACATATACTCCGTGAACCGTAAGTATCTGGATCCGAGAGCAAATAGGTACTTCTGCGTTATCGACCCGATAGAGCTTATCATCAAGGGCGTTCCGGCGAGCTTTGTTGCTAAGCCTCCACTCCACCCGGACTTCCCTGAAAGGGGTTGTAGGGAGATAGAGGTGAGGGCGGTCGAAGGCAAGGTTCGAGTTTACGTGTCTAGGAGGGACGCCGAGATCTCAAAGCACAGCCCTCTCGTTCGACTGATGTCCTTGTTCAATGTTCGAGTAGAAAGGGTCGAGAGCGATGCAGCACATGCGTTTTATGAGGGAGAGAGCGTTGAAGATGTATTGCGGCTCAGAGCCCCGATAATACAGTGGGTTCCAGTCGATGACAACGTTAAGGTCGAGATATTGATGCCGGATGCCAGCAAAGCCACAGGAGTTGGGGAGAGGGACCTCGCAAGGTTAGACGAAGGATCCATAGTCCAGTTAGTGCGCATAGGCTTTGCGAGGCTCGACCACAAAGATGCGAGCACGCGGAAGCTAGTGCTTTACTTCGCCCATGAATGATCAAAGGCGATTAGTTAAGGCCGGTTAGAAAGTTTATAATGCAGTGCTGGTAAATAAAGATCAGCTCGACCCATGAATCGATGACATGAGGAGGTGAGGGATGTGCCTAAGCCAAGTTATGTTAGATTTGAGGTGCCACCAGAACTAGCTGAAAAAGCCTACGAGGCCTTGAAGGTGGCCAGAGAGACCGGCAAGATAAAGAAGGGGACCAACGAGACGACGAAGGCTGTCGAGAGAGGGCTTGCAAAGCTTGTGTTGATAGCCGAAGACGTCGACCCTCCCGAGGTAGTGATGCACTTGCCATTGTTATGCGAAGAGAGAAAAATACCATACGTCTATGTGCCGAGCAAAGAAAAGCTGGGGCAAGCTGCTGGAATCGAAGTGAAGGCCGCATCGGCGGCTGTAATCGAAGTGGGACAGGCCAAAGAACTTGTAGAAGAGATAGTGGCTAAGGTCAACGAGATAAAGGCCAAAGCTGGCTTGCCAGCAGCGCCGGCTATGGCAGCGGAGGAGAAAGCAGCGCCACCCAAGAAGGAGGTCAAGAAAGAGAGAAAGAAGTGAGCCTTCCCAAGCTCTAAGCTTATCGTGGAGTGAGCTTCCTCGCTTCTCTTTCTGTTTCTCGAAGCATTAATACATCGCCGACCCTCACGGGACCCTTAACGTTTCTCGTCAAAATCCTGCCCTTATCAGGCCCCTCGAGTATCCTGCACCTGACCTGAATAACCTCTCCAGTGACCCCTGTCCTGCCAATTATTTGGACCACTTCTGCTGGCGTCGCGTCTTGAGGCGTACTGGAACTCACAGCGTACACCTGTACTCAGGCCTTGGGGTCTGACTGATAAACCTCTCCCCTCAATTGCTTTGACGCTCTGCTCTAGACGAAGTAAGGGTTATAAGATGGACGTGAAGACTCACTAAAGGCGGTGCTCAAAATGTTCAAAGCGATTTCATGTACGTTCTGTGGAAAGGACATTCCGCCAGGAACAGGGCTCATGTTCGTCAAGAACGATGGAACCATACTGTATTTCTGCTCAAGTAAATGTAAGAAAAACTTGTTGAAGTTGAGAAGGAACCCAGCCAAGCTGAAGTGGTGCAAGAAGACTAGGAAGGTGTACAAGTAATGGTTGTCGAGAAGACTTTGATAATAATCAAGCCCGGAGCTGTGGTGAGAGGCCTCGTGGGAGAAGTGCTATCGAGGTTTGAGAAGAAGGGCTTGAAGATAGTGGGTTTGAAGATGTTGAAGATGTCCAGAAAAGAGGCCGAGGAGTTGTATTCTGTGCACAAGGGCAAGCACTTCTACGAGGGGCTCATCAATTACATTACCTCGGCCCCTGTGGTCGTGGGGGTCTTAGAGGGAGACGATGCGATTCAAGTCGTCAGGAAGGTAATAGGCCCGACGAATCCGAAGGAGGCCCCACCAGGGACTATTAGGGGCGACTTCGGGATCACGATCACGCAAAACATAGTCCACGCATCGGACAGTAAGGAGAGCGCTGAGAGGGAGATAAAGATCTTCTTTGAGGAGAAAGAGCTTTGTGACTACTCACGAGCCGACGAGGCTTGGCTTTGAGTTTTAAACGACAAGTTAAAGAGCGCTCCCTCCCTAGCTTTTTCATTAAGTTGAATCTATTGGGATAGAGGAGGTGACCCTGGTTGAGTATTGGCGAGGGCAAGATGATTAGGTCGCCTATCCTGTGCGTGCTGGGGCACGTAGACGTGGGAAAGACGCTTCTCCTCGATAAGATCAGAGGTACCGCGATTATGTTTAGAGAGGTTGGGGCCATGATGTAGCGCCGACTAGGCGCTACTTGGCAAACCCAACACATTGGAGCTTCTTTCCTACCTTGGTCTGCTCTTGAGAGAATTTGTGGTCCGTTACTCAAGAACATAAAAGTCGAGATCAAGATACCCGGCTTCTTGGTCATAGACACCCCGGGACACGAGGCCTTCGTGAACTTGAGGAAGAGAGGTGGCTCGATAGCTGACATGGCCATCTTGGTCATAGACATCCTCGAGGGATTTGAAGAGATAACCTACGAAAGCTTAGAGATTTTAAAGGCAAGAAAGACGCCTTTTGTCGTCGCCGCGAACAAGATAGACAAAATACCAGGGTGGATCGAAAGCGAGTTCAAGCCTTTTGTCGAGGCGATAAGGTCGCAACCGCCTCAAGTCCAGAAGAAGCTAGACGAGCTCGTCTACAACATCGTGGCTAAGTTCGAAGAACTAGGCTTTCAAGCCGACAGGTACGATAGGATAAAGGACTTCGCTAGGACTGTGGCCATAATACCCACGAGCGCCAAGACGGGGGAAGGTGTACCAGACCTCTTGCTAGTCTTAGCAGGCCTCTCTCAAAGGTACATGTTGAAGAGGCTCTACGTCGAGGAGACGACAGCTAAAGGCGTTGTGTTGGAGTGCAGAGAGATTCCAGGCCTAGGCAACGTCGCGGACGTGATAATTTACGATGGCGTGCTGAGAAAGGACGACACGATAATACTTGGTGGGCTTAAAGGTCCCATAGTAACCAAGATCAGAAGCATGCTAATGCCCAAGCCCATGGACGAGATGAGAGATCCCGAAGACAAGTTCAAGAGCGTAGAAGAGGTCGTCGCAGCCGCCGGCGTGAGAATCGTCGCTCAGGGCCTCGACGACGCCGTGGCTGGTAGCCCCCTTTTCTCAGCGAGGAGCCAAGCTGAAATCGAGGAGGCGGTAAAGAAGGTAATGGAGGAGCTTTCGAAGATCAGAATAACCACAGACATCATGGGAGTTGTGGTCAAAGCCGATACATTAGGCTCCCTTGAGGCGTTGGTGTCGAAACTTCAAGAGATGGGCGTGCCGGTGAGGTTGGCCGACGTCGGGAAGATATCGAAGAGAGACGTCATCGAAGCCGCAATAACGAAAGAGAAAGATCCCTATCACGGCGTCATCTTGGCATTCAACGTCGGCACATATCCAGATGCGGAACAAGAGATAGAAAGCAGGGGCATACAGGTGTTCAAGAGCAATGTCATCTACAGACTGATCGAAGACTACTTGGCCTGGGTGAGGAAGAAAATGGAGGAAGACCGCAGGCAGACGCTGTCCTCTCTAATCTTGCCTGGAAAGGCCCGTATTCTAAAGGGCTACGTGTTCAGGAGAAGTGACCCAGCAATAGTCGGGGTCGAGGTGTTAGTCGGGAGGTTAAAGCCAGGATATCCATTGATAAACGCCAAGGGCAGAAGGCTTGGAGTGATAATGCAAATACAAGAGCAGAAGAAAAGCTTGAGCGAGGCCTTAGCCGGACAGGCCGTGGCTATATCCATTAGAGGGGACGTAATTATTGGTAGGCACGTCGACGAAGGCGATCATCTGTACGTCGACGTACCGGTGGAGCACGCGAGGATATTGAAGGAGAAGTTCTCGGATCAGCTGTCAAAGGAAGAGCTGGAGCTCATGGATGAAATTGCTAAGATAAAGAGGGCTGCTGGTAGGCATTGAAATTAAAGACCTCAAAGTTTTTAGCTGACCCACGAAGTGTGTTCACGCTAAGGGGTGAAAAAGGACGCCTGAGTTTAAAGTGGTCATATCTGATCCAGCGACCGGGAAGGCCAAGCAAGTAACCGTTAGCGGACCCCAAGCAAGCGCACTCATAGGGCTTAGGATAGGAGATGAGATCGATGGTGCGTTGCTCGGAATTCCGGGGGCTAAGCTGGTGATTAAGGGTGGGAGCGATAGGAGTGGAGCGCCCATGAGGCCCGACCTCCCAGGACCCGTCAAGCGGAGGCTATTGCTGAGTCAAGGGCCTGGCTTTAGGCCCAAGAAGAAGGGCTTGAGAAAGAGGAAGCTCGTTCGGGGAAACACGATATCCGAAGACATAGTCCAGATAAACATGGTCATAAAGCATGAGGAGAAGGCGGTTGGACATGGTTGAGGAGTGGATGGAGAGGCAGGCCGAGCTGAATATAGGCACGACGGGCCACGTGGATCACGGTAAGACCACCTTGACGTGGGCTCTCTCGGGAGTATGGGCTTCGAGGCACTCCGAGGAGTTAAAGAGAGGGATAACGCTCAGGCTTGGCTACGCTGACACTGCAGTGTTGAAGTGTCCTAAGTGCCCAGCCCCGCAGTGCTACACGACTTACGCGCTATCGGGAACGACATGTAAGCACTGTGGGTCCAAGCTCGAGTTCGTGAGAAAGTACTCTTTCGTAGACTGCCCCGGACACGAAATTGCACGCCCATAAAAACGGGCGTGCAACGTGATATGTTAATGGCGACGATGCTCGCAGGGGCCACGCTATTTGATGGAGCTATACTAGTGATTGACGCCACGGTCCCATGTCCTCAACCTCAAACGAGAGAGCACTTGAAGGCCCTCGAGATAATGGATGTCAAGAACGTAGTGGTGGTACAAAATAAGATAGAGGTAGCCCCTAGAGACAAGGTCGTTGAGAACTATCGCCAGATAAGGGAGTTCTTGAGGAACACGATGTACAGAGACGCGCCGATAATCCCAATATCAGCCCTCCACAAAGCGAACCTTGACGTCTTGATTGAGGCCATAGAGAAAACGATCCCGACCCCCAAGAGAGATCCGACGAAGCCCTTGAGAGCACTCATAGCTAGGTCCTTCGACGTAAACAAGCCTGGAACACCTCCTGAAGAATTGAAAGGCGGAGTTTTGGGAGGTTCTATAATTCAAGGCGTTGCCAGAGTAGGCGATGAGATCGAAATAAGGCCCGGTATTAGGGTAGAGAAGGGGGGTGGAAGGGTCGAGTACGAGCCACTATACACGGAGATTGTAAGCTTGAAGGCTGGCGACGTGGACGTTGAAGAGGCGAGACCCGGGGGCTTGATAGGCTTTGGCACACTTCTGGACCCCTCGCTCACGAAATCTGACTCTCTAGCCGGAAGCGTCGTGGGCAAGCCCGGAACGCTACCTCCAACAATCTCAGAGCTCAACTTGGAGGTAGTATTGTTCGAAAGAGCCGTAGGGACCGTGGACATGGTTAAGGTCGAGAACATAAGGACCAATGAGGTCTTAATGATAAACGTCGGAACCGCCACGACGTTGGGGATCGTCACCAAGGCCTCCAAAGACATGGTGTCGGTGAAGTTGCGCAGGCCCGTGTGCGCAGAGCTAGGCACTAGAGCAGCGATAAGTCGCCAGATATCTGGTAGGTTCAGGCTCATAGGGTATGGGATGATCAGGTGAGGTCTAAGGGTAAAAGTCCAGCTAAGGTGCTCTTTGACACGAACCTCTTGATGGCTGTCTTTGAGGGGCCAGTGAACGTAATTGAGAGGGTCGAAGAGCTTCTTGAGACTAAGGTTAGGCCCGTTATCTTAAGGTTACAACTTCAAGAGCTTGAGAGGATAGCGAGCTCCAAAAAGAGGCAGAAGGCAGCTCGAATAGCTAGCACTGTCTTGGAGTACGTGAAGAAGAGGGCGTTCGAGGTCTTCGAGGGCGGCGAGGGGGCTGTCGACGACGCTATAGTCGAGGTTTCTAAGAGGGAGGGCTACATAGTTGCGACAAACGATCGAGAATTGAGGCGAAGGTTGAGAAAGGAGGGCATAAGCGTCGTGTACATGAAAGGCGATGGTAAAATTGAGTTGGAAGGTTACCAGCCTTAGCTGTTTTTACAAAAAAGTTTAATACAAAAGGCCGCAAGGTCTCTAAATTCACGCGGCACTCCGCGTCAAGCCTCATGGTGGAATATTCATGTACTACTTAGCCACCATTTCAGACGAGGTTAGGATTCCGCCCAGCAGATTTAACGAGAAGCTCGAAGACGTCGCATTCGATACTCTAAGATCCATGTACGAGGGGGTTGTCATAAAGGGCGTCGGAATAATAGTCGCGATAATGGATGTAAAGGTCTCCCCCGTTGGCAAAATAGTGCCTGGAGACGGTGCAACGTATCACAAGGTTAAGTTCGAGGCCCTTGTTTACGCTCCTTTAGAGGGGGAGGTAGTGGAGGGAGAAGTAGTCGAGGTAGTGGACTTTGGGGCTTTCGTTAGGATAGGGCCCCTAGACGGGCTGGTCCACATATCGCAAGTAGCGGACGATTACATATCCTACGATAAGAAGAAAGGCGAGCTCCTGTGCAAGCAGACTAGGAGGAAGCTCTCAAAAGGTGATAGCGTAAGGGCAAGAGTCGTGACCGTCAGCATGACTGGTATGAGGTTAGGCGACGTCAAGGTGGGCTTGACGATGAGGCAACCATTTTTAGGGAAGCTAGAGTGGATCGCAGAGGATCTGAAGAAGGAGAAAGCCCCGGCCAAGGTGAAGGAGAAGTGAGCAGGAGGGCTTCGGCTCGATTCAAGTGCTGTCTAAAGTGCAAAGCCCTCCTCCTGAGCCAGGCGAGCATATGTCCTAACTGCAAATCGAGTGAGTTCACGACCGACTGGAGTGGTATTGTCATAGTCTTCGACCCTGAGGAATCTGTCATCGCCAAGACGTTAAACGTGACCAAACCAGGCAGGTATGCCATTAAGTGCAGGTGAGGACGTTGAAGCTCAAGGCCTTCCGAGTAGGCGAGGAGCTCAGGAGGGAGCTCAGTAAACCGTGGGGCTTAGTGATCACAAAGAATGAGGTGGAATCCGGAAAGCTGGAAGAGGCGTTGAGGAACATGGAGGCCAAAGCCATAGTAACAGTGGGTGACGTGACTACTCACACTTTCCTAGAGAGAGGTTTAGTACCGAAGCTTGCAATAGTCGACATGAAGACCCTAAGGGGTACCTATCATGTCGACCTAAGAGGGCGAATAAGAGTAGTGCGCGAAGTGGTCAACCCTCCAGGCCACATAGTCTCAACAATGGTAGAGGAGATAGGCAAAGCGTTTGAAGAGGGGGGTCTCGTGGTGGTAAAGGGAGAAGAGGATCTTCTCGTCATACCTTCAATACTCGCCCTACCGGAGGGAACGGTCGTCGCCTATGGCCAGCCGGGCGTCGGGGTAGTGCTGATAAAAGTAGATAGAGATAAAAAGGAGAAGGCTGGGGAGTTGCTAACCTATATGAAGGAGGTAGAGCTCGATGATGTTGCAATACCAAGTTAAAGTATTGAGGGACGTGGAGAACAAGGTCCTAAACAGAAGGGAACTCATACTGAGGATACACCACGCTAATTCCAGGACACCCACGAGGAGCGAGGTAAGAGAGGTGGTCTCATCGATGTTCAACACCCCTCAAAACCTTATAATAGTTAAGGGCTTAAGGACCATCGCTGGGACCAACGTTACGGAGGCCCACATTCACATGTATAAAGATGAGAAGACGTTGCAAGAGGTTGAGCCCCAGCACATAAAGATCAGGAACTTCGGAAGAGAGGAGAAGGGAAAGAAGGGAGAGTAGCCGGAGGATAGTCATTGCGCAAAGTCGTCGTGCTGGGCATAGAATCTACGGCGCATACCTTTGGTTGTGGGATCGTCGATTATGATGGCAACATTTTAGCGAATATAAATGACACGTACATCCCCGTTAAGGGGGGTATACATCCTAGGGAGGGTGCTCAGCACCATTCCGACGTAGCCCCTAGGGTCATTAAGAGGGCGCTAGCAGAGGCCGGGCTCGGTCTAGAGCGCATAGACGCCATAGCAGTCTCTCTGGGACCTGGCCTAGGGCCCTGCCTTAGAGTCGGCGCCACATTGGCTAGGGCTTTGGCAACCGCCTATAACAAGCCGCTAGTCCCGGTAAATCACGCCGTTGCTCACATAGAAATAGCTAGGCTTACGACGGGCTTCAAGGACCCCTTGATAGTCTTCGTATCTGGAGGCAACACGATAATAGCGGCGTACTCTGATGGAAGGTATAGAGTGTTTGGAGAGACCCTCGACATAGCGCTCGGCAATCTCCTCGATACCTTCGCCAGAGAGGCCAGCTTACCGCATCCAGGCGGGCCTAGAATCGAAGAGTTGGCTAAGAAGGGGAAGAGGCTACTCAAGCTACCGTACATAGTCAAGGGGCAAGACGTGTCTTACTCGGGACTATTGACCGCCGCTGTTAGGCTCTTGAGAG
>DAIQQE010000111.1:0-4192 GCA_036786905.1 Candidatus Nezhaarchaeales archaeon | reverse complement strand
TACTTGGCCTCGCCAAGTGAGGCAATTCCCAGAGCTACGGAGTCCACCTCGGGCCTGCTGAGAGCCCACCGAAGGGCTTCGTCCACGGGCAGCCTTCCAGCGCCCAAGACCTTCTTGGCTATGACGACAACCCTCATCTCTCTCAGGATCTCGAGGGTCTCCTTGACCTCGCCGTTGAACAGGCCAGCGTAGTTCAGGGGCACCATAACGACCTTGACCTGCTCCACGTGCTTGAGCTTGGGCAAGGTCTTGGTCGGCGAGTGGGTGGCCACGCCGGGGATCAGGCCCAGCTCCTCGACTCGCGCCAAGGCCTCTTTTATTCGACGAGGGTCTAGAGCGTCGGCCATCGACGCGTGGAGCAGGAGCACATCAACGGCGAGGCCCTGAAACCTCTTTAGGGCCCTCTCCGGCCTGTCCCAAGTGCTGAGGACTACCTTCGGCGCCCGGAGGGACTCCTCAGAGGCCATCTTCATCTCCCTTGCTAAGAAGTCCACGTCGATCGCTTGGACCCAGTCGAAGCCACTTTTAAAGCACCACGACAATATGCTGGCGATCCTCCCCTTCTTCAGCACGAACTCTAGGTAGTACTGATGGCCCTTCTCGAACTGCCCCGCCGCTATGAAGGGCGACGTGCCCACAAGTATCCTGGAGATCTCGACGCCGTTCTTCTTCACTATCAAGTCTTTAAGGCCCTCTGCCAAGGCCTTATCAAAACACCTATTCAAGTTTAGGGTATAAGCTTAGGGTTCGAGCGACCAGAGCTAATAGAAATGATTTGACGGGAGTGGTTGGGGCGAAACTTCACCGCGGGCTACGAGACTATGTTCTCCACGCCAACAACTTTGAAGCTTTCGGCAACTTCATAATCATCGGCGATCTAGGGCTTGGCGGTCCTCGAGAGCTGTTGCCTACAAGCCTTGCACAGCCCGTGACCTGCGTGGCATTGGTGGCATATACGCCTAGAGCACCTCCTGCAGGTCATCTGGGCCGTCCTTGTGCCGCAGAGGGAGCACGTCATCTTCCTCTCAGGTCCCTCTCCACTACCTCGGCCACCTTCTTCCCGGACAAGAGCATCGAGCCGAAGATGGGGCCCATCCTGGGAAGGCCGTGGACCGCCGCCACCGCCATGCCCGTCGCGTAGAGGCCCTCTATGACCTTACCGGTCCTCTCCACAACCAGTTGCTCGGAAAGCTCGCTATAGGCCGACCTCTCCCCCGGCAACGCTATGGACAGGTTGGGGATCTTCTTTGAGGCCACGGTTATGACCTCGGCGTCGTGGCCGGTGGCGTCTATCACGGCCCTCGACCTCACGAACATGGGGTCCACGTGGAGGCCGGCTATCTGGACGGCGCTCCACTGTATGCAGACCCCCTCGACCCTCAGCGGGTTCTCGCGGTATATCACGTCGTCGACCGTGACGCCCAGCACGACCTTGGCCCCGGCATCCATTGCGCTCGCCGCCAGCTTGGCTATCATCTCAGCGGCGTCAACCACGTAGATGCCATTGCCCACGGGGGTCAGTCTGCAACCAGCCTCCCTGAGCACTTGGTCGGCCGGCTCGCCCAGCACGACCTTGTGGAAGAGCATGCCTCCTCCGCCTATCCCGCCGCCGAAGCTGAGCCTCCTCTCGAAGACCACGACCTTAAAGCCGCTCCTGGCCAAGTACCTGGCGGCCGTCATCCCCGAGGGCCCTGCGCCCACTATCACGACGTCGGTGCTCGCGATCTCGGCCCAGTCCCTGCAGGAGTGCTGGACTATGATCTTTGTTATCTCTTCCTCGGGCAGGCTTTTCACGATCATAGGTGCCAGCTCCTAGAAGCTGAAGTACGGCCGTCTAACTGTTAGGCAGACTTGAATTATTTAAAGTTACTTTGACAGTTCCTCCAGCGCTTCTTCGAGTCCTTCGACGGAGCGAGCCTCTTATGGCCCTTGGCCCCTCAGCCCTCGCGAGGGGGTGAGGGCTGTGGGCTCCACGGGGAGAGGAGCCTCGAACTCGGATCACCTGCGAGGCCGCGTCATCGGCCAATTCAGGGCCGCGACTCCTCAGTGGCAATCGGCGCTCCGACAGCGCCGCTTCAGCCACGACTTAGCGTAGACCGACGCCCTTTACGGCTTAGCCCAACGCCGTGAACTTCGCGTCACTGCTCGGGCCTTGCGAGAAGTCCGAGTAGCGAGCGCTATCGTGGACAGCTCTCAGGGCTCTACGATTGACGATTGCTGACCGATCGAGGAACGACGCGACCATGGCGGGCAACACGCTTTAGTCCATGGCCTCAGCGATATCCCAGCGCTTCGACTGAGCTAGAACGCGATGGAGAACTGAGCTCATCGGAGGTCCTCGAGGACGCGGAAGCCGCTAATGAAAGCCGTGCGCCTTGAGCTCCTCGCTGATGCGCCTCATGAACTCCTCGGCTCTCGCGGGCGGCCTCGTGGCGTAGCTGCCTAGGCAGATGACGAGAGCCGACGCTATTAGGCCCCAAATCGTCGAGGGCACGCCTAGAGGGCTGAGCCCGAGAACGTAGCCTAGACCGACTATTATGACCCCGACCACCATGCTTAGCAGAGCCGCCGGGGCCGTGGCGCGCTTCCAGAAGAAGGCCGCGAATATCGAGGGGACGATCACCAGCATCCCTCCCGACGCCATGGCCGACAAGATGGCTATCAAGCCAGGCCTGGAAAGCGCGAAGATGTAGCACACGATGGCGAAAACGAATATAAACGCCTTGCTTATGCGGAGCTCCTCTTCCTCGGAGGCGCTAGGCCTGAACGCTCTATAGACGTCCCTGCCCACCATGGACGAGAGCGTCAATATTATGGAGTCGATGGTCGACACAGCCGCCGCCGTTATCCCTATGAGCATGACCACCGCCACGACGGACGGCACCTTCGTGGCCAAGAGCATGGGCATGGCTTGGTCAGCCACTTTCAGCCCGGGCACTAGAAGCCTGCATATGAGGCCAAACTGCGTGGATATCAGCGTGTATATGAAACCGAAGATGGCAAAGCCCCATATCATCCTCTTGAGGGTCGCCACGTCCTTGGGCACGTAGTACCTCTGGAAGACTTGGGGGTTTGATAGGGCGAAGAAGAACCAAGGGATTGTGAGGCCTAGATAGGACATTAAGGGCCAGTTCACCTTCAAGAGGTCAGGGGCCTCGGTCGACAAGCGCTCGAGGTAGGGACCCCAGCCTCCCAACGAGGCGTGGACGACGTAGAAGAGCGCGCCGAGCGAAGTGGTGATCATTATGAGGCTTTGAAGGACGTCAGTCCAAGCCACCGAGCGCATCCCGGCCCAGTAAGCGTAGACGAGCGTTGGGATCATCGCTATCAGCGCCCCCACCGCAAAGGGTATGGCCCCGCCCGTGAGCCCCTCGCACAAGTAGCCTATGCCCATAAATTGGACGGATGAGTAGGGCACTATCATCGCGACGCAGATAACCGTGGCGACCAGTCCGACCCACTTGCTCTCAAACCTCTTAGATAGCAACTCTGGCGGCGTAACGCAGTCGTAGAGCTTGCCAGCTATCCAGATCCTGGGGGCGAAGTACGCTAGTAGGATCACGGTGCCGATCAAGTATGTCAGCTCAAAGCCGTGCGCCGAGACGCCGAGCGAGTACGTCAGGCCTACGAGCCCGACCAGCATGAAGGCGCTGTAGGTCGTGGCCGCGTAGGTCAAAGCCGAGGGCAGGGCTGAAAGCCTCCTGCTCGCTATGAAGTAGTCAGCGACTCCACGGCCCACATACTTGCGAGTGTAGTACGAGACTACACAGCCGGTCGCAAACCACGCGGCTATCCCAAGACAAGCCCAGAAGGCTTCTACTGCCATGGCCTACTCCCTCCACCTGCGCATAAAGACGCAAACCAACGCTATGGTGATTGCAGTCAGCAAGGTCCAGAAGGTGTAGGCCCCCCACAAACTGGCCACGTCTTTTAACGTAGTGTAGGGCACTACGAAGGTCAGCACGATTATTACCGCAAAGACCAGCGCCCATAGGGCCTTGAGGCCTTCGCCTTTGCTGACGACCTTCTCAGGCGACATCATCATCACCCTACCGAGAGGGTTTCGACGCGCACGAACGCTCGTCGGTCATGCCCGCTCCGAGGTCGCTTGAATGACCTCGCAGTAGCACCGCAGAAAGGACGGCGTGCGCTAGCGGTAGGGCTACTAGGTAGCACGAGACCATCAACCCGC
>DAIQQE010000016.1:0-16353 GCA_036786905.1 Candidatus Nezhaarchaeales archaeon | reverse complement strand
AAGCCCGGGATGGACTACGAGCTCTTGACGGCCTTGCTGATGGTGGTCAAGGGGCTCGAGCTAGAAGAGGAGGAAGTGGCTGGCGTGCCCAGAGAGACCATAGTGAAGATGGCTGACCTCATGATGTCAGCGAGCTTTGGCGTCATCTACTACGGCCTAGGGCTTACCGCTACGTCGGCGAGGAACAGGAACATAGAGGCGGCCATAAGGCTTGTTCAGGCGCTGAACGACTGGACCCTCTTCAGCCTGAACCTAATGAGGGGCCACTGGAACGTGGCCGGCAACAACCAGCTCTTCGCTTGGCTGACGGGCTACCCCTACGCCATAGACTTCAGTAGGGGCTACCCGAGGTACAACCCGGGCGTGACGTCTACCATAGACCTATTGGTAAGAGGAGAGGTCGACGCGGCGATGGTGATAGCGAGCGACCCGGCCGCTCACTTCCCAGCCCAAGCCTTACGGCACTTAGCCAAGATCCCCTTAATAGTCGTGGACCCCAAGTGGTCGCTCACTGCCAGCATCGCCGACGTCTACATCCCCACGAAGATGGTCGGGGTGGACGCCGAGGGCTCTTGCTACAGGATGGACAACGTGGTCTTGAGGGTTAAGAAGGCTCTCGAGAGCAAGGGCTTGATGGACGATGTCCAGGTATTGGAAAGGCTCATAGAAAAGGTTAAGGAGGTCAAGGCCCGTGAGAAATGAGCCCCTGATAATAAGAGGAGGCTATGTAATAGACCCAATAAACAACGTGAACTGCGAAGTCATGGACATAGGCATCGCCAATGGCAAGATAGTCGACCCATCAACCATAGAGGGCAAGGCCAAGGTGATAGACGCCAAGGGCAAGCTGGTTATGCCAGGAGGGGTCGACCTCCACACTCATGTTGCAGGTCCCAAGTTCAATGCAGGCAGGATAATGACCCCTCACGATCATAGGAGATCTTGGTTCAAGGCTACTTTGATGAGCAGGTCTGGAGTGGGCCTCACGGCCCCCTCGACGACCTTCATAGGCCATAGGTACGCTCAAATGGGGTGGACGACGATAGTCGAACCCGCGACGCCCCCCCTTAAGACGAGGCACACTCACGAAGAGCTTGACGACATCCCCATAGTCGACAAGGCCTGTCTCCCGCTCTTCGGCTCTAGCAGGATAGTCATGGAACTCGTGAGCAAGGGCGACCTCGAGTCCCTTAAGGCCTATGTGGCGTGGGCTCTGAAGTCGGTCAAGGGCTATGCGATAAAAATAGTCAACCCAGGTGCCTCTGAGCCCACTTCGTGGGGTAGGCGCATAGGCCTAGACCTAGACGACCAGTTGCCTGAGTTCGGCATAACCCCTAGGGACATAATTAGGGCGCTGTGCAAGGCCTCCATGGAGCTCAAGCTCCCCCACCAGATACACGTGCACTGCAACAGGCTCGGCTTCCCCGGGAACTACGTCTCGACCTTAAAGACTATGGAGTGCGTCTCCGACTTCTACAAAGGCGGCAAGCCCATAATCCACATAACTCACGTGCAGTTCACTGGTTATGCGGGTACCTCTTGGGCCAACCTCGCGTCTGGAGGAGAGGAGATAGCCAAGTACTTGAACTCGCATGACCACGTGACCGTAGACCTGGGGCAGATAGTCTTCGGGAGCATACTAACAATGACTGCCGACTTGCCATTCGAGTTCGTCCTCTTCCACATAATGATGGGCAAGTTGCACGGCACTATGACTGAGTCCGAGGTCACGGCTGGTGTTGTGCCCTACGCCTACAGGAAGAACAACTACGTCAACACCGTGCAGTGGTGCGTAGGGCTGGACGTGGCGTTACTGACCAAGGATCCCTGGAAGATAGTGTTCGCGACCGACAACCCCAACGCCGGCAGGTTCACCAAGTACCCGCTGGCCCTCTCTTGGTTCGTGAGCAAGAAGGCTAGGGAGGAGGTAATGGCGAAGGTGAACAGAAGGGGGCTCAAGCACGCAGCCCTGCCGTCGATAGACAGGGAGTACACGCTGTACGACGTAGCGATAGTCACGAGAGCAGGCCCTGCGAAGATACTGGGGCTCGAAGATCGCAAGGGCCATTTGGGGGTCGGAGCGGACGCCGACGTGGCCATCTACGACTTGAACCCGAAGGAGGTTGACGTCTCTAGGGACTACAAGGCCTTCATTAAGGCCTTCAGGAGGGCTTACTACACGATAAAGTCTGGCGTGGTGGTCGTAAAAGAGGGCAAGGTCGTGGAGCCGGAGGTCTATGGGGCCACGTACTACGTCGACGCCACGAGAATGGTCGACAAAGCCGTTTACGACGAGACCCTCAAGCGGCTTAAGGAGACGTTTAGCCGGTACTACAGCGTGGCCTTCAGCAACTACGTGATAGACGACAAGGAGCTTAGGAACCCGGTTAAGGTGGAGGTGGGCTGAGATGCCCGTCTTGACGTTGAACCTCGTCAAGGACCCAGGGGTCCCCGTGGAGGTCGAGGCCGTAATCCCAGACAGGATAGCTGGGCTCTCCTTAGGCGAAGTGTCTAAGTTACTGATATGGGTCGGCAATAGGCAGCAGAGGCTCGCGGACGTCTTTCAAGTGGAGGGCGAGGTGGGCTCGAAGCCGGAGGAGCTCAAGATGGTGTTCAAGGGCCACACCAACAGGCTCCGACGCGTCGGCGAGAAGATGAGCTCGGGCGAGATAGAGGTCCTAGGGGACGTGGGGCCCTACGCCGGCAGGAAGATGAAGGGAGGCAAGCTGGTGATCAGGGGCTCCACGGGCCCCTGCTTGGGGTCGAAGATGTTCGATGGCGTGATAGAGGTCTTCGGGTCGGCAGGAGATAGGGTGGGCGGGGCTTACAGAGGCGAGTTGCCGTCTAAGGGAATGAAGGGCGGGACGATAATCGTCCACGGCGACGCCGGAGCCGAGGTCGGTCTGGGAATGAGGGGCGGGACGATAATAATCGACGGCTCTTGCGACATCATGCCCGGCTTGGAGATGAAGGGCGGGACCATACTCGTGAAGGGGGACTGCGCTGGCAAGGCTGGAGCGAGGATGACTGGAGGGAGGGTGATAATCGTCGGGAGGCTGCCTGCCATACTGCCGAGCTTCTACGTCGACGAGGTAAGGCCCTCGATAAAGGTCGCGGGGGAGAAGGTGGAAGGCCCCTTACTCGTGTTCGTGGGCGACGCCGTGGCCAGCGAGAAGTGCGGCGGTAGGCTAATGGTCAACCTCAAAAACAACCCACACCTCAAGAACTACGAAGACCTCGTAGCGGAGAAGGTCGAAGCCGAGCTCTAAGCGTTGCTGCCTTCAACTTTTTTAAAAAAGTGAGAGAAAAAGCCTCATTTGAAGGCCGCTATTATCTTCTTGCCTATCATCTCCATGGCGGCCTTCTTCTTGGGGCCTAGGGGCGATCCGGCTACGAACTGCGTCACCCCGACCTTTACTAGTTGCTCGATCTTCGCTATACAGTCCTCGGGCGTACCCGATATCGAGAAGGCCTCCAAAGAGTCGTCGGAGACGGCTTTACCGGCCCCGGGTATGTCTCCCTTGGCCAAGGCAGCCCTTATGGCTTCGACCTCCTCCTTCTTGATGCCGTGCCTCTCGAGAACCTCGTTTGGTGCGCCGGCTACTATGAAGGCCACGACTACCCTGGCCGCGTCCTTTGCCTTGGCGGCGCTTTCGTCGACCGAGAGGGCAGCGTATGCCGTGACGTCTATTCTATCCATGCCCTTGCCGGCCTTCATAGCCCCCTCCTTAATGAACTTCACGGCCACCTCGAAGTCCTTGGGGTGCGAGGCGTTGATGAGCACGCCGTCACCTATCGCCCCTGCGAGCTCGAGCATCTTGGGCCCCTGAGCGCCTATGTATATCGGTATCGACGTCGAGGGCTTGAAGCTCAGCTTGGCGTTAGATAGGCGAAACACGCTTCCAGCGAAGTTCACCGTTTCGCCAGCCCAAAGCCTTCTTATGATCTCCACGGCCTCCCTAACGGCCGTCAAGGGCTTGTCCATGCTTATGCCTATCTGGCCGAGGGTGGACCGGTCGCCGGGGCCGAGGCCTAGGACGGCCCTACCGTTGCTGACCTCGTTTAGAGTCGCTATCGCTGAGGCGGTCCAAGCCGGGTGCACGTGAAATGGGTTCGTGACTCCCGGGCCCAGCTTTATGCTCTTGGTGTTCAAAGCCGCGACTGCTAGGGCTATGTAGGTGTTCCTGTTGGTGTAGTGGTCGGTCACCCAGACGTAGTCGAAGCCTAAGCCCTCGGCCTGGACTATGGAGCTCACCAGCCCGTCGATCGTAGTTGTTGGGACGAACTCCACTCCAAACTTCAAAGGCACCTAGAAAGCACCTCCACTACAATGTGGATGGCGCATCGCATTTAAAGACTTCTCCCTAGCCATAGCTCTTGGACAATAGCCGAGGACGCTGCTTGCTACTTCTTCAACTTTAAAAATTGGGTGGTGGCGCTGAAGGGCCGAGGAAGTAGTCTACAGCTCTATCGTCTTTTTCAATACCTCTGGGTACACTCTTCCGCCTACGTACGTCTTCCCGCTTCTCTTGCTAGTCAGCAAGAACTTTCCTATGGTGAAGAACGAGGGGTCGAGCTTTGACCAGTCGAAGTCCACGGCCTTCAACGCCTCGTAGGAGGTCTTGCCGTAGTCGGGCCAAGCCGCCGCAGGAGCCTTGTTCGCGTACTCTACAAGCTTAGAGTCCTCCTCGTCAATAACGTAACAGCCAACGCCGCCGTATATCAATGCATCTTCCTCCTTAGCCGTTGCGACTCCAGTGTCCGGGTGCGGGGGCATTATGGGGGCTGAGCCGCTGGCAAACGCTACCTTGTTGGGGTCGAGCCCCAAGTACTCGAGCCTGTAGAGTCCTGTCTCGGCGACCCTGCCCGACACCTGCACGGAGCCAGCCATGGAGGCTGTCGTAGTCAGGAGTATGTACAGGTTCTGCGGCAACACCTTGCATTCTACAGCTACCCTTTGCGCCACCTCGTCCGTCGGCTTTTTAGTGGTCTCCATGACTATTACGGCTTCGTCATGTACATCCCTGTACCCTATCCTCTCGAAGACCTTCTTGGGCTTGAGCGCTAGAGCTCGCGCGGGGCCTGAGGACGCCGCGAAGAAGTCCCCCACTTTCACCATCCAGCCAGCTAGCTGGCACCCCAAGAGCGATAACGCTGGGTGGTCAGTGGCCACGACTATCGCGGGTAGCTCGAGGTCGCCATAGGCTTGGTACGTGAGCCAGCACTTGGCCAGACCGCCTAAGCAGATTTCTGTCAGCTTGAGCCCGGCCATGTAGCCGCCCATCGCCTCCAACCCTGTGTCTATCACCGTGGCCCCGCAGGCAAGCTTCTCCACTCTCACTCGATACTCCTCTTGGTTGTCGATGAGCTCTTTGACCAGCCTCATCGTCAAGCGGTTAACGCTAAGCACACCAATCACCAATAAATAGTTTCCACGAAGGAGGCTAGATAACCCTTTTTATCAGACCTCCAAGCTAGATAAGCCCGAGAGCTCTGAGCTCTTGGGCACTGATCCTACCCGAGTACAGCGCCGAGGCCACGAGAGCGCCAGAGGCCCCTATCTCGCGAAGGGCTATGAGGTCGTTTAAGTCTCTGATACCGCCGCCTACGTAGACCTCAAAGCCCCTCTCTATGAGCTCCTTGGCCCCCTCGACATTCGGCCCCGAGTAGGCCCCTATCCTATCGAAGTCTATTAGGATGGCTTTGCGGACGCCCAAGGCCTTGAGTAACCTGCAACACTCGCTTAAGGTCCTGCCGGAAATCTCAGAGGCCCTGCCAATAACCCTCCCGCCCCTTAAGTCTAAGCTGACGAGAGCTCTATCGCCGTAGCTCTCGAGAGCTCTCGACAAGAAGCCCAGACTAGGCACGCTCTCGGTAGCTATGACCGGGTAGTCGGCTAGCTCGGCGGCCTTCTCCAGCTTCTCCTCATCGGCCACGCCTATGTCGGCCATCAGCTTAGCCCCGAGGTCCCTCAAGGATCTGAGGACTCCTTCGCTCACTGCCCCACCCATTATCGAGTCTAAGTCGGCGACGTAAATGACCTTAAAGCCCTCGAGGAGCAGCCTTGTTGCCAGCTCTATAGGCTCGCAGGTTCCGTAGACGCTATTGACCATGGGCTTGTAGAAGTCTCTGAGCCCCATAACGGCGCGAACCACGCGGCCACCCTTTAGATCGATGACCGGTATAACCCTCATCGGTTGCACCACGCGTAGTATCGAGCAGGTAGCGCGCAATCTCTCCATAAGACCTAGGGCTTAAATTTCGAGCCCTAGAAAGGTTTATAAGTTAGTGTTACCGAAACCATAAATAGATCACACCAAGGGGCTACCTCGCGGGGGGCCATGGCGGCGGATGACGCTCGACGCCGCCTTTAAACTATTTTTGTCGCCTTTGCCTTAGTCGTGTCGGTGGAGAGTTGTTGTTCCTAGCCCTAGACATTGGAGGCGCAAACATCAAGGCCTCATCGCTCAAAGTCGATAACGCCCTTGCCTTGAGGTCTGTCAAATTACACTACCCCCTCTGGGTCAGGGGAGTCGACGGTCTTTCCAAAGCCATAGAGCGGGCAGTTGCCCTGCTGGGCTGTGACCTCAATGGTTTAAGCGGTATAGCCCTAACTATGACGGCCGAGCTCTCGGACGTCTTCAGAAACAAAGAGGAGGGCGTCAATACTATTTTGCGCAAAGCCAAGGAGGTCTTAGAGGACTTCAGGGTGGTGGCGAACGATGGGTCACTACTCGATCCACGCGAGGCCGTTGACCGCTACATGGACGTGGCAGCTGCTAATTGGTGGTGCGTCGGCTGGCTCGCCTCCCTACTCGAGAGGGACTGCATGGTCGTGGACGTTGGAAGCACTACGACTACGATAACGCCCGTCATAGAGGGTAGAGTCGCTGCTAAGGGGTTCAATGACGTCGAGAAGATGGCCTTAGGCGAGATAGTCTACGTCGGCGCCCTCAGGACCCCCATATCATCAGTCGCCTCTGTGGTCCCAGTCAGCGGGTTGTGGTGCAGGACGTCCTCCGAGTACTTTGCTAACGTCGGCGACGTGAACTTGGTGCTCGGCCTGCTAAGAGAGGAGGAGTACGACGTGGCCACGCCTGATGGGAGGGGCAAGAGCGCGGAGGAGTGTCACGAGAGGCTTTCGAGGGTCGTGTGCGGCGACGGCAATATGCTGAGACCCATTCAGACCAAGTTGATGGCTCGCTTCATTTACGAGAAGGTTGTTGAGAGCGTCTTCGAGGGTATTTCGCAGGTGCTGAGCAGGCTGGCTTCAGAGGGCCCTTGCCCGGAAGTCGGCTTCGCAGCAGGTCTCGGAGACTTCATAGCACTAGACGCCATCGAAAGGGCCGGGCTTAGAGGAGTGCTGTTGAAGGACATATTGGGTAGGGACAACAGCGTGGCCCTAACTTCCGCCTCTCTAGCTCTATACTTAGCCCACAACATGGGGGTCGATGTCGGGAGATGGATCTCGTCATTAAGATAGGGGGCTCGCTCTGCAAGTACCCTCAAGAGCTCAGGGAGCTCTGCCGAGGGCTGTCCGAGTGGCTCAGAGGAGAGAGGTGCATAGTCACCCCGGGGGGAGGGCCCTTCGCAGACGTGGTAAGGCAAGTACAGGTAGTCCACGCGATCTCGGATGACGTGGCGCACGAGATGGCCTTGCTGGCCGTCGACCAGTACGGGTTGATGCTGAGCGAGCTGATAGATGGATCCGTGCCCGTCAGGACTTTGGTGGAGGCTAAAAGGATATCGGGCCGGGCCATACCGGTGCTCTTGCCGAGCAACTTGATAATCAGCTCGGACTCGCTAGAGCACTCTTGGGACGCAGGCTCCGACTGCGTAGCGGCCATCGTGGCCAGAGCTTGCAACGCCAAGAGGCTTGTGCTAGTCAAGGACGTCGATGGGATACGCGATCCAGAGAATCCAGCCAACACTCTCTCGAAGGTGCGCGTGGGCCAGCTCGAGACCATGAAGACTTGCCTCGACCCGGCGCTAGCGCGATACCTCAAGGGCTCCGGTATAGAGTGCGTAGTCGTCAATGGCCTCGTGCCCCACAGAGTGAGAGCCGTGGTTAGGGGCTTAGAGACCATCTGCACGCTCATTACGCCCTAGAAGGCCCTCGAACGATGGAGGCGAGGGGCTATATGTGATGGCTTAGCTAGACCTGTAAGCGCTCACCAAGAGCCTCACGCTGTCTCTCGTGACCTTGCCCCTGACTCTATCGCCATTACAAGCGGCCCCTCTAAAGCCCACGACGTCGGGGCCTATCTCGCGCACTACCTTGGCGTGCTCCAATCGCAGCGACCCCGCTAGCGCGAAGAGCATCCCCTCCTCGTGAGCGCGCACCTTAACTTCTAAAACCTCGGCCACGCTCAAGTGATCGAATGTAGACCTCCCATCTTTTACGAGCGTGTCAATCATGATAACGTCATAGTCAGATTTGCAAGCAGCGTCTAAGACCTCCATGGGGCTCAAGCACCTAGCCACTCTGTAGTCAGCGTAGGCAACTGCGACGAGCTTTAAGCCATTAACGCCAGCCCTTAAATCCCTATACACCTTCAAGGCGTCACGAATGCTCCTGAGCCCCACGCTCCCGACCTTGGCATAGTCGAGGCCCATCTTCTCGGCGAGGAGCGCCATCTCCGCGACTGCTTTGCTCCTCGGGTCGTCGCCCAGTGCGACGCTGGTCGTGATGCGGTTGCGCGCGACTCCGCGCAGGGCTTGAACTATTGATGCGAGGAGAGAGACGTCGGGCGTGCCTAGAGAGCCTCTGGAGGGGTCCTTTACATCTACTATGTCAGCCTCTCCTCTGACGGCCTCGACGGCCTCCTCTGGGCTCACGACGCTTATTAGTATCTTCATTGCGCTCAAGCTCGCGGAGAAATTTTCTTCTGCGCTGACCTCAAAAGCTTTAATGAGTAGGAATAGGCTCAGCCGGAGGAGTGGGCTTGTCGAGCTGGAGGGACGAGGTCCTAAACTTCGTGAACCAAGGTAGGGGGTTCGAAGTCCGTTGCGAGGGCGGTGACGTCAAGGTATCTGAGGCTAAGGGGGTATCGAAGGCATCCATAAGCCTAAAGGAGATAAGGGGGGTTAAGAAGGGAAGGATCAAGTCGCCATCGTCGAAGATCAAGAACCTCGTCATGAGGTTGGCTTCGAGGCTCGTGGAGGCAAAGAGGAACTTCAAGGTCACGTTTGGACAAGGAGACTTCGTCTTGAGGTTCGACTTGGATCGCTACATTAGGGTCGACTCATCGTCGTCTAGCGTCGTCGGCTTTAAAAGCCTAGAGGAAGACCCCGTAAGCATCATAGCCGACATACTCAAAGAGCACGGTGAAGTGAGGATCCTGAGACCGCTGAAATAGGCGGGTCATGCGAAACCTCCTTCATCACCTTCATCAGGACAAGGACTCGCCATCATCCCCATAAATAGCAGTGCTAGTGCTTCGAGATTAAAGCATCGCGCACCTAGGCATCGTCGAATCTCGACACGAAAGGTATATCGTCGCCCGAGTCGATGGTTTAACCGCTCGTCCTCTCGGGTGGCCGAGTTGCCGGCCAACCTGCCAGCTGAGGCTAAGGCCAAGTGGCTGAAGGTTCTCGAGGCCAGAGACCCTCAGGAGAAGCTGAAGGCCCTCCAAGAGTTTCTGTCGGCGGTCCCCCAACACAAGGGCACGGAGAAGCTCCGCGCTCAAGTGAGGGCCAAGATAGCGGCCCTTAGAAGGGAGATAGAGGAGAGGAGGGCCAAGAAAGCCGGGGGAGGTCTGAGGATATTCCCCGAGAAGGAGGGCGACGCTCAGGTAGTCCTCGTCAGCTTGACGGGAGCCGGTAGGAGTAGCCTATTGCGGAGGCTGACGAATGCCAAGCCGGAGATAGCCTCGAGGCCCTTCACCACCACGAAGCCCGTCCCGGGGATGTACGTGAGCGATGGAGTGATGTACCAGCTCATAGAGGCTCCCCCGATCACTAAAGGGGCCGCCGAGGGAGAGGCTTGGGGGCCGATAATAATGACTTTGGCGCGCAACGCGGACGGCATCATACTGCTCCTCGACGCCTCTAAGGACTTGTTAGAGCAGTTCAACCTCATAGTCGGAGAGCTCGAGGAGGCCGGGATAACCCTGAAGAAGCCTCGGGCCAAGGTAGAGATAGCTCGCGGAGCGGTCGGCGGGATCCAGGTGATAGTCAACGGCAAGCTCGTGAATTGCACGATCGACGACGTCAAGAAGTTGCTCATGAGCTACAAAATGTTTAACTGTCGCGTCATAATAAGCGGTGAGGCCACCTTGGACGACGTCGAGGAGGCCATATTGGGAGGGAAGGTGTACAAGCCAGCCGTAATAGTGGTCAACAAGGTCGACATGTTGCAAGACAAGTCGACCATTGACGAGCTGAGGAGGGCGTGCGACTACATCCCGATAATAGAGGCGTCGTGCCTAACTGGCGAGGGCTTGGGCGAGATAGGGAGAGCCCTCTTTGAGCAGTTAGAGCTCATAAGGGTTTACACCAAGGAGCCTTGGGAGGAGAAGCCGGCGCAGAGGCCCTTGGTGTTGAAGAGGGGCGCTACGGTTCAAGACGTGGCCGAGAGGATCCACAGTAGGTTAGCTAAGAACTTGAAGTACGCGAGGGTCTGGGGCCCCTCGGTCAAGCACCCAGGAGAAAGAGTTGGTCGCGACCACGTTCTAGCCGATGGAGATGTCGTGGAGCTTAGGGACTAGCTTCACCTGAGGGCCTCCGCTATCGCGAACCTAGGCCTGACGCTAACTATCTTAACTCGAAGCCTTTCCCCGGGCTTGGCGTCTGGAACGAGCACGACGAAGCCCCTTATCCTTGCAACGCCCTCGCCTCTCTGATTAACGCTCTCGATGACCACTTGATGGATCTCGTTCTCCTTCACAGGAGGGCTCTTGGATTCCCCTCTCTTACCCCTCTTCGCCAAACCGTCTAAACCTCCGTCAAACCTCTAAGGCCTAAGCCACTACTATCGGAGGACTTTAAGGGCCCTCTATATTTAAAGCGTTCTGAGCCCGGATTTGCTTCGACTAATTTACTAAATTTTATTTCTTCGAGGTGCGGTAAGCGTCCGAGAAGGAGTGGAGAGCGAGGCCATGAGACTTCACAGCCCGACGTGGAAGACACATAGGGTGAGCGAGCTCTTCCATCTACCTGAGGGCTTTGCGGTGAAGGTGGCCGGCTGGGTGCACGTCATCAGGGACCTGGGGGGTATAGTCTTCTTGTTGCTTAGAGACTCGGACGGGTTAATCCAAGTGGTCGCGTCCAAGTCGGACTTGGGCGATGAACTCTTCAGTAAGTTCAAAGACTTGATGCCCGAGGCCGTAGTCTCGATCGAGGGCAGGATCAAGAGGTCGCCTAAGGCGCCGGGCGGCGTAGAGGTGAGGGCGCACGCGATCGAGGTTCTGAACAAGGCTTCTGTACCTCCGCACTTGGAGCCCGCCAGCAGGAGCAAGCTGACGCTCGATGAGAGGCTCGACAATAGAGTCGTCGACTTGAGGAAGCCGCGCAACATGGCCATATTCAAGTTCCAATCCGCTCTCTTAAAGTACATTAGGGAGTTCTTGGACAAGAACGGCTTCGTAGAGGTCTTCACTCCAAAGCTCATAGCCACCGCCACCGAGGGAGGGGCGGCTCTCTTCCCGATAGCTTACTTCGACATGGAGGCCTTCTTGGCCCAGAGCCCGCAGCTTTACAAGGAACAGCTGTCGTCCGTCTTCGAGAGGGTATACGAGATAGGCCCCCTCTTCAGGGCCGAGGAGTCGCAGACCGACAGGCACGTCTCCGAGTACGTGGGAGTCGACGTCGAAGTCGCGTTCGCCACGTATGAAGAGGTCATGGAGCTCCTCGAGGAGCTCCTCGTCTATAGCGCGTCGAAAGCCTTCGAAGAGCTCGAAGGGGAGTTGAAGAGGGTCGAGCTGAGTTGCCTCAAGCTCGAGAAGCCCTTCCCGAGGATAACGTACGATGAGGCCCTATCGATACTGGCCGAGAACGGTGTTAATATCGGGTGGGGCGAGGATCTGTCGACGGAGGCCGAGCGGAAGCTAGGCGAGGTATTCAAAGGCCCCTACTTCATCGTCGACTGGCCCACGAGGACCAAGCCGTTTTACATAATGCCGAAGCCCGAGGACCCTGAGGTCAGTCTCTCCTTCGACTTGATGATAGGTAGGATAGAAGTGGCGTCTGGAGGCCAGCGAATTCACGATAAGGATCTTTTAATATCGCGTTTAAAGAGCTCGGGGCTTGAGCCGGAGTCCTTTAAGCACCATTTAAAGTGCTTCGAGTGGGGCATGCCCCCCCACTCGGGCTGGGGCTTGGGCTTAGCGCGTTTGGTCATGACGTTGTTGGGGCTGAGCGACATTCGAGAGGCGATACTGTACCCAAGAGACCGATGGAGGCTCGTCCCCTAGCCTCGCTCAAGTTTATAAAGTTCCTGCAATAACGTTCTAAGCGCTTTGTCGTCATCTAGCGCTCGAGTTAGGGGGCCATTGCGTTGAAGGGCTTCACGCAGTTATCAGTGTCGGACTGGTTCTACAGGAACAGGTACATAGCGGGCTTCAGCAACCCAGCGCGATCCCTCTATCAGGCCGTCCGAGAGCTCGTTGAGAATGGCTTAGACGCCTGCGAAGCGGCTGGGGTGTTGCCCCATATAACCATTGACTTGAAACTGGTGAGCGAGCGAAAGAGCCCTAAGGTCTACATGCTGACCGTATCGGACAACGGAACCGGCATACCTCCAGAGTACGTTCCGCAGGCCTTCTGCACGGTGCTCTTCGGGAGCAAGTTCGTCCTTAAGCAACATAGGGGCCTGTTCGGGCTCGGGGCTAAGATGGCGGTCCTCTACTCTCAAATAACTACGTACAAGCCCATCGAGGTGACCACGTGCCACGACGGCCAGAACGAGTATAGCTTCTTGTTGCAGATGGATCTGAAGAACAACAAGCCGATAGTTCTCTCCACGAAGACGAGGAAGCTCAAGAAGCCTAGGACCGGGACGACCGTTACGTTGTATTTGGTTGGGGACTACGATCGCAAGCTGGGCTCGAAGACGACGGGCGAGCTGATAATCGAATATCTGCGGTTGACAGCCGTCGCGAACCCCCACGCCACCATAATCTTCTCGGACCCCGACAACGTCGTCTACAAGTTCGAGAGGTCGGTCACCAAGATCCCCTCGCCGCCCAAGGAAGCGGCCCCGCACCCACACGGCGTAGACGCCGAGATGCTCAAGAGGATGGTAGAGAGCAGTAGGAATACGAGCCTCCAAGCCTTTTTATCCAAGAACTTCGACAGGGTGGGCCCTAAGAAGGCCCTCGACTTCTTGACTTGGGCTGGCTTCGACCCTCAAAAAGACGTCAAGGAGTTGACGAACGACGAGATCGTCAAGCTCGCCAACGCTCTCAAGGCTTACGACAAGTTCCTCCCGCCCTCGCCAGACGTCTTGAGCCCCATAGGAGCTGAGGAGCTAAAGGCGGCCATAACGAACCTGTTCGTCCCCGAGTTCGTAGAGACGGTCACGAGGCCTCCTAGGTCCTACTCCGGCTACCCGTTTCAAGTAGAGGCCGGCGTAGCTTATGGAGGTCCCTTCATAGGAAAGTTGTGCGCCGAGGAAGGCAATTACAGGTTGCTCTATAGATTTGCGAACAAAATACCCCTCTTGTTCGACGAGAGAGGGGACGTCTGCAGGAAGGTCGTCGACGGTATCAACTGGAGGCATTACAAAATCGACGACAACACCCCAATAGCCATATTCGTACACGTGTGCTCGACCAGGATCCCCTACAAGACCGCGGGCAAGGAGATGATAGCCGACGTAGAGGAGATAGAGGACGAGATAAGGCTCGCCCTAATGGACTGTGCGCGCGCGGTTAGGAGGTACATAAGCAGGAAGCTCAGGGCCGAGAAGGAGCAGGAGAGGCTGAACCTCTTCAGGGCGTACATAACTGAGATAGCCGAGGACCTCGTAAGAGTCGTCGACGAGAACAAGGAAAGGCTCATCGAGCTCATGTGGAAGGTGGTGACCAAGAGTGTCAAGTCAAGGTAGTGGAGGAAGGGAGTGGATAGCGGAAAAAATAGTCCATCTCTTCGATAAGTCCGTCCTGAAGCCTCTCAGAGCTGGAAAGGTGCCCTGCTTCGAGATGCTGGCTAGGACGAGGGACAACGTGTACATAGACCAAGAGCTCCAAGTGATAAGGCTGGGGGGCAAGAGGGTGAGGAGGAAGCTCAACGACGTCGAAGAGGCGAAGACGTTCATGAGGACAGTGTTGGTGGCGGCTATTGTGTACGAGGCGATAAAGCACAACAAGTACCCGACTATCAGGGACGTCTTCTACGACGCGAAGCACACCATACCGGGGACGGACATAGACACCGTCAACGAGCAGTCTGAGTCGGACACCATAATAGAGGACTTAGAGGTAATGCTGGGGGCCAGCCGAGAGGAGATGGGCCTTCAGACGGACGTTAAGTGCAAGGTCGTGGGCTTGATGAGGGTCAGGAGCGGGCGAGACGTAATAGACTGCTCGAGGCAAGGGGAAGGAGGAGCCTATACCCCGCCATCCAACGTCGACAGACTGGAGTTCCTCGAGGTGGACGCCGAGTACGTCCTCGTCGTGGAGAAGGACGCAGTCTTCAACACCCTCAACATGGAGAGGTATTGGGAGAAGAACAGGTGCATACTTGTGACCGCGGGGGGCCAGCCGGACAGGCCCGCTAGGAGGCTCGTGAAAAGGCTCAACGAGGAGCTCGGCTTGCCTGTCTACGTCTTAACCGACGCCGACCCCTACGGGTTCTACATATACAGCGTCTATCGCATAGGATCGATAACTCTATCCCACGAGAGCGTCAGGTTGGCCTGCCCTAGGGCTAGGTTCATAGGAGTGACGGTCAGCGACATCTACGAGTACAAGTTGCCCAAGAACGTCATAATCAAGGCCAAAGAGGCCGACATAAAGAGGGCCAAGGAGCTCAAGAGCTATCCTTGGTTCCAATCCCCAGCGTGGCAGAGGGAGCTCGACCTGTTCTTGGAGAGGAAGGAGAAGGCCGAGATAGAGGCCCTTAGCTCGAAGAGCTTGGGCTTCTTGGAGGACAAGTACCTGCCGGAGAAGATAAGCGGTGGACACTTCATAGTCTAGAGCAAACCTAAAGGCCAGTTTTCAACGCAAGCCTTAAATCCGCCCCAATGAGCTAACAAAGACTTGTATCAACGCTCTTCGCCATAGCGTTTCGGAGGGTCTAGGTTTTGGTTGTTCTCACTTACGACGACGGTTACGACGTAGCTAAGATGATAGCCAAGGGGGTTGACATCGCGAAGTTGCGCAGAATACACGAGGTCTTGAAGAAGGCCTTGAGCAGTTTCGTCGAGGAGAGCGACGAGAAGGACTTCATGTTGGGCTTGGTGGAGGGGCTGGGCGAGATAGCGAGGTTGAGGGAGGAGCTCACGAGGTTAATAAACGTGGCCAAGTCCTTGGGCATAACGATCGAGGTTAACGTGAAGTACGACGAGAGGTAAGCGTGCACCTCAAGTCGACCTCCCATCGCTAGGTCGCGGCAACCTCGAGTGGCTGGAGAGCCTTTAAGTCAAAGCAAAGCTTTTTAGGGGCTGGGCCTCCGTCGGCGGCTTGAGAGGTAGTCTCGGTGAAGGAGCACTGGCTAGATGAGTTCGTTGACTCAGTATTGAAGAGATCCAAGGAGCACGTAGTGGCCAGTGGCACTTCGATCTCGGGCTCGGCTCACATAGGGAACGTGGCCGACCCACTATACGCTCACGCTATTGCGACCGAAATAAGGAAGAGAGGGGGCAGGGCCGAGGCCCTGTGGATAGCGGATGACATGGATCCCTTGGACAGCGTGCCCCCACCGATACCGAGGGACTTCGATAAGCACTTGGGCATGCCCTACGTCGACATACCAGACCCTTATCGTTGTTGTCGGAGCTGGGCCGAGCACTTCACTAAGGAGTTCTTAGACGCCATCGAGAGGCTAGGGCTCGAGGTCAAGTACCTCTCCGGGGCGTCGATGTATCGCGACGGCACCTACTTGCCTTGGGTAAGAGTTGCCATGGAGAAGGCTGAGCGGATAAGGGAAATACTGTTGAGAGTTAGCGGAACCTCGAAGCCAAGCGACTGGCTCCCCTACATGCCCGTTTGCGAGAGCTGTGGCAGGGTGGGGACGACGTACGCCTACGGCTTCCAAGGGGACAAGGTCTTGTACAGGTGCGATCTCGACGTCGGCTACGCCAAGGGGTGCGGGTATAGGGGGGAGTGCGACGTCAAGGAGGGTAGGGGGAAGCTCCAGTGGAGGGTTGAGTGGGCCGCTCGCTGGGCCGCCCTCAACGTAACAATAGAGCCC
>DAIQQE010000110.1:0-4374 GCA_036786905.1 Candidatus Nezhaarchaeales archaeon | reverse complement strand
GGGGCGCCCTCTCGACCCTCTTCTACAGCTTGAGGGGGCTGGGCCCTAAGAAGGCCGCCTTCTACTCGGTTTCGATAGGGTGCGCGGCCGTGGGGCTCTTGGGGCTTTTGATATCCAACGTGGAGATACTGTACAGGGTCTTGTGGCTACTAGTGTGGCTCGCGGTCGCCTACGCGTTCAAGGCCCTCGCCTCTTAGGCCCTGCCCTGAGCTTCTCCACAGCCCTCTCGATTCTGCTGAGCCCCTCCTCTATGTTCTTGAGGGAGGTGGCGTAGCAGAACCTGAGGTAGCCCTCCCCGCTGGGGCCGAAGGCGGATCCGGGGACGGTGGCCACGGCCACCTCCCTGAGTATGTGCTCCGCCAGCTCAGTCGACATGAGGCCCAGCTCCTTCACGTTGGCGAAGACGTAGAAGGCCCCCCGAGGCATCTTGGCCCTGAAGCCGGGTATCTCGTTCAACCTCTTGACCATGAACCTCCTCCTCCTGTCGTACTCTCTGACCATCTCCTCTACGAACTTCTTGGTCTCTGGGTTCCTAAGGCCCTCGAGACACGCCATTTGGGAAATGCTGGGCGCGTTTGCGACCGTGAACTGCTGTAGCTTTATGATCTCGTCCACGATCCTCTTGCTCGCGGCCACGTAGCCCACCCTCCAGCCGCACATGGCGAAGGTCTTCGAGAACGAGTTGACCGTTATCGCCAGCTCCTCCATGCCCGGTATCGAGGCTATGCTGTGGTGCTTGGCCCCGTCGTAGACGAACTTCTCGTAGACCTCGTCCGAGATCACGTAGATCCCGTTGTCCATGGCGACCTCGGCTATCCCC
The DNA here is from genome assembly GCA_036786905.1 of Candidatus Nezhaarchaeales archaeon. GTDB lineage: Archaea > Thermoproteota > Methanomethylicia > Nezhaarchaeales > WYZ-LMO8 > WYZ-LMO8. The sequence continues at coordinate 3,554 of DAIQQE010000110.1, read as the reverse complement.
TTGAGGTCGCTGAACTCTAGGACTGCCCCCGTCGGGTTGCTGGGCGTGTTCACGAATATGCACTTGGTATTGGGGGTCACTAGCTCGTTGACCTTCTCGGGCGACATCCTGAAGCCCTCCTCCTCGCTGAGAGGGACCCTGACGGGCTTGCCGCCGGCTATGTGCACCACCGCCTCGTAGACCACGAAGCCCGGGTCGGGTATCAAGACCTCGTCGCCCGGGTTTACCAGGGCCAGCGTGGACAGGAGGAGCCCGGTAGTAGCCCCTGTCGTCACCATGACGTTCTCGGCCGTGACATCTATGCCGTTCTCCGCCCTCAGCTTCTCTGCTATGGCCTCTCTGAGGTCTACGAAGCCTGCGTTGGGTGTGTAGTGCGTGTAGCCGAGGTCCACGGCCCTCTTGCCGGCCTCCCCTATAAATGGCGGCGTGTCGTAGTCGGGCTCCCCGATGCCGAAGTTTATCACGCCAGAAGTCTTCTGGGCCAAGTCGAAGAGCCTCCTTATGCCCGAGGGGGTTATGGCCTTGGTCCTGAGGCTTAGCTCCTTGGGCTTATTCAAGCCCAGCACCTCTAGAGGTCGTTAGGAGGTTGTGTAGCCGCCGTGACGATTTAAAGCTATCTCATCAACACTCTGTCTCTCGACTTAGCTCTTGACAGCCCTTACAACTCGCCCCAGCTGGTCTTCTCGTACTTCTTTATCTCCTCCACTTACCCGCACAGCCCCTAGGGGCTTTGACGACGGTGACTTCAACGTGTCGTTGAATGTGGGCAGGCTAATTCACGTCCTCACCTTCATCAAACCTATGGCCTTCACCTCAATGGACCACGAGAGACTTGGCGGTGTCAAAGGAGGCCTCGGTTCATGGGTTTAGAGTGGTGCTTATTAGCCTCTGCATGAGCGTGTTCTCAGTGAGCTCGATGGGCTTCGAGCTCCTTAAGAAAAGGGCCCTAAGCTTCTTAAAAGATGCCGTGATAGACTACGAGCGTGAGGACTACGACTTAGTCCTCTTTCACGTGGAGCGGTTCGTCCAGCTCTACTCTAAGTACTTGCTTTACAAGAAGATCGGCGACTACCCGAAGACCCACAGCGTAATTAGACTGCTCAGAGACCTCGCCAAGGTGTATGGGGACTGCGAGCTGAGCAAGGTCATTAGCGAAAACTTAGAGGCCCTCTACCTCCTCGAGGAATCTTACGTGTCGTCACGCTACATCCCGAGGGAGTACGACAAGGAAATAGCTTCAAAGATGTTGAAGCTAGCCGAGAGAGTGCAGGAGGTATTTAGATGCCTGGAGGAGGGGTCACGTTAACCGACTTAGAGCTAAGCCGTTCCATCATCAGGAGGAGATACATCGAGAACGCGTGGGACTACTTGGCGAAGATTAAGAGGGCTTGTAGGAAGCTAGACGACTCCTGCGAGGTGGTAGTGTTCGGTAGCTTCGTTAAGGGGAGCATGAGGCCGGATAGCGACATCGACGTCTTAGTGATAACCCGCCTAGCCGAAAGCCCCTTGGAGAGGGGGAGGTTGTTCAGGGCAATAGTAGAGGAGGTGGGCCTCGAGAGCCCCTTTGAGGTGCACATAGTCACTAGAGATGAGTACGAGAGGCTCTATAAGGAGTTCATAGGCGTGCATAGAGTAGTGACGTAGGCGGTTGAATCATCATAGTGCTTGGCCATCTCGCTCATGCGTCGAGCTTCGCTGGAAAGCTGAGGGTTCGTGTAGCTCGAAGGTCCATCACCCTCGCTCGGCGCTTTACGAAGTGGGGCTCTAGGCCCAGAAGCACAAGGCCAGCTTAGCGAGGGATGGTGTTGGAGAGGCCGTATTTTATTACTACGCAGACCGCGACCGCATCGAGCCCTGCCTAAGACCGCCTTTAACTCTTCGCGCTCGAGGGTTGTGAGGCGAGCCCTTTTGACCCCTCTAAGTCCAGCAACTGGAGCAGGGCCTTGACCTTAAGCTCGAACGCTAAGCGGGGCTCGTCTATTATCGGCAGGCCCTCCAAGGCCTCTAACACGTGCTCGGGCGGCAACGCGTCTAGGCAGACGACATCCACGTCATCCTCCCTAACCCCGAGGGCCTTGGCTATCTCCACCACTATCTCCCCGAGGGCGTAGAGGTCACAGGGACCTCTAAAGAGGACTGCTATGTCGTAGTCCCCCTTGAGGGCGTACCCCTTAGACCTCCCCCCATACAAGTAGGCGAGAACCACTTTGCCCTCTAGGATCCTCCTGACCTTCTCGATCACTTCGTCGACCTCTGAGGAGGGGTCGACGCTCCTCTCCTCCAATCCCCTCAAGATCGAGGAGGCGATCCTAGGGGCATCGGATTTCAGTCGCTCCGCAAGCTCCAATACCCTCTCCCTGTCCACGACCGCGTAAGCATGGACTAACAAGTTCCTTAGACCTGCCATCGACTTTAGCAATCGGGCTTCCTCCTCCCCTACCACTCCTATGTCCTTCAAAACTGAGCCTATCTCGGAGTACGACCTCGGCCTAGGCCCGCCAACCGCCGATACGATCATTGCGCCAAGATCTAAGAGAGCTTGGAGAATTAGTTGCACGAGCCTTTCAACCCCTCTGTAGCTCTTCTCGAGCTCTAGCTCCTTAACCAAGTCCTCAATTAAACTCGCTTGCCTCATCATCCTCTCTCGGATCTCCATGAACTACCTCGCTGTAGAGTGCGCCTCAAGCGCTATTAAGACTTCCCCGCGAGCCCAGCGGCGCTTGCTTGCGGGTCGAATTCGAAGCTTAAGGGCCATTTCATGCATTGAAGCGACTTTGCGACTCCTAGACGAGCTCGCCAGCCGTCAGCGACCTGACTTCGAGGCCCTCTCCGAAGGTCTTGCGCCGTGCCCCTCCACGACACGCTTTTAAACTCAGGCAAGAGGAGTGGGAGGCGAGGTCCGCTTCGCCTATCCATGGAGGTCGAGATGGGGGTGTAAAGCGCATGCGCGCGATGGGCATCGACCCCGGGACTAAGAGCATGGACATATGCGCGATAGAGGACGGCGTTGTGTACTACGAGGAGTCGCTCGACAACGTTGAGCTGGCCAAGGAGCCCGAGAAGATAATAAGCGCCTTGAAGAAGGCCCTCCCGGTGGACGTCATTGCCGGCCCCTCGGGCTACGGAGTGGAGCCCACTCGCATAGAGGACGTGCCCGAGGAGGTCTTCGAAGAGTGGTACTACAACTACATATTGCTCACGACAAAGGCCGACATACTGAGGGCCATAGAGGAAGGGCTCTTCGGGGCCATACTGTACAAGAACATGGCCGACTTCTCCGTGTGGTTGAGGAGGGAGAAGCTACCAGTCGTCTTCATACCCAGCGTGATAGAGCTGCCGACGGTCCCGCTCCACAGGAAGGTCAACAAGATCGACATGGGGACCGCCGACAAGATGGCAGTAGCAGTGCTGGGGGTCTACGACCAGTCGAGGAGGCTGGGGATCCCCTACTCGGAGGTCTCCTTCATACTAGTCGAGGTGGGCTTCGGCTACAACGCCGTCATAGGCGTAGAGGGAGGGCGCATAGTGGACGGGGTCGGGGGGACGTCCTTCCC
>DAIQQE010000015.1:0-17588 GCA_036786905.1 Candidatus Nezhaarchaeales archaeon | reverse complement strand
GGGCGTGGGCTCGCTGGGCGTCGTGAGGATGAAGAGGGGCCTCTACGCCTACACTGGCTCTGGCTTGGGCCGAGGGGCCCTGAGCCTCAGGGGCAGGGTCTCGAGGCACCTCAGCAAGCGCAAGAAGCTGAGGTGGCACATAGACTACCTCACTTCGTCGGAGTCTTCAGTGGTCGTTGGGGTAGTAGCGTCTCAGGCCGAGAAGAGGCTAGAGTGCGCCATAGCGTCGGTCATCAACTCCATGGCCGAGCCCGTTGAGGGCTTTGGGTGTAGCGACTGCAAGTGCCGATCGCACTTGGCCCTCATGCCCTTTGAGGGCGTGGGCGAATGCTTGAAGTCGATAGAAATGGTGTACGCTTTTCTAGGCCTCGCGCCGGTTTCCTTGGCCCTCCGACCTCTTCAAGTACTCGGAGGTCATGTAAGATAGCAGGTCCACTATCGACGCCGTGACCTCGACGGGAACGCCGTCGGTTCTCGTGACGCCCTCGCCGCTAATCCCGTCGATCGCGCCGGCGTCGACGATCGCCCTCAGGAGCTTAAGCTCCATGTCGCGGTCGTGGGGCCATTTTAGGCGGTTGAGCGCGGAGAGTGCGCAGGAGACGGCGTAGCAACCGACGTTAGATACGGACGAGGCGACTACGAGGTCGGCCTCAGAGGACGCCGCTATCCCTCCACGACACGGGCATCCGCAGTCCCTCCCACGAGGGACGAAGGCCCTCACGGCCTCCTTTATGGCGCCGAACCCCACCTCGTTACCGCCATCGCCTATGGCGATGACCTTGGCGCACATTTTTCGCGCTTCTCGCAGGAGGACCTCGGCCCTCGAGTGATACTTGCTGACGTCGACGCCGAGCATCGTGTGGTAGACTCCCACGTCATTCGCACCCGCCTTCTCGACGAAGATCAGTAGGAGAGGCTCACCCGACTCGAACAGCTTGCGAGAGTGGTCAGTTAGTGGACTATTTACTGGCAAGGGGATCGTCGGGCACCTCAATCCGAGGAGCTCGGCGCCGGCCTTTAAGACCTCCACGGAGTCCTCCTCTATCGCGAGGTAGACGTCGAGCCCCAGCTCCGTCATGGTCTTGGCCAAGACCAATGCCCCGGGAGGGCCGTCTGTCTCCTGGACCATCCTTGGCAAGACCTTAAATCCTGTGACGATCACGGCCCGCCCTCGCCCCGCCTCATCTACTAGCTTAGCCGCGGCCTCCACGAGTGGCGCGTTGCTGAGGGACCTGGCCGCGCCGTAGAGCTTGTCGACGACACCTCTAAAACCGACGTCGAACCTCAAGACCTTGTCAAGCTCCTCGCATAAATCCTTAAATCTCACGTACTAACTCCTCCTCTCAAGACCTATTGAAGGAGGCTCTGGCTATTGAGCTTAAAAATAGCTGTCATCTACGGCGACGGAGTGGGCCCTGAGGTCATCAAGGCAGCTCTCGAGGTTCTTGGGGCACTGGACTTCGACGCCGAGTACGTGAATGTAGATGCCGGCTACGAGTACTGGAAGAGGACTGGCAAGCCGATGGAGGACGGCGCCCTAGAAGTCATAAGGAGTTGCAGGTGCATACTCAAGGGGCCTCTGATGACACCTCCGGACACCACGTCGTATAGATCGATCACCGTGACCTTGAGGCAAACGCTGGACCTCTACGCCAACGTCAGGCCCTTCAAGGACTTCGGCAAGGCGCCCAAGAAGATTGACATGGTCATAGTGAGGGAGAACACCGAGGACCTGTACTCAGGCATAGAATATAGGCTGGGCTCCACCGCCATTACGCTCAGGGTCGTGAGCGAGAAGGCCTCTAAGAGGATAGCAAGGTTCGCCTTTGAGCTGGCCAAGAAGGAGGGCAGGAGGAAGGTCACAGTGGTCCACAAAGCGAACGTCATGAAGGAGTCCTGCGGCCTGTTCCGCTCAGCCTTCTTCGAGGTCGCCAAGCTTTACCCAGGCATCCAAGCAGATGAAATAGTCGTCGACTCAGCGGCCTACAGGATAGTCGTGGCCCCCGAGACGCTAGACGTGCTCGTGACGCCGAACATGTTCGGCGACATACTCTCGGACGTCGCTGCGGGAGTCGTGGGGAGTCTTGGGCTCGCCCCCTCGGCGAACATAGGCGACAATTACGCGATGTTCGAGCCAGTCCACGGGACGGCACCCGACATAGCCGGCAAGGGCGTAGCGAACCCCATAGCCTCCATACTCTCGGCGGCAATGATGTTGAGCTATCTCGGGGACCTCAAGAGGGCGAGGTCGATAGAGATGGCAGTCCGTGAGCTCATAACGAGGGGCGAGGTGTTGACGCCGGATATGGGCGGCACTGCCAAGACCGTCGACGTGGCGCGTGAAGTGGCCAAGCTCGCGAGGGAGGCCTACTCTCGACTATAGCACCGACCTGAGCAGTCCTCCTATCATGGCTAGCACCAGGTCGCCGTAGAGCAGGGATATGAAGAAGCCCAAGGTTATGTTGACTATCAGCGGTATTGCCGGGGAGACCCACACCTCCTCGTCCCCCCTCACTAAACCTTTCTTCACCAACTCCTCTAGCGCTGCGTAGGAATCGCCGTCCCTGACCCTAGTCGAGAGCCTAAACTTCCTCTCGACCCGTCCCTCTCTGAAGGCGAACTCCTCCAAGGGGAAGTAGAAGTCCTTCTTCTCGAGGACCTTGCAGATTCGAGCTTTGTAGCCTATGACGACGACTAGGAGGCGCTTCCAGAAGCCCCTCTCTTCATTGTCGGTGAAGAGGGGCCCTTTAGCCCTCTTGACGGCGTTTGATAGCGCGATGCCCAGGGCTAGAAGGGCGGCCGTCAGCACTGAGTTAGTGAATATCGAGGCCGAGAACACCGGGTTCTGAGGGCCGAGGGGGCTGAAGCCCAGCCTCTCTAGGGGGTTGAAGGGCAGGGCGACCCCCAAGCACCATAAGCACTTAGCATCAGCCCCTCCAAAGAAGCCAAAGTAGTATAGCCCGAGGCCGAGGGCGAAGCAAAGGGCTGCCGACGCCGCCAAGATCGTGAGGTGGAGGCGCGAGAAGTCGACCAAGAGCTCGACAACCGTCAACAAAGCTCCGCAACCCCCCATCGCCAGCCAAATGGCATCGCTGACCTCTCTGGTCCTCCAGTCCTGAACAGACGCCCACACGAGGGCTACGGCGCATAGAGCGGTCTTGATGAGGACAATTGAGTGCAGCAAGCCCAAGGCCCACCTCGATTATCTCCTGTAGAACCGTTTTTAAAGGGCTTCCAGCAGTGTGTAGAGGAGGAGATGGGGTTGAAGATAAAGGCGTCTACGAGAGTCATAAGGTGTCCAAAGTGCGGCTACGAGTTCGACCTGTCATACGCCAGGACTTTTGCTTGTGGAGGCTGCCCATCTTCGGCCATAGGCTGTCAATACGCCAGATGTCCTCGGTGCGGCCACGAGTGGCCCCTCTAACCCGACCGCTACCTCAAATTCTTGGTCTTGATCTTGCCCCTTATCCATCGAGCCCGCCTATCTACCTCTTCCAGGTCGAGCTTGAAGTAAGCGGCGAGGCCCTCGACCTTCATGGACGCGATCGCTGAGGCGTAAGAGGAGGCATCTTCCAAGAAAAGTCCCTTGCACAAGTAGTAGACGAGGGCGCCCAAGTAGACATCGCCAGCCCCCGTAGGATCCACGAGGTGTGCCGGGTAAGCCGGGACCACTATTGCCTTCTCACCGTCGACTATGACCGATCCCCTCTCGGCCAGCGTTAGAGCCGTCACGGCCCCGGTCTTCTTGTGTATGGTCGCGGCGGCCTTTATGGGCTCGTCTAGCCCGGAAAGTAGCTTGGCCTCCAATTCATTGGGCTTTACCAAGTGGCTCTCGCAACAGGCCTCGAGGGCCTCGGGGTTGCTGTAGTACTCGACAACCCCATTCCTTATCCTACGAAGGTAGCCTTGCGGGTCCAAGAAGACCATCGACCCCCTCTTCCTAAAGGCCTTTGGGATCTCAACACCCACTTCGCCGAGGACAGGGCCAACAACGACCGCCTTTGCGTCAAAGACCTCTTGAGGGATCGCTTCCATCAAGATCTTCCCACTAAACCCGAGGACCTCTAGCTCCCTGTCGCCACGGTCGAGGTACTTGAGCTTAAAGCCCGTCGTCTCCTTCGCGTCCCCGGCTTTTATGAAGCACAGGCCTATCCTCTTCAAGGTATTGAAGAGTCGCTCTTGAAAGTCCTCTCCAATGCGGCCGATTAGGGCGACCTCCTTCATCCCCAACCTCTTTGCCGTGAAAGCGACGTTGAAGCTGCAACCAGATAAGACCCTGCCAATGCTTTTTACGAAGGGCGTCTCGATGACGTCATAGACTGGATTGCCTACAGCTACGAGGTCGTACGCAGCCATATGAACTGCTTACCGGCAGAACTGACGAGAACTCGGAAGTAGACGATTCTGAGGACGTACGCTGTCTGGAGTTATTGCTGACCCTTCCATCCCACGCCTCTGATTATCCTCGTCTTAGCCTGTCCTGGGATCGCCTTCCTCTCCTCCTCGGCCCTCACCTTTCTAACTCCTTGGAATATCGCACAGCTCACGCAAAGGTACTTGGTTACGAGAGTCTTGCTCATCTGGACGCCTTTGCTCTCAAGCTCCTTCCTCAATTGCGGATCAACGAAGCTGACGTATCTGGAGATCTTGATGGCCTTGCCCCTCGGAATAGGCCTCCCGCAACCATCACACATGACCGTCGAATCCCTTCCCTTGTCGCCCTTGGACCTCCCCCTGTTCTTCCTTTTCTTGGGCACAATACATCAACCCTTTGCCCCAGCTAGTAGAACGAGGACGACCTTGTCTTATAAGGATTTTGTGGCGACCTCAGTAGGTCTTGGCTACTCTCAACACCTTCGTGGCCGCTTTGTCGCAGTTGACGCACCCTCCCTCGACCCTCAAGGGCTCCACTGCGACCCCCAAGATCTTGGCCTCTAGGCTCTCCTCGAGGGCCAGCCCGCACTCGCCGCGGCCGCACCACAGCACCTCGACTATGCCCTTCCTGGCCCTTATGAGCTCCGCGACCTCCTCAAGGCTCTGAGCCCTAAAGGTCCTCTCCCTCAGATATCTCCACGCTGCTTCTCGGAGGTCGGCCGTCATCCTCTCTGCCAGTTGCCTCACGTGGCTCACGAGCTCTCTTTGAGGGCACGCCGTCCTGGTCAAGTCGTCTCTCCTGACGAGCGTTGCCGTTCCCTTCTCCACGTCGCGAGGTCCTATCTCGACCCTTATGGGAACCCCCTTCAACTCCCACTCGTAGAACTTAGAGCCCGGGGTCGCGTCCTGCCTGTCGTCGATCGCCACCCTGAAGCCCGCGGCCTTGAGCTCGCTGTAAGCCCTCCTAGCCTCGCCGTAAACCTCCGCCTCCTTGCCTTTGTAGGGTATGGGTATGACTATCGCTTGGATTGGGGCTACGTTAGGCGGTAGCACTAAGCCGTGGTCGTCCCCGTGTATTGATATCAAGGCTGCTATCACTCGCTCTGATATGCCATAGCTGGTCGTCCAGACGTGCTCGTGGCTCCCGTCGGGCCTCAAGTACTTCACGTCGAAGGCCCTCGAGAAGTTCTGGCCTAAGTGATGTACAGTCCCTATCTGGAGCGCCCTACCATCCGGCATCACCGTGTCGAAGGCGATGCTGTATACGGCACCGGCGAACTTGTCCCAGTCGGGCCTCCTAGATATCAAGTACGGTATGCAGAGCTCGTCGAAGAACTTCTTGTAGAGCTCGACAATACTCCAGACGTGGCTTTCAGCGTCCTCGTAGGTGGCGTGGGCGGAGTGCCCCTCTTTAAACGTCGTGACCTCCCTGACCCTTATCATGGGGTGAGTCGCCTTCGTCTCGTACCTGAACACGCTCACTACTTGGTACAGCTTAACCGGGAGATCCTTGTAGTCCCTGACCCACAGCTTTAACATGGGCATTATCACTGTCTCGCTCGTGGGCCTCAGGGCCAGTCTCTCCCCCAGCTCGGTGAAGCCCCCCCTCGTGACCCAGAAGACCTCGCCCTCGAAGCTCCTTACGTGCTCAGCCTCCCTCTCCAAGAGGGTCTGGGGGATGAGGGTCGGGAAGAGGCACTCTTCGTGGCCGCTCTCGTCCAGCAACCTCCTCATGACCTCGAGTACGTGCTTCCTGAGCTTGAACCCGTACCCCGGCCACACGCCACAGCCCTTGACTGGGAACCTGTAGTCGTAGACCATGGTGTGGAGAGTTACCTGCTCAAACCACTCGCTGAAGTTCTCGTGCTTTTTATTGCGCGAAACAGCCATCCCTGACACCACGACGACCTATTAACCTCTCTATGTGAGGCCGGTCGAAGAATTTATATTTTAAACCCTCGGGCAGAGAAAGCGGCCCACATAGGCGGGGTGCGCCGTGGACCTAGCAATGGTGGTGACGACCTCTTTCGTCATCGCCCTCTTAGCCTCCGCTTTGACTTACTTCCTGGGCTCTAAAATGGCTCCGAGGCCGAAGCCGAGCCCCGAAAAGGTTAAGCCGTACGCCTGCGGCGAGGACGTCCCCGCAGAGGTAGTCCCCTTAACAATCCACCTCATAAACTTCGCTATTGTATTCTTGGTATTCGATATGGTAGCCATGGTAATCGCATTCGCTATACTGTCGCCAGCCGTATTGCGCACCTCAAGCTTCTTGATAGCGATCTATGCCATCGTGGCCCTAGAGGCCATACTCCTCCTAGCGAGGAGGAGGTGGTAAAAATGGGGCTGGTCGATTGGGCTAGGATTCGAAGCCCTTGGGTCTTGCACTTCAACACAGGGGCGTGCAATGGTTGCGACATCGAGGTCGTGGCCGCGCTGACGCCTAGGTACGACGTCGAGAGGTTCGGCATAAGGCTCGTGGGATCGCCTAGGCACGCCGACATACTGTTGGTCACTGGCCCGGTCACTAAGCAGGTCGAGAAGAGGTTGAAGAGGGTCTACGAGCAGATGCCGGAGCCGAAGTTCGTGATGGCTGTGGGGAACTGTTGCTCCAGCGGTGGGGCCTTCAGGAACTGCTACAACGTCTACCCCGGGCTAGACAACGTGATACCGGTCGACGTGTACGTCATGGGCTGCCCTCCCAAGCCCGAGGCCATAATAAACGGGGTCGTGAAACTGATCGAGAAGCTTAGGGGTGGAGGGTCTTGACGGTCGAAGAGGAGCTCGTGAGCAGGCTCAAGGAGAAGTTTGGGGACAAAATACTCGAGGCCAAGATCCAAAGGCCCAGGAGGGTTTTCGTGACAGTCAACGGCTCGACTTACAAGGACGTGATTAAGTTCTTGAGAGATGATGTTGGCGTGACGCACTTGTCGACGATATCGGGAGTTGATGCGATAGACCGCTTCGAGGTGATACCTCACCTCTCGTACAAGGGCATAGTGATATCCGTCAAGGCGTTAGTCCCCAAGGACAGCCCCGAGATAGACACTATAACCGACGTGATCCCGGGGGCCTTCTTCTACGAAAAGGAGGTTCATGAGATGTTCGGGATAAACATCAAGGGCCACTCGGACCTCACACACCTTGAGCTCCCTGACGACTGGCCCGAAGGGCTGTACCCCCTCAGGAAGGACGTGGACCTCCAAGAGCTGATTAAGAGGATAACTAAGGAGAGGGATTAGGGGATGAGTAGTCTAGTTGACATCCCAATAGGCCCTCAACACCCAGCGATAAAGGAACCCATCAACATAACTTGCTACGTGGACGGAGAGCAGGTCATCGGTGCCAAGCTCAGGCTGGGCTACAACCACAGGGGCATAGAGAAGGCTGGCGAGTACCAGACCTTCATTCAAAACCTCTACATAGCCGAGAGGATTTGCGGGATCTGCGGCATAGTCCACGCGTTCAGCTTGGCTCAGGCGACCGAAGACATCATAGGCAAGGAAATCCCCCGAAGGGCCGACTACTTGAGGACCATAGGCTTGGAGCTCAACAGGATACACAGCCACTTGCTGTGGCTAGGGGTCGCGGCCCACGAGATAGGCTTCGACACCCTGTTCATGTACGTCTGGAGAGACAGAGAGATGGTGATGGACGTGATAGAGGAGTTCACCGGCAACAGGGTCACGTACGCCTTAGTGACCATAGGAGGGGTGAGGAGGGATCTGCCACAGGAGAAGGCAGAGAAGATCCTAAAGGTCATGGACGTTCTAGAGGAGAAGGTGAAGAAGTACAAGGAGATGTGCTTGGACGAGAGGACCATAAGGGTGCGTTGCGATGGCGTGGGCATACTGAGGAAGGAGGACGCCATAGCCCTATGCGCTGTGGGCCCCACGGCTAGGGCGTCGGGCGTGCCCTTCGACGTCAGGGCCGACGACCCCCACGCGGCGTACGATGAGATACCATTCAAGGTCGTCACCTACGACACCTGCGACGTGACCGCTAGGCTACTGGTCAGGATCGACGAGACACTTGAGTCGATAAACATCATTAGAGAGTCTATAAGGAAGATGCCCTCGGGGCCCATAAGGGCTAGGTTGCCGAGGATCGTCCCGGCTGGAGAGGGCGTTGGGAGAACCGAGGCCCCTCGAGGAGAGGTGTTTCACTACGTTAGAGCTAGCGGCTCCGAGAAGCCCTTCAGGTGGAAAGTCAGAGCGCCTTCGCTCGCCAACTTCCTATCGGTTCCGGTGATGCTGACCTCCAAGGGTGACTACGTGGTCTACATAGCAGACGTGCCCATAGTCTTCGCGAGCATAGACCCTTGCATGAGTTGCACTGACAGGGCAGTGAAGTTCGTTGACGTGTCGAGCGGTAAGAGCTGGGTCTGGACCTTCGGCCAAATAAAGCGCATTTACTGGAGGGACAGGTCGTGACTCAGGAGCTCACGGCAATCCTCGGTATATTGCTCTTCCCGGGCCTCCTGTTCTTCTCGATCTTGGGCCTCTTCTTCGAGTGGATAGACAGGAAGTTCTACGCGAAGCTCCAGAACAGAGTGGGCCCATTATACACGGGTCCGTGGGGGCTGCTCCAGCCCTTCGCGGACTTCGTCAAGCTAATGTCCAAGGAGGACATAGTGCCCGAGGGCGCTGACAGGCCCGTCTTCTCCTCAGTGCCGGTCTTTGCCTTAACCTTGACCTTCTTCGCGACGCTCTTCTTGCCAGTTTGCGGACCTCAAGGGATAATCTCGTTCGAAGGAGACGTAGTGGTCTTGTCGGTAGTCCTGACAATCCTCGTAATTCTCGTGTTCTTGGGGGGCTTCTCCTCTGCGAGCAGGTATTCAGAGGTAGGGGCTGAGAGGTCAGTGCTTCAACTTCTGGGCTATGAGATACCCCTCGTGGCCTCGGTCCTAGGAGCAGCCGCCATAACGGTCTCCACGGGGGGCTCGCTCTCCATTAATGGCATAGTAGAGGCCCAGCGAGATTGGTGGGCGATACTAGGGGTGCAGGCCTTGGGCTTTGCGATATTTTTACTGGCGGCGCAAGCCGAGCTCGAGAGAGTGCCCTTCGACATACCCGAGGCGGAGACGGAGATAGTCGCTGGCTGGACTACCGAGTACTCGGGCAGGAAGCTGGCGCTCTTGAGGCTTGCGAGGGACGTAGAGCTGGCCTTCCTGTGCGGTCTGGGGGCCACGCTCTTCTTAGGGGGCCCTCAGCCGGGCCCGTTAGTGCCAGGCCTAGGAGGGGTGATTATCTCGACGATGCTCTTCGTCATAAAGTCCGTGGCCGTCCTTCTGTTGCTAACGATAATAAGGGCGGCCATGTCGAGGTTGAGGATCGACCAGATGATCAACTTCGCTTGGAAGTGGTTGGTGCCCCTCTCTCTGCTTCAACTGCTATTGGCGGTGGTCGTACCCTTGGTAACCGCTTGAGGGGGCTGGGCAAGTGCCGATATTTCGCGAGGTCTTGAAGACCGCTCTTCAGAAGAGGGCCACGATACTCTACCCCTTCGAGAAGAGGGACGTGCCCTCGGACTACAGGGGCAAGATCGAAATAGACTACGACCAGTGCGTCGGCTGCGGCTTGTGCTCTAGGGATTGTCCATCTCAAGCGCTCGTGATGGTGACGTTGTCGAACGGCAAGAAGAAGCCCAAATATTTCTTGGCTAGGTGCACCTTCTGCTCGCAATGCGTTGAGTCCTGCCCTCGAAAAGCTATTAAGACGACGCAGGTGTACGAGTTAGCCACCTATAATAGGAAGGCGGAGGTCGTTGAGCCTTGTGGGACCTCGCGCTGATATTCTTGGCGTTGCTCGCCGCCATACTTGCGGTCGAGGCCAAGGACCTCGTCAGGAGCATAATAGCCTTCCTCATCATGTGCGTCTTCGTCGCAGTGATCTACTACGCTATGGGCGCCTTCTACGCTTCGGTGTTCCAGCTCTTGATCTACGCAGGAGCCGTCTCTGTCTTGTTGATAGTAACGGTACACACGATTAAGAGGAGGCGAACCGCATGAAGAGGGGCCTCGCGATAGCTGGCGCGATACTAGTAGTAGCGACTTCAGCATTACTCCTCACCTCGCTCTCCTACAGCATGCCAGCGAGACCGTACGTAGGCGTCGCAGCGCCCTACAAGGAGTTGGGCGAAATGCTCTGGGGCTACAGAGCCATAGACATGCTGGCCCAAGCCTTTCTGATACTAGGCGCCGCATGTGGCGTCACAGCGCTCTTCAGGCTTGAGCCGCCAAAGGAGGTAGCGGAAGAGGAGGAGGCGGTCGTCGAAGCCCCTCTGGAGGAATCTGTAGAGGAGGAGGTGTAGGGGGAGTGGGCTTCGCCCTTCCACAGGCATATCTCGCCTTCTCAGTAATACTTCTCGCGATAGGCGTCTACTGCTTAGTATCCAAGAGGAACATGATAAAGACCGTCATAGGCATCGAGATAGCGACCATCGCGGTGAACACCGCTTTGCTGTCGCTTAGTTGGGCGAGGGTGGCGACCACCCTACCTACGGTGAGAGCCGTCGAGCCCCTGGCCCAAGCCCTCGTCATAATCTCGATAGTGATTGGAGGCGTCATAGCCGCGCTCGCCTTGTCGTTGGTAGTAAACGCCCATCGCCACTACAAGACGCTCGACCTGAAGAAGCTTAGGAGATTGAGGTGGTGAGTGATGGTAGTGGAGGTAAGCGCCATCGAAGCCCTAGGGCCCATAGTAGCGCTGGTGGCCTTCTCAGCACTAATGCCCATGATAGGCTACGTCGAGGGGAAGCTCAAGTACAAGTACCTGACGGGGATCGTGGCGTCCATAGGCCTCCTCTTGGCGCTGGCCTCCTCTATTCAGCAATACCGGAGCGCGTTGGTCGAAGGCGAGACCTTAAAGTGCTGGTTCCATCCATTTGGCCCTCCTCTAGGCGTTGAAATGAGGATAGACCCCCTTAGCGCCTTCATGGTCCTGCTGTTCGTTGGCTTGGGCCTCTTGGTGTCGATATACTCAATAAAGTACATGGAGCACGACACTGGCTTAGACAGGTACTACGCGATGCTATTGCTACTAGTGGCCGGCATGATGGGAGTCGCCGTCGCAGGGGACTTCTTCACGCTCTTCGTCTTCTGGGAGCTGATGAGTGTATCGTCGTACTCTCTCGTCTCCTTTAGGAAGTACAGGTGGGAGCCCATAGAGGCCGGCCTCAAGTATCTCGTGATGAGCACCTTGGGATCTCTCGTGGCGTTGCTCGGCATCTCGTTGCTCTACTATCACGCTGGTACATTGAACTTCGCGACCCTCTCTAAGGCCTTCGCCGAGCCGGGTGGGGCCCCCGTGCTCTACAACTATGTGATATTGCTATTAATCTTCGTTGGCTTCGGGGTCACGGCGTCGATCGTGCCCTTCCACACATGGCTTCCAGACGCCCACCCAGCCGCTCCGAGCTCCATAAGCGCGATGCTGTCGGGGCTAGTAATCAAGGCCGGCGTCTATGCCATCGCGAAGGGCTCCTTTACGATATTCGCCCCCTCGTCCTTTGACTACGGCGTTCTCTTCGTGGTATTCGCCGTTATAACCACTACCGTCGCGAACGTCATGGCATTGCTCCAAAGGGACATCAAGAGGCTTCTGGCCTTCTCGAGCACCGTAAACATAGGCTTCATATTATTCGGCTTGGGCACGGCAGCCTATGCCTTGTACCGCTCAGTTGAGGGAGCGGCCTTTGCGAGCGCCATGGGGCTAGTGGGGGCGCTCATGCACATCTTCTCCCACGCGCTGGGCAAAGGGCTTCTATTCCTTGCCGCGGGCTCCTTCATCACTAGAGCGAAGACGAGGAACATATACGATATTCAGGGCATTGGCAGGGCCATGCCTTGGACCGGCGTGGCCTTCTCCATAGGGTTGCTGTCGCTAAGCGGGGTTCCTCCTTTAGCGGGTTTCGTGAGCAAGTTCATCTTGCTAATGGCTGGTTACAGCGTAGGCGACGTGTTCATGAACGTGGTGACCTCGCTAATGCTCGTGAACAGCGTCTTCGCCGCCGCCTACTATCTGAGGCTCGTGCAGATATGCGTCATAAGGCCTAGAGGGGAGAGGGTCGTGGGGCTTAAGGAGGCCTCTCCTGTGATAGTGGCACCGCTCTTGTTGCTGATGATAGCGTTGATAGTGATGGGTTGCTATCCGTGGCCTTTGCTGGACGTAGCGCAAAAGGCCACCTCGGCCCTCCTCCTACAACCATGAGCGAGGAGATACTTTATACGCTACAAGATGTCAATTAAAGCGGGTAGCTACGCGTGATAATATACGCTGACCTTCATATACACTCGAAGTACAGCGGGGCCACGTCGGAGAGAATGGACATAAGAGAGCTCCTGACATACGCCCCTCTAAAGGGAATAAACCTCCTAGGGACTGGCGATGCCCTCCACCCCTCGTGGCTCAGGGAGCTAAAGGAGTGCCTCGAAGAAGTTCCCGGAACCGGCCTCTACAAGGTCAAGGCCTCCTCTGCGGATCTATACTTCGTGATTCAGACGGAGGTGGGGACGATACACGAGGTGGAGGGAAAGGCGAGGAGGATACACCACGTAGTCTTGATGCCGAGCCTAGAGGTCGCAGAGCAAGTCGCCGACGTCTTCGACGAGCTCGGCGACCTCAGAGCGGACGGACGCCCCGTCTTCGACGTGGAGCCCGCAGAGCTCGTCGAAATGCTCTTGCAGGTAGACGATGACATATTCGTCTTCCCGGCCCACGCTTGGACCCCTTGGTGGTCCATCTTCGGGTCGATAGGCGGTGTAGACAGCCTCGAAGAGTGCTACGGGGATAAGAGCTACAAGATAAAGGCCCTTGAGACGGGCCTCAGCTCTGACCCGGAGATGAACTGGCGCGTCTCCTCGCTCGATAGATTGGCCCTCCTGAGCAACAGCGACAGCCACAGCCCGTACCCCCACAGGCTCGGCAGGGAGGCCAACGTCTTCAACTTAAAGGAGCCCTCCTATCGAGAGCTCATAGACGCCATAGTGAGCAAGAACCCCTCGAAGTTCTTAATGACCATAGAGGTCGACCCAGCCTACGGCAAGTACCACTGGACTGGCCACAGGAGATGCGGGGTCTCCATGCCCCCTGAAGAGGCTATGAAGAGGAACAACAAATGCCCCGTCTGTGGAAGACAGTTGACGAAGGGGGTCGAGCAGAGGGTCGAGGAGCTAGCAGACAGGCCCAAGGGCTTTAGGCCCCCTAATGCCATCGACTTCAAGAGGCTCTTGCCGTTGGCCGAGATAATAGCCGAATGCCTAGGAGCGAGGGGGGAGACGAGGTTGTGCTCGGGTCAGGTGTGGGAGCTGTACATGAAGCTCGTCAACAGCTTCGGTAGTGAGCTAAACGTGTTGCTGAACACGAGCCTCAGAGAGCTTGAAGGAGTCGTTCCGAGCAAGGTGGCGGAGGCGATAGTAAGGGTCAGAGAGGGGCGCGTGACCGTGAGGCCTGGCTACGACGGTGTCTATGGAAGG
This sequence comes from Candidatus Nezhaarchaeales archaeon, assembly GCA_036786905.1. Taxonomy (GTDB): domain Archaea; phylum Thermoproteota; class Methanomethylicia; order Nezhaarchaeales; family WYZ-LMO8; genus WYZ-LMO8. The sequence continues at coordinate 3,742 of DAIQQE010000015.1, read as the reverse complement.
CTGATACTCGACGAAGAACGTGCTAGACACGCGGATCGCGGAGGTCAGACCTGCATTACCGACTACCTCAAGAAATAAGAAGGCCCGCACAACCGAGGCGCTTGAGCTGGCGCGGGCGTTGGCGTAGACGTCTACGGGAGGCCTAAGCAAGAAGTTGGCTCTTAACGCCGTGTAAGCGCTCTTACATGGTATGACACTTTCCAAATCGAAGTGCACGAGTAAGCGTTAAATACGCTCCCAAAAAACAAAAGGGCGCCGCCAGGGTGATGCGCTTGACGTTAGAGGACATCGGCTACGCCAGCGCTTGGCTCTGCTGGATAACACCAATGATCGGCGCCGTACTGACCCCCGCTTTTGCGAAGCTCGGCTCGCGAGTTAGGGACTGCGCCGCCGTGTCCTTCTCCTTCCTAGCCGCTCTCTTCGCCTCCTTCATGATACCCCTCTTATGGGGCGACTTACACTTCTTCGACTCATTAGGCTATGAATGGATTCCTCTGCTTAAAATCAGAATGGGCGTAATAGTCGATCCTCTGAGCATAATAATGGCCAACATCGTCGCGTGGATAAGCTTCTTGATAATGGTCTACTCTCTGAAGTACATGCACGACGAGCCAGGCCTCACTAGGTATTGGTTCCTCATGAACTTCTTCATCGGGAGCATGCTCTTGTTGGTGATGGCCGACAACCTATTGCTCATGTTCTTTGGCTGGGAGGGCGTCGGCATCTGTAGCTACGCGTTGATAGGCTTTTGGTACCGAGACGCGAAGGAGGACTGGCTGAAGTGCTGGGTGGGGGAGGAGGACGAGGCTTACCCGCCCTCTCACGCGGGCATGAAGGCCTTCGTGACGACTAGGATAGGCGACGTATGCCTTCTGGCCTCGATATTCATCATCTACGCCCATGCGAAGACGTTTAGCTATTCGGAGCTCTTGAGCAAGGTGGGCGAGTGGGCTCCAGCCCTAAGCGGCGCTGGCCTTCTCTTGCCGGCGGCAATTCTGTTCTTCATGGGCCCCGTTGGCAAGTCGGCTCAGTTCCCGCTCCACGAGTGGCTCCCAGATGCCATGGCAGGCCCAACATCCGTCAGCGCCCTCATACACGCTGCCACGATGGTTAAAGCAGGAGTATATCTGATAGCTAGGGTCTTTCCGATATTCTGGCTCGCCTATCACGTGATGGGAGTAAAGGAGATCTCCGTCTTCTTCGCGGTGATCGCGTGGATAGGCTCCTTTACGGCCTTTCTCGCCGCGACGCAAGCTATGGTCGCTCGAGAGATAAAGAAGGTGCTAGCGTACTCCACCGTCAGCCAGATAGGCTACATGTTCTTGGCCTTGGGCGCTGGGGGCTTGATAGCCCACGGGATAGCCGAAGGGTTGATGGCTGGTATGTTCCACTTGATGAGCCATGCCCTCTTCAAGGCGGCCCTCTTCCTCGCGGCTGGAGCGGTGATACACGCGGTCGAGTCGAGGTTCATGTACCACATGGGCGGCCTCAAGAAGCACATGCCCATAACCTATGTGACGATGTTACTAGCCGCTCTCTCGTTAGCGGGGGTACCTCCGCTCAGCGGCTTTTGGAGCAAGGAAGCGGTCTTGACGGTCGCTTGGGAAGCAATTTGGGAAAGCGGTCCCGCTTTCGTAGGCCCGTTTGTGATATCGGTGGTGACGGCGGCGCTTACGGCCTTCTACACGCTCAGGATGGTGGGTCTGACGTTCCATGGAGAGAGGAGTCATAGAGTCGTCGAACTCGAAGCCGAGGGACACGAAATTGAGGAAGCGAGCCCGATAATGTACGTGCCTTATGCATTGCTGGCAACAGCCTCTCTCTGTATAGGGCTCGTGGGATGGGCGTTAGAAGAATGGATCAAAGAGGCATTCGAGGAGGCCTCTCTAGGCATTCTCCCTCCCAAGGCGCTACACTTAACGGCGCATCATCTAGGAGCCGCGCTCGCCAGCCCTCAGCTGCTGATCTTGTCCATATCATTGCTAGCATTAGTCGTGGGTGCGCTTCCAGCATACCTCATTTACATAGCCAGGAGGATCGATCCGTCGATCATCATTGCCAGGAGCCCGGCACTCAGCGCCGTCCGCACGTTCTTCTTCAAGAGATGGTACATAAACAAGCTCTACTACAAGGCCTTCGTCTATCCAACGATAACAGTCGCTCAAGGGCTGTATAGGTGGGCGGAGCTGAGGGGCTATGAAAAGGCCATAGTCGGCGGCCTCGTATCGGGTGTCGTGAGCTTCGCGTCTAAGTTCAGGAGGTTGCAGACAGGCTTCCTTAATTACAATGTAATTGGCATGCTCATTGGGTTGCTGCTCGTCGCTTTGATATTGCTTGGGCTAGGAGGGTTGTTATAGATGGTGGGCGCGCTACTACCCCATACCGTAATAGTCCCTGCAGTGGCGGCGTTAGTGACGCTAGGCTTAAACAGGCCTCTAGGAAGATGGAATGGCTTAATAGCCTTCTTAGCGATGCTCCCATCAATAGCGGTCTTCGGGGCCTCGACCTACAGCTTCTTCACAGGCCTCGCCACCGAGCCATACGAGGTGGTGTATGACTGGGTCATCACTGACGTCATGCGATTGAAATTCGGCTTCAGAGCCGACGGCCTGAGCTCGCCGGTAGCCCTGACGATAGCTGTCGTGGCGGCCCTCATAGCCCTCTACACGATAAAGTACATGGAGGACTCTCCGAACATGGGCATCTTCTTCAGCCTCTACCAGCTCTTCTTCGTTGGGATGGTAGGGCTGGCACTGTCAACCAACCTCATCGAGTTCTTCATATTCTTCGAGATAACTCTCATCGCCTCGTGGGCGCTAATAAACGAGTGGGGCGAGTTCGAGAAAGAGAGGATAGCCTTGAAGTACTTCTTATTCACCGAGGCAGGGGCTCTCTGCTTCTTGGCCGGAATAGTGGCCACAAACGGCTACCTCGGGACGCTCGAGATACACGAAATCCCTCAGAGAATAGCGCAAGCGGGAGCGAGCCCAAGCATATTAGTCGCGATAGTCTCGGCGATGCTGATAGGCCTCTTCGTGAAGATGGCAGTCTTCCCGCTCCACGCATGGCTTCCAGACGCTCACGTCGCGGCCCCGACGCCCATATCGGCCCTGCTTTCGCCAGTTATGATAGGCTTAGCTGGTTATGCAATACTTAGAATAGTCCTCCTCTATACGCCCGCTCTTCGGTACGTGTCCATGGTGATGATGATCCTCGCAGTTGTAACCATGATATATGGGGCCCTCAATGCCCTCGCCCAAGAAGACTTCAAGAGGCTCTTGGCTTACTCCAGCATAAGTCAAATGGGCTACATATTGTTAGGGCTTGGAGCCGCGGCGTTGGCGATCAGTAGCGGATATAGGGAGCTGGCCCTCATAGGGGCTACGGGCTCCATGTTCCATTTCGTCGCTCACGCGCTGGGCAAAGCAATACTCTTCCTCCTATCTGGTGTCTTCGCCCATCAGGCAGGCACTAGGAGCATAAGCCGACTCGGAGGATTGGCGGGCAAGATGCCCTACACCTCAGTCGCTATGTTCGCGGGCTTCTTCACAATAATGGGCGTACCCTTCACGAGCGGCTTCATAAGTGAGTGGATGATATTCACGGGCGCTCTGAGCTCGGCAACGCTCCTCCACGACTCCCTCAAGATATCGATATTGATCGTGGCGATAGTGGCGACGGCCCTCACGTTCGCCTACGCTTTGTGGTCTATAAGGAGGATGCTCTTCGGCCAGTTGCCGCC
>DAIQQE010000014.1:0-17715 GCA_036786905.1 Candidatus Nezhaarchaeales archaeon | reverse complement strand
CCCTTGGGGCAGTACACGCACCTCCCGTGAGGACACGGGAAGTACTTGGTCATTACAGCTACGACTACAACTCCGGAGATCGACCTCACTGGCTTCTTGACCTTCGATCTAAGCACTTTGCCCGCGTCCATGACTTTCGCTTATCTCAAGAGGGCTGCTCTACGAACGCTTAAAAGTCTTGTGATGTCGCGCAGGTGTACAGAACCGAGCCCGGCTTGCGAGGTCAAGGAATTGATGAGGATAACTGATAACCACGCGCACGCCAATCCCGTCAGGGGCTTGGGCTTCGCTGAGGTCGCTAGGAGGTTTAAGGAGGTTGGCGGCGTTGCCATAGTCTTCGCCCCTCTGCTCTCGTGGCACTACTCGGTGTCCGTGACCTCACCCGAGGACTACTCTCGAGTCTTCGATAAAGTACTGAGGGGGGCTCAGGAGGCTTCGGTCCACGTCAAGGCACTGGCCGTGCTCGGGATTCACCCTGCCGAGTTGGTGGCGTGGGTCGAGGGCTTTGGAGCAAACAGGGCCCTCGAGATGGCCGAGAAGGTCATGAATCTGGCGGCCCGCTACGTCGAGGAGGGCCTGGCAGTAGGGCTCGGAGAGGTCGGCAGACCACATTACAAGACCTCCAAGCTGGCCGTGAACGTCTGCAACAAGATCCTTGACCTCTCGCTAGAGCTCGCCAAGGACTTGAGCTGCCCGATACACCTCCACTTGGAGAGGGGCTACGACGCCGTCAGAGACGTGGTCGAGAGGGTCCGCAAGGTGGGCGTCAAGCCGAGCTTAGTAGTGATACACCACGCCGAGCCGAAGGTCATAGGGAGGGCTGGAGGGCTTACGCCCTCGGTACCCCGTAGAGGCAAGAACTTGAGGGAGGCGTTTGCCAAGGGCTTGGACTTCCTCGTCGAGAGCGACTTCATAGATGATCCGAAGAGGCCAGGGGCCGTGTCGTACCCGTGGGCCATAGCGCTTGAGGTATCGGAGATGCTGAGAGAGGGGTTCGTGAGCGAGGACGCGGTCGAGAGGGTGTTCGTAGAGAACTTTAAGAGGGTCTACAACGTGGAGCTTGACTAAAGCAGAGGACCTCTCCATCGCGTCGCAGGAACCTGAGGGACTGCCTAAGCCAGTGACTGCCTCCGACTTGAGCCCGCTAATAGCGATCGTCGTGCTCGCGTCGAGGAGGGCTGGTGCACCAGTTAGCGAAGACTATCTTTATATTGCTGGAAAGTCGATGCAGTAATAGTGGGGCGATGCATTGAGAGGTCTCCTTTTTGCCCCTCCCCCGAGGGCGAGGAGGATTGTTGATAGCGCACGTCAGCGACAGCCACTTGGGCTATAGGCAGTACGGGCTCGTCGAGAGGGAGAAAGACCTCTACACTTGCTTCGAAGAGGTCGTGTCTAAGGCCATCGAGGAGCACGTCGATGTGGTCGTGCACTCGGGGGACCTCTTCCACTCCCCCAACCCCCCGCCCCAGGCCTACAGGTCGGCCATGAGGGCCTTGAAGGGCCTCAAGCAACGGGGCATACCGTTCCTCTACGTGATGGGACAACACGATAGGCCCAAGACCCAGGCGCTGGCGCCGACCTCGATCCTCGAGGACATGGACTTGCTGATCCACTTATCACACAGGCCCTACGTGAGCGGGGACTACAGCATCGTCGGGCTAGACTACGCGAGGGGGCAAGTTCTGAAGGAGAAGTTGTACGGCTTGAAGCCCCTGACCAGGAAGAGCGTCTTGGCCATGCACGTCCTCTTGAAGGAGGTCTCGCCTCTAGGTGAATTTTCGATCAATGAGATCCCCAAGGGCTTCATCTATTACGCGCTGGGTGACTACCACGTCTTCAAGACCTTTAAGGCTCACGGCTCTGTAGCAGCTTACCCGGGGTCTAGCGAGATAATATCGCTGAACGACTTGACCGAGGCCGGGAAGGGGTTCTGCTTTGTCGACTTGAGCGGAGACGAGGCCAAGGTCGAATTTCAGAGGCTAGAGAGCGTGAGGCCTAGGATCGTGGTCGAGGTCGCGTTCGACGATGTCAAGAGCCTGGTGGCGAAGATCGCCTCCCAAGCGGCCGCGATGAGGTTGAAGCCGCTCATCCACTTGACGGTCAAGGGTGTAAACGTCAAGAGGAGGGACTTGGAGAAGGTGAGGGAGGAGCTGTCGGGCGTCAGCCTCAGGACCTTCATCTCCATCGAGGAGCTCGAGGTACCGCTGTCATTGACGAGCAAGGCCTCGTTCGGCGGGATCGAGGAAGTGATAAACTCGCTCCTCCCGGACATGAGCAACATAGTAGTAGAGCTCTACAAAGCCTTTAAGGCCGGGGACCTTCGCGCAGAGCTCGAGAGGCTCTTAAGCTCTGAAGATTGGCTAAAGGCCCCTCTCCAGCAGCCAAGCGAAAAAGTTCCTCCTAGGCCGTCAAAGACGGCTCCCCCGACAAAAGCCAAGAGCTCGACGATCCTAGGGTGGCTCACCCGTGATAGTAGAGAAGGTTGAGCTCAAGGACTTTCTCTCCCACAAGAGCTCCGACATAACTTTTGGTAAGGGACTGACTGCGATCATAGGTCCCAACGGCGCCGGCAAGTCCTCCATCATAGAGGGCATAGTCTTCGCCCTCTTTCAGGACAGCTTCAGAAACATGAGGGGTGGGACGAAGGACTCTCTAAAGCGCATGGGCGCGAGGTCGGCTTCTGTCAAGCTCTTCTTTAGCGTCGGCGGGAGGAGGTTCAGGGTCGAGAGATTCATAGAGAAGGGGGCCGTCGACAAGCTATACGAGGAGGACAGGCTCGTAGCTACCCAAGCATCGTACGTCGACAAGAAGGTCTTAGAGGTCCTTGGCATACCCAGGAAGGAGGCCTATCTCGACACGGTCATCGTCAGACAAGGAGAGCTCGAGAAGGTCCTAGAGAACTTCACGACAGCTAGCGGAAGGGAGGATCTCATGAGGGCTCTGGGCTTCAAGGAGCTAGACGACATAGCCGAGGCGCTGAAAGAGGAGCGGGGCGACTACGAGAAGAGGCTCGCGAGGCTTGAGGGCGAGGCGGCCCAGCTAGAGGGCTTGAGGGAGCAGTTAGAGGGAGAACAGGAGGAGCTTAAGAGGCATGAGGGCAAGAGGGACAAAATTCTCGAGAACCTGAAGGCCTTGGAGAAGGGGCTATCCTACATAGAGAAGGCCCTAGCCGAGATCCCCGAGACAGTGGAACAAGAGCTCGATAAAGTGCGCGAGGACTACCACAAGCTCAAGGGCCATCTCGAGGGAGTCGAGAGGGAGGTAAAAAGGCTTCAAGAGGAGATCGACCGCCTTAGCGCAGCGAGTAAAGAAGCTAGCTCCTTACTTTCGGCGCTGGCGCTGAAGGAGCAATTCCAAACCTTGCAAGAGAGGCTAGAGAGGGCCTCTATGGTCCAATTGAGGCTTGAAGAGATGGGGAAGACCATAGACAGGCTTCGAGACAGGCTTATGCAGAGGATCCACATTTTGTCCAGCATCTTGCGATGCCCTCCAGACGTCGACTCGATATTGAGGGCATACGAAGATCTCAAGGCTGGGGTTGAGTCCAAAGAAGACATTGCCAGCAGCCTGAAGGCGACCATAGAGGAGAGAAAAGCTATGCTCGCAAGCCTTGAGAAGAGCGGGAACGAGTGCCCATTGTGCGGCGCCGAGCTGAGCGACGAAGCAAAGCACAGGGTCCAGGAGAAGATAAAGAGCGAGCTGAACAAGGCAGTTCTAGAGCTTGAAGGGCTCTCAAGGTCTTTAGAGCGCGAAAAAGGCGCGCTCCGCGAGGTCGAAAAGCTGAACGTCGCCGGGTTGCTCGACGAGCTCTCGTCCCTGAGAGAGGAGGAAAGGAGGAGAGAGGAAGAGAAGAGGGCCCTCGTCGAACTGGCTAGAGACGTAAACAAGGTGCTAGAAGAAGTACTGAGCCACGAGCTGAGCGACGGCCTCCTCTCCAAGCTCAGGGAGCTGTTAGAGCTCGTAGACTCGCCGAGAGAGGCCGTGAAGATCGTGAAGCAGCTATCAGACTTCGTGAGCAGGGCCGAGGTCAGAGTGGAGGAGCTCAAGAGGATCTCTTCGAAAGAGGAGGAGATGAGGGCTCAAATCGAGAGCTTGAAGAAGACGAGAGATGAGCTCAGGGAGAGGGTCGAGGAGCTGGAGAGGGTCGTTGAGGAGTGCAAGAAGAGGGTCGAGGCTCGGAGGAGGCTAGTGGAGGAGTACAACAAAGTGAGGCTCCAAATAGCCGACTACAAGGTCGAACTAGCGAGGGTCGAGAGTAGCATCGAAAGTAGCAAGAAGAGGGTCGAGGAGCTCAAAGACCTCTGTGCGAAGGCCGAGAACGCCAAGCGCGAGGCCGAGAAGTTGAAGAAGTTCCTGGACTTCTTGGACTTCTTGAGGAGCAAGGTCTTCGGGAAGGACGGGCTCATAGCCAAGAGCCTCCGCAAGGCGTATAGAGCGAGGCTCGAGAGCGAGGTGAACAACTACTTGTCGAGGTTCGGCATGGACTTTGAAGTAGAGTTCGACGAGGATCTAGGGCTCAAGGTCATAGCAAGGGGGGAGGAGATGAGCATAGACGGCTTGAGCGGAGGCGAGAGGGCCGTCTTGGCGCTCTCGATTCGCTTGGCCTTAGCGAAGGTCCTCAGCAACAGGGAGGTCGAGATAGTGATACTCGACGAGCCAACGGCGAACTTAGACGCCGACAGGAGGAGGGAGCTCGTTAGAGTGTTGAGGGAGCTGGCAGACGAAATGCCTCAAGTGATCGTCGTGACCCACGACCCCGAGGTTGCCGAGGCAGCCGATCAGGTGTATAGGGTTAAGAAGGATGGAGGGGTATCAGTCGTGGAGGAGTACTGATGTCTATATGGGAGGAGGACCTCAGAGAAATCCAAAAGGCCTTCGAAGGGCTAGGAGAGGTCAGGAGGAGCGGACGTCGGAGGGCCGAGGAGGCCTCGAGTTACTGGGTCAAGGTCGAGGGCCCTAAGCGGCAGGAAGGCCACGAATTCATAGGCGTTGACGGAAGCTACCTCACGAAGCCCCTTGTGTTCTCGACCCTGTACTTAGCTAGAGCCATAGCGATAGCTCCATCAATAGGGAGCTTCAGGACGTCCAAGTCGGAGGTTTTGAGGTCCACGAGCGACGACTGGGTTCGACAGCACGCAGGGGCTGTGATGGCATATCTAGAGGTCGTGACAGCGTTGAGGGCCTCTGAGGAGTCGATAAAGCGAGCTAAAGAGCCCGTGGTGCTATTCGATGGGAGCTTGTCTTCGCTCATCGTGCACAAGGCCGTCCTGCACAGAAGCCCCGTCCTCCCCGGCATGGCGGACATTATGTGCAAAGACTTGGTCGAGCTGGTAGAGAGAGGTTGCGTGGTCTTCATAGCGAAGAGGAGTAGCAGCTCCATCTACGGCGGGGAGCAGTTGCCAGACATGGTCCTCTTCAGCTCTATGCCGAGGGGCTACAGCAGGCCAAAGACGGTCAAGATAGCCGACCTCTACAACATGCGCGAAGAAGAAGTTGAGGAGCTTGAGAGATTGCCCCTCAGCCCCAAGCTCAAGACCGTGACCATTTCCTACGCGAGGCTATCGGATGGTGGTCCTTTGCTGAAGGTAGAGGTGCCGGGCGCGTGCTCAGAGGACGAGATGCATGACATAGTGATGAGGTTGAGCAGCGTTTCGCCAGCTGGCTATCCCGTGCCGCTATTGGTGGCCCACAACAGCGCCAAGCTGAGGGCCATAACCTTGAGGAGGGCTTTATCCCTTTTAGGCGTTAGACTCCCTTCCGGCAGGGAGGCTTTGAGGGAGGTCTTCTCTTGAAGGAGATAGGACTGGTCGCCAAGTCAACGCCAAGCGACGTGTACATAATCGCCTACGAGGCCCCTCAAGTAGCGAGCTACCTCTACTCCGAGACGGGGAACTTGAGGGTCGTGATGGTGGTCACGGGAGTTGAGGTCGTAGACGAGGCTTTCACGAGGGTCTTTGACTCAAAAGAGGCTGAGATAATGGCCAAGTACGCCAAGGCCAGTGGCGCGCTAAAGATCGTGGTGAGAGCATCGCCGGTCGTGGATCTGGTCACTAAGCGAAGGCCCCAGACGCCCGTGCCCCCTCGCACCCCAGTCTACGAGGCCTCGAAAGAGGTCCTAGAGGAGGCCTTCTCGATATGTTACGGCGCCTTCACCGAGCTGTACTCCGACTCGCCCCTCTCGAGCTGGATCAGGATAGGCGTCTTGAGGTCTCACAGGGACGTGGAGGTCAAGGTGAACGTCGATGCCATATTGTCGAAACACTTAGCCATCTTGGGGAGTACTGGCAGCGGTAAGAGCAACTTGGTGGCCGTCCTTGTGGACAGGATCGCGGGTCTCGGGGGACAGGTGATAATAATTGACAGTCATGGGGAGTACTCGGACATGGACGTCGCGTCTAAGGGCGTCAAACTCGTGCACTTCGAGGCAAAGGTCAATCCGCTAAAGGTGAACCCGATGGTCCTAGCATCGACGTTGATACCGGAGGCGACGGCCACTAAGCAGAGGAACTTGTTGAGGAAGGCGATTAGGGAGCTCAACTCCTTATACTTGAAGGCCGGTGGTGAGAGGGCCGAGGCCGAGAAGAAGATGGCCGAGCTGGTCCAGAGGGCCGACAAGGAGCTCGAGGTCGAGGTCGAGGACACGAGCGGGAGGAGATACCTCAAAGCTCTTTACGCATTGATAATGAAGATGAGGGACTCTAGCCCTTCATCTTCGTCGGCCAGGCGAGACGTCTTCGACAGCATACTTTTGAAGCTCGAGAGGAGCATCGTCGAGTACGACGTGTACAGCACCGACGTGGTGGACCCAGTAGACCTTCTCGAGCCGGGAACGGTGGTCGATGTCGACGTCTCCCTCTTGCCGGACGCCGCTCGAGATGAAGTCGTGTCGTACATATGCAGACAAGTGCTCCAGAGGGCTATGACGAGAAGGCTCCTGCCAACCCTCATAGTCGTCGAGGAAGCTCACTTGTACCTGAAGAGCGACTCGGACAGCGCGTCTAAACAGGCCATCGAGAGGATAGCTCGGGAGGGCAGGAAGTACGGCGTCGGCCTAGCCATAGTCTCTCAGAGGCCCAAGGGCATCGACCCGAACGTGTTGAGCCAGATAAACAGCCTGTGCGTGTTAAAGATCGTGCAACCAGAGGACCAAGCCTACGTCAAGCAGTACAGCGAGTGGATGACTGACGAGATGCTTGCCGCACTGCCGACGCTTGAGAGGGGAGAGGCTATACTATTGGGCGAGTGGGTCAGGATGCCCGTTGCCGTGCTAATAGACAAGCATGAGGGCAAGAAGAGGGGGGTCACCACGAGCTCCGTCAAGAGGTGGATCGAGGGCAAGAGGGCTAGAGAGGCCAAGCTGAAGGAGCTACTAGAAGAGGAGGAAATGGTCAGTAGGGCCGAGGAGGTATTCTAGCGATAGAGCCTCTTAACGATAGCATCCGACTGGTCGAGGCTCCTCCACACTATTACAAGCCCATGCCTCTTCAGGATCCTCTGGGCCTCGTACGCATCCCGTATACCGAAGCCCCTTAGAACCTCGAGAACCTCCTTCAAGGGCCTCTCCTCTATCTTTGAAAGGTATGCGCGAAGCTCTTCTTCGCTGACGGGCCTAGCCAAGCCCTCTTCGCGCGCCGCAACGACTTTGCGCTTCTCGAGCTCTCGCAACACTGGCAACACGTCCGAGAGCTTCAGCTTGTCTTCGAAAGTCACCAGCTTGATGTTGGGCAACTCCTTCAGCGCAAGGCTCACTTCCTTGGCACAGGAAAGCTTCTTGTCTATCGCCACTATCATCGCGTCCCTGATGCTGCTGAGCTTCTCAAGCTTCCTCTCTATGTAGTTGGGGGTCCAGAAGCCTACAATTTCTAGGTATATCCTCAAGCCTTCCTTGCTCAAGGCGAAGTCCGGTATGAATATCGCCCCTCCAACGACGAGAGGTTCAGGCTCTCTGACTATCTCCCAGCCCATGCCAAATGCCATGAACTTTAGCATGAACTCCTCCTCGAGGAAGCTGTCGAACTCCTCCTCTATCGGAGGCCTGCTGGGTAGCAAGTCTCTGTAGCGTTCGTCGATCTCCAAGGTGTAGCGCTTGTCCATGTGAACTATCTCGGCCCTTATCCTCCAAGTCTTTAAGTGGAGCACTACCGGCAAGACCTTGGCCATCTTGGTGCCATACCTCCTAGTGTGGGTCAGGATCGATGCGGGCCCGTCGATGTGTATTCTCAAGAGGCCGTCTTCCTTGTCGGCCATGTACATGAGGCCGAACAGCTTTATCCTCCTGAGCAAGTTCTTCGCCTCTGCACCGGTCATGTTGGCTATTATGGTCATCGAAGTGGCCTTGAACATGAGCGTCTGAAGAAGGGACAAGTTGTACTGCCTGAGGAGCTCAACGGGCTCGGGGGCCTTGAAGTCGGCTATCACCTCAGCGTCGTCGTAGCTCGCCTCGAAGGCCTTGACTAAGTCCTCGACCGATACTCCGAGCCTGCGGGCTGCCTCGCTGAGAATTTCGGCCCTATCTTGATCGGCGATGGCGAACCCCCTCTCGGACGACACGGAGAAGACCGTCCTCCTAGCCACCTCGGGCGGCACCCTGGTCGCTGGCTTTTCCGTCGTTATCGCCCTATTCAGTAGCTCTATTAGCCCCCTAATGAACTTAGGATGGTAGTCGAGGTCCTCGAGCTGGTCCTCGACCTCCCTGACGGCTTGCTCGAGCTCCCTCAAAGTCCTGCCGACGTGCTCGCTGTATACGTCAATTAAGAGCGATGACGCGTACTCGTTCTCGTAGCTGAGACCGGCAAAGCTGGGCAGTATCTTGTTACCTCTCTTCTTGACCCTTAAGAGCTCAGAAGGCAACATTAACTCTCTACCAACCCTCTACGCCTCTTCTTCGATATCACCACCTCTGGGGTGTCCTTGACCACGACCTCGTATAGAACGGCCCTCTTTCCGGGCGCAGGCCTCAGTATCCTCCCGAGCCTCTGGATGAACGACCTCCTACTCGCGGTTCCGCTCAGGACCACGGCTACGTTAGCGTCGGGGACGTCAATGCCCTCTTCTAGAACCCTACTCGTCACGACAGCTCTGTAGACCCCCTTCTTGAATAGCTCCATCACCGTCGCCCTCTCCTTGGGGCTCGTCTTGTAAGTTATCTCCGGGATCAAGAGGGTCCTCGATATCTTTCGAACAGTCTCGTTGAGTTCGGTAAATATCAGTATCCTATCGCCTCTGTGCTTCCTCAACAAGTCCCTCAATATGTCGAGCTTGGAGACCGAGTTTAGGATGAGTAATCTGGCGTTTCGCCAAGCCACCAAGGCCCTTCGGGCTTCCCTGCTGAGTCCACTGATCATTACCAGCTTTCTGAAGTCTTGAAGGGACTTGAGCTCCCAGTTCCTCTTCTCGAGGAAGTTTTTGTACGTCGAGTACAGCTTCTCGAACTCCCTCCTCTCGTCGTCCGTGAGCTCCACGTAGACCCTCACGAGGTCGAAGTCAGCCAAGTGCTTGCTCTTCATCTCGTAGACGCTCCTCCTGTACACAACGTCGCCGACTAGGTCTAGGAGGTCCACGTGCTTGCCGTCCTCCCTTTCCAGCGTCGCCGTCAGGCCGAGCCTGTAGGGGGCCGCGCTCATGAGGGCCACCTGCCTGAAGCTCTCGCTGGGCAAGTGGTGCACCTCGTCGAAGACCAAGAGCTTGAACTTGTCCCCGATCTCCTCGGCGTGTAGATAGGCGGAGCTGTACGTCGAGACCGTTACGAAGGAGAGCTCTCTAGAGCCTCTGCCCATGACCCCTACGTTGATGTTGAGGACCTTTGAGAGCTCCAGCCTCCATTGCTCGAGGAGCTCCAGCGTAGGCACGACAACTAAAGTGGGCTCGTTAAGTTGCGCTATTATCTTGATCGCTATCATCGTCTTGCCAGTCCCCGTCGGCAAAACTACTATCCCCTTCTTGCCCGCTTTGAGCCACGCTTCCACTGCCTCCTCTTGATAGCTCCTTAAGGGCTTGAGCGAGGGCATTCCAATAGAGCCTTTGATCGGCGAGAGCACGCGGTCCTCGAATTCGAGGCCCAACAGCTCAAGAGCCCTCTTGACCTCGAGGTACTTGTAGGCCAGTGCTCGCAAGCACTTAGCCCTAGGATCCCACTTCAGCGGTGGGATCTCCCATGTCAGTCCTCTGACGACTATCGTCCCGCGATCGTACTCCAACCTTATGCGCCCAATACCTGAGCTCCCTAAGCTCACTTACGTCCTCCTTCATCCTATAACTAAAGCTCGCTCTAATAGTTTGCACCTCAACGTCGCACTCCAACTATAGAGCCCTTTTCAAGCGCTCTACGAGCCCTGCTAAGTCCCTCGGGCTCGCCTCCTTACCATCAGACCTCCTAAAGACCTCTAAGACCATGAAGCGCGCCTTCAAGTTCCTGCTCTTAAGCCTTAGCAAGGACTTTATCGATGGAGAGTCGAGCGACGGGGCCACGTGCTCTTGGATCCTCCCCTCCTTAACCAAGCAGTCGTGCACGTGCACCGCCTGGATTTTACTTCCGAGCCCCTCGATCCACTTGTCCAACACCTCTTCGATGCTTGCCCTCCTCTCCTCATCGGACTTCAGTGCTTGGAGCCAAGCGTGTCCGATGTCGAGGCAGACCTCGGCCCCGCTCACGCTCGAAACGAGCTTCTTCATGTGCTCTACTAAGGAGCAGAACGACGAGGGGATGTTCTCGAAGAGCAACATCATTTCGAGCTTGGACGCGAGGCCCGCTAACTCTAAGGCTGACCGCGTGGCCGCGTCGACGACTAGTTGCTCGAGCTCCTTTACTTCGCTCACTGCTTGGTCGGTGGAGACGTGGAGGACTATATATTTAGGCTCGAGCTTCTTGGCTATCTCGAAGGTCCTCGAAACGTATCTCAGAGAGGCCTCTCTGACCTCGTCCATTGGCGACGCTAGCCTCACGTCCCTCCAGCTTCCATGGATCGCCACGTCTAGGCCCAAGCTCCGGGCGTAGCTCGCTATCTTCCTCGGAGTCTCCTCGTCAGGTATTGGCCAGGGGTAGTCGAAGCTCAGCTCGATGTAGTCGAAGCCCGCATTGTATGCCTCGACAGCCTTGGTTACAAACCTACTCTTATCGCCAAGCCACAGCGGGAAACCTATTAAAGCCATGGCCCATCGCCGGGGCTTTGTCCCCCTGCCGTTACTTAACTAGTAGGGAGGTTATAATCGGATTGGCCGGCAAGAGCATCGGCCTCCGATGCTACGCCCGGTGGAAGACGGACTCTTTATTGAGGTCTATGAAGACGGCCCTAGACGAGCCCAGCTCCACGACGATCCTCTTGTCGTCCGTGATTTCGCCTACGACTGAAGCTGCATAGCCGTGCTCTCTGAGCGTCTGAACACAGTCTTGAGGGTTGTCCGTTGCGAGTATGAAGCCGAACGAGGGGTAGCTCTTGAGCCAAAGCTCTAGGTCGACGTCTCGGGGCATGGGTATCGAGTCCAAGCGCACGACGGCTCCGACGCCGCTCGATTCGCAAAGCATTGCCAGAGAGCCAAGCATGCCGGGTGCGCTCATGTCCCTAGAGGCAGAGGCAAGCCCCTTCTCGGCTATCAATATCATGCCGTCTATCAACCTCTTGACTTGCTCGGGCGACTTGCCTTGGACTGTGTCGAAGCAGTAGACCCATCCCTTAAAGCGCCTAGAGCCAGCGAGGTCTATCGCGAAGACGACTTTCTGGTCGGGCCTCGCCGTGCTACTCGGGATGACCCTCTTTGCGACGCCTACAGCACAGCCGTCGACTGCGTCGTACGTGGTGTCGGGGTGCGTGTGCATCTTAAAAAGCGCTAGGCCGTAGAGCCTCAGGGCCTCTCTCAAGCCCTTGACCACCTCCACTCTGATCGAGTGGGTGCTCGATGCTATCGTGCCAGCGTAGCCTATCGGCCTAGCGCCCTTGGCTACAACGTCGTTCACGCTCACTAAGACCGAGTAGAAGCCAGCGAGGAAGGGGTCCTCCTTTATGAGGTCCTCTGCTATCCCGTCGCATGACACGACCACGTACTCCTCCCCGACCTTAAACCAGCCAGCGTCCTCGTACTTGCAGTCGGCGCTGAAGAGCCTGGCAAGCACTCCTATGCAAGACTTCCTAGTGAGGCCCTTGTAAGATCTGAGGCGGCTCACCAAGTCGCTGAGCTCCAAGCCCTCGCACCCCATGGTCGAGGAGATGACTGGACAACCTACCCCCCTTCGCTTTTTAACCTTTCCTCGAGCTTTAGAGGACGAACTCCCCCAGCTTCATCAGAGCTAAAACCAGCGATGTCGTGGGCATGAGCTTGAGCTTGCCCTTTAACTTGAGGTCCAAGGCCTCTTCGGGTCTCATGTACACTATCTCCAATGCCGCCTCTGTTTCCCTAGGAGGCTCAAGCAATCTGCAGGGTATGTATATGTACTTCTTGTCAGGCTCCGCGCGCGTGTGGACGACGACAGACGCGAGGTCTAAGACTTCGTACTTGTGGAGGCCGAACCTCCCATTGTACGGCGGCCAGTACTTCTCCAAATAATCGTCTGACAACTTTGCATTGCTGGGTCCTTCCAGCACCAAGACCTTGGAGCTCAGCAACTCGATCGCGCAACCTATCTCCTCCTTGCACTCCCTAGCTAGGCCAGCCAGAGGCGACTCACCCCTCTTTAAATGGCCCTCAGGGAAGGAGTAATAGCCTCTTCGGGGCCTCTCGCCCCTCTTTATGAAAAGGAGCCTCCCGTTGTTGGGTATTACAGCTGAGACGACTACTCCGATGTCGTCATAAGCCTTGCCCTCGACAACCGAAGGCCACCTCTCCCGCCTTCAATTCTCTGGCCTCTTAAAATCTTTTCTCAGCGCTATGCCGGGGCCGAGGTTGATGGACACCATTTAGCTTAAATCTCGTCTTCCCGAAGCACTAAATTGTCTGAGCCTAGCGCGAGCTGAGGAGATGATCTTCTTGGTGCTCGTCTCTGCTCCGGGCAAGGTGACCTTGTTCGGCGAGCATGCTGTCGTCTATGGAGAGCCAGCGATAGCAGTAGCCATAGATAAGAGGGTCGAGGTGAGGGCGGAGAAGAGGGACGACGGCGCCGTGAGGGTCGAAGCAAGGGACTTGGTGCTCGCCGGGTTCAAAGCCCTGCTCATGCCTAACGGCTCGGTGACGCTGGAAGGGGAGTCCAGCAAGATCCTGTCCGCTTTGAGCTACGTAAAGAGGGCCGTCGAGGTCGTCCGCGACAGGTTCGGCGTCAACGTCGGCGCCCACATGACGATAACCTCACAGATGCCCGTCGGCGCTGGACTGGGCACATCAGCAGCCGTTGCGGTCTCGGTCGTTAAGGCGTATTCATTGCTGGCGGGACTGGACCTCAGCAAGGACGAGTGCGCCGAGCTGGGATACCAAGTCGAGCTGGGCGTCCAAGGCAGGGCGAGCAGGATGGACACGACGACGACTGCCATGGGCGGCGCGCTTTACATAGACCCGAAGAGGGAGAAGGTCTACGATTCGTTGAGGGGGATCGAGAGACTGGGGGGCTTGGTAGTGGGCTACGTGGGTAGAGAGGCCAGCACAGGCGAGATGGTGGAGAGGGTGAGGAGGCTGAGGGACGCCTACCCGGAAGTGCTGGACCAGGTGATAAAAGCCATAGGGGAGATAAGCAGGAGGGCCAGGAGGGCCATAGAGTCCGGGAACGTCGAGGAGCTCGGGCACTTAATGAACATAAACCACGGGCTTTTAGAGGCGATGGGGGTCTCGACCAGCAAACTGTCCCAAATGGTCTATGCAGCTAGGTCGGCAGGGGCCTTGGGATCGAAGATAACGGGCGCTGGCGGCGGAGGTTGCGTAGTGGCGCTGGCTCCTCGTCGAGAAGAGGAGGTAATAGCCGCCTTGAAGGCCATGGGTGCCACGGCCTTCAAGGTCTCGCCCACGAACGATGGTGTGAGGGTTGAGGGGTAAGCTCGTCATAGGGCATAGAGGGGCACCGTCCATCATGGTCGAGAACAGCCTAGAGGGGATCGTCGAGGCCCTGAGGCTTGGGGCGGATGGGGTCGAGGTCGACGTGAGGGCCACTAAAGACGGCTCTCTCGTGGCGTTTCACGATCGATCGTTGCTGAGGGTATTGGGGGTCAACAGGCTGGTGAGCGAAGTGGAGCTCGACGAGCTAAGGGGTCTGGGCCGGACGAGGGGCTTCACCGTGCCGACCGTAGAGGAGGTCTTGGAGGTCGTAGTTGGCAAGGCCATGATAGTGTTAGACGTGAAGGAGTTGAGGGCTGTCAGGAGCTTGATAGAGTTGTTGAGGAGGGATGGAGGAGGGGAGGTCGTGGTCTCCTCCTTCGACCACAGGATTCCACTGATGGTTAAGAGAGAGGTCCCCTGGGCAGAGGCCGGGATAATTTTATCCGCAAGACCGCTAAGCCTTTCGGGGCTGCTTCATGAGGAGGTCGACCACTTGTTCCTTAAGAAGGACTACGTGGATCTTGAGCTGCTCGAGGAGGCCCAAAGCTTTGAAGTCCCCGTCCACGCATGGGTGGTCAACGACGAAGAAGAGGCCAAGCACTTGTGGTCCATGGGGGTCTGCGGAGTGGTGACCGACGCGCCACAACTCCTCGTGAGCGGGAGGCGAATCCATGGGCCTAGCGTTCAGTGATTTGGCGCTCAAGGGTCTCTTGGTCTTCTCGGCCAGCTTCTTGTCGACGTTCCTAGCGATGCCGAAGGTGGTGGATTTCTCAAAAAAGAGAGGGTTCGTCGGGAGGGACGTGCACAAGGACGGCCAACCGATCGTCCCTGAAATGGGCGGTCTAGGGGTGCTATTCGGGGTCATCGTGGGCTTTTCGGCGCACTGCCTCGCCTTCCTCGAGGTCGACGTTCGTCTCGCAGCCTTCACGGGCTGCGTCTTGATGGCGGGGGCCATAGGGGTGTGGGACTACTTGAGGGTTCTGGGGGGGACCGCGAAGACCCTCTTGACGGTGATCGCTTGCACGCCCATAGTCATAGGGTGGCTCGTCTCTCCCTCTGAAGTGGTGATAGGGAGGCCTGAGCTGCCCTTCGTAGGCAGTCTAAGGCTCACGATAATCTACTGGGCCCTGCTACCCTTCGCCATAGCCGTGCCCGCGAACGCCGTCAACATGATAGACACGTTCAACGGAGTCATGCCGATCACGTCGACGTTCAGCGTCCTCGCACTCCTGATCTCGTCCTTAATCCTCGAAAGGTGGGAGGCCGCGTTCATGTGCTTGCTGTTGCTCGGGGCCCTGATGGGCTTCCTGCCCTACAACCTATACCCAGCTAGGGTCTTCGCGAGCGACGTGGGCAGTCTAGCCGTCGGAGCTGGCATAGGCGCTATCGCCGTACTAGGGAGGTTGGAGATCGTGGGGATGGTCTCGCTCATGCCCCAGATAATGAACGCCTTTTACATATTAACATCTGTCAAGGGGTTGCTGGAGAGGAGGCAGATGGCCGAGAGGCCTACCGTGGTCTTGGGCGGCAACGTCATAGCGGCGAACAGAAGCGAGAAGGCGCCCATGACGCTGGCCAACCTCATACTTTCGAAGGGGCCTCTGCGCGAGCCTGACCTGGTCAAGGCCTACGCCGTGCTCTCGCTCTTCTCGTTCGTCTTGGCCTTAGTGACCGCATACCTCATGGTGATTAGATGAAGGCGCTGAAGTACACGATGGACATAGTCGGCATAATGGTGTTGGTCTGGGGCCTCATGCTCTTGCTACTAATGGTCGTGAACAACGTCGTCGCTGAGCTGAAGCTACCCATCGAGGGCTTCGCGGGCTCGCTCATAAATAACGCGCTTCAATTGATGATTGGCGGCGTGCTTTTCTTGTCCTGGCTCTTCGTGTGGTACAAGGCGACGGTCTACTGCCGAAAGAGGAGGCTCAGGTCCTGGGACCGAGGCTCTCAATGACCTCCATGATCTTAGGCAATGGATCTTCCATCAAGCTCCAAAGCCTCTCGCTCAGCTCCCTCTGCCTAGCCCTCAGCTCGTCTATGTCGGAGAGGGCCGAGGTCGCCACTTCTGGCATCTCCTCGCTTCTGACCCTCTTGAGTAAGCCGAATTGTATTAGGAAATGCTCTACGCGTATGGGCTCCTTGGGGTAGAAGGAGAGGGCTGGGACGCCGAGAAGGGCCGCCTCGCAGGTCATGGTCCCCCCTGACCCTATGAAGAGGGTCGTCTTCCTCAAGAGCGATGGGCCGTGCACGGGCCTCGTGGCGACGAGGACATTCCTTAGACCCCTGAACCTCTCCTTCAAGTACCTCATTTGCCAAGCGTATCTGGGCAACACGAATATGAGGGAGTCGCGAGCTTTCTCAGCGAGCTTAACGATGGAGTCCTCGATTATGGTCGGCTTATCGATCATCATGTAGGAGGCTTGGACCTCCTCGATCCTCACGGCCACGAGGTGCTTGAACTTCCTGAGCCCCCGTATCGCGAGCCCCTCTTGCAGGGACAAGTGCTTTAACCACATGACTGGGTCCAATGCCTTGTATTGAATGACGCTCTCAGCGGCTATGCCGTACCTGACCCACTCCTCCTTGGGTATGACCCAAGGCGTCACTAGCTTCGAGCTTAATGGGGCTGTTAGCCTAGCGACGGCAGTCGAGTGCGGAGAGTCATTGGCCAATACGTGCGGCACGCCGAGGCCGAACGCCACCCTTGCAGCATCCGGCGAGGTGGATAGAGCGACGTCGGGCTTGAACTTCTCGACCAGCGGTGCCAGCTTCTTCATCCTATTTATGCTGCTCGCGAGCTTCTCGTATAGGCCGCCTCCGCCGTACCTGCCGACAAAATGGGCCTCGACCATCAACTTCTTAGCCAAGAAGTCCGACTCTCTGTACCTGCGAGTGGTCACCAGGACGCTCCAGCCTCTCCTCCTCGCCTCTTCGACCACCGGCAAGTAGAACATGAGCTGCTTGGGGGTCAGGTACTCGACCCAGAGCTTCATGGCTTCAGGCCTCCGAGTCGCGAGAGCTAGACCACAAGTAGTTGAAGGCGTCTCTCAACATCCTCACGATGGCGACGTTCTCGGAGTAATACGGTAACGATAACAAGGGCTTCTCGGGCGCGACGGTCATGTAGACCATGAAGACGGTGCGCTTGTGATCGACTATCACTCCCCTTATCGGATAGGGCTCTCCGCCGTAAACCTTGACCCCGACCCCCATGGACTTAGCTTCGTAAACCTTCCTCGAGGTCGTCCGACTTAGCTCGTGAGCCAAGACCTTGACCTCGACCCCACGCCCGAGGGCCTCTGACAACTCCTCCTTAATTATGTCGAGCCAAGTGAAGAGGTAGGTCAAGATGCAAACCTCTCGCTCGGCCGTCGATATTAAGAGCTTCGTGTAGCCCTCCATCTCGCTCAAGCTTGCCAGCTGTCTTAAGACCTCGGTAGAGCTGGGGCCCAGCCTCTTGCTCCAATAGATCGACTCCAAGGCCGTGGACAGCTCTCGAGCCTTTTCCTCAAGTCTGCGCAATTCCTCCTCCGTCATCGATCTCACGTGAGCCACGTAGTTCCTCATGGCGATCCTCGGTTGTAGAGCCTCGAACTTCTTCGGCCTCCCGGCCACCTCGACGACCATGTTCTTGAGTTGCAAGCCCTCGAGCACGCTGTAGACCCTCGTTAGGGGGACCCCCGATGCCCTGCTTATCTCCTCTGCCGTTAAGGCCCCTCCTTCAACTAGGGCGCAGTACACTTTTGATTCATACTCTGTCAG
>DAIQQE010000109.1:0-4561 GCA_036786905.1 Candidatus Nezhaarchaeales archaeon | reverse complement strand
CCTTCGAAGACCCTTATGTACAATGGTCTATCGCTAGCCCCCTCCACTATCAATGCGTCGAAGCCGGCTTGCTTGAGCTCGACGCCGAACCTTCCACCGACGTTGCTATCACCGTAGGCCCCCGTCATGGGGCTCTTGGAGCTGAGGGTCGTCTTGCCAGTGCCGGTGAAGTAAGTCCCAGTCAGGGGTCCGGTAGCTATCACGACCTTGTTCTCGGGGGAGAATGGCTCGGTGCCCCTCGGGACCTCGTCCCACAACACCTTGGCCCCCCAGCCCCTGCCTCCTATGTAGTTCAGGACGAGCTCGTCGGTGAGCTCTTGGACTTTGACCTTCTTCTTGGTCAGGTCCACTCTAGCTATTTTGTTCATGTAACCCCCTTTCGCTATCACCTCTGCCACCTCTACGCTTCAACGACCCTCAGGGCGTTCATGGGGCAGACCTTGACGCACTGGGGGTCTCCGTCGCACAAATTGCAGATGAGGGGGAGCCCTAAGTCTTTGTGGAAAAATATGCCCTTGAAGGGACACGCCGAGGCGCAGTTCTTGCAGAGTCTGCAGAGGGCCCCGTCCACTTCGATGTATTTGCCGTTGAACTTGAGGGCGCTCGAGGGACAAGCCTCGATGCAAGGCCTTTCCTTGCAAAGCCTGCAGACCTTGATGTGCATCTTCACGTCATCTCTCAACACCCACATCTCAGCCCTTATCGCCGATTTCTTGGGGTTGTTCACTCTGAAGCGAGTCAATGCGCACGTGAGCTCGCAAACGCCGCAAGCGGCGCACTTTTCCTCGAGTGCCTCCAGCCTCATCTTCTTAGACCTCTTTGTGGGAGGTTAAGAGGTTCATCGAGCCAGCTTAAAGCCTTTTCCCCAAGCTTTGAGAGCGATATCGTTAAGAGCTAGTTGATAGTTCTTGAAGTGAAGGACTATGGAGAAGAGCGATAGGATGGCCATCACGCCAGAGCTCCTCGACCACCTCTGCGAGCTCGCAAAGCTCGGGCTGACGGATGGCGAGAAGAGGGCGTTCCTACGAGACCTGAACAGGATACTGGAGTACTTCAGCATAATAGACGAGGTTGAGGTGGGCGACGTCGAGCCAGCCTTCCACGTCCTCGGCCTCTCGAACGTGATGAGAGAGGACGAGGTCGGCGGGGAGCGCTTGACCCAAGAGGAGGCCTTGGCGAATGCGCCCTACAAGGAGGAGGGATACATCAAGGCCCCGAGGATGGTGTAGGGCTTGGACGCGCTCTCGCTGTCGGCGAGGAGGATAGCCGAGCTCGTCTTAAACGGAAGCCTGAGCCCGGTCGACGTGGTAGAGGCCTACTTGGAGAGGACTAAGAGGCTCAACCCCAAGATAAACGCCTTCATAACCATAGCCGAGGAGCACGCGAGGAGGAGTGCGGAAGAGCTGGAGAGGTCCTTGAAGAAGGGGTTTAGGGGCAAGCTCGCGGGCGTTCCGATAGCGGTCAAGGACGTCATATCGACCAAAGGCATCGAGACCACGTGCGCTTCCAAGATATTGAAGGGCTACGTACCCCCATACGACGCCACGGTTATAAAGAGGCTCAAGGCAGAGGGGGCCGTAATAATCGGCAAGACGAACATGGACGAGTTTGCCATGGGCTCCTCGACCGAGCTGAGCGCCTTCGGCCCCACCAGAAATCCTTGGAGCTTAGACAGGGTCGCTGGAGGCTCGTCGGGTGGAAGCGGGGCGGCCGTGGCCGCAAGGATGGCCCCCGTGGCGCTGGGATCTGACACGGGGGGCTCGATAAGGTGCCCGGCAGCCTTCTGCAACATAGTGGGCCTGAAGCCCACTTACGGGTCCGTCAGCAGGTACGGCCTGGTATCCTACGCCTGTAGCCTAGAGCAAATAGGCCCGATGACAATAGATGTCGAGGACTGCGCGCTGTTGATGGAGGTGATGAGCGGCAGGGACCTCTTCGACTCGACCACGATAGATTACGAGTTCAAGTGGAGGCCCAGGGACGTCAGGGGGCTCAAAATAGCCGTGCCCAAGGAGTTCTTCGGCGAGGGGACCGACGAGAGAGTGGCAGGGAGGGTCTGGGAGGTCATAAAGCTCCTGGAGTCCCGAGGAGCGACCTACGAGGAGGTCTCCATCCCCCTAGCCCGTTACTCGCTCGCCTGCTACTACATAATAGCCATGTCCGAGGCGAGCTCGAACTTGGCTAGGTACGACGGGGTTAGGTACGGCATGCCGTGCGACCCGTCGCTGCCTTGGCACGACGCCTACTCGAAGGTCAGGGGTGAGGGCTTCGGTACAGAGGTCAAGAGGAGGATAATACTTGGTTGCTTCGCTCTGTCGGCCGGCTACTACGGGAGGTACTACCTAAAGGCCCTCAAGCTGAGGGCCATGATAAGAGATCAGGTGCTCTCGATTCTCAAGCGCTTCGACGCTATAGCGACTCCCACCACGCCCTTCCCGCCCTTCAAGATAGGCGAGAGGGTCGAGGATCCGCTGAGCCTCTACATGGCCGACGTCGACACGGTTATAGCCAATCTATCGGGCGTCCCGGCGGTGTCGGTCCCTGCCGGCTTCGTCGACGGGCTACCAGTAGGCGCTCAGTTCATGGCCAACTACCGCCGCGAAGATCTCCTGCTCTCCATAGCCAATTGCGTGCAAGAGGAGACAGGCTTCAACGCGAGAGTCCCTAGTGGGGCGAGATTATGACCTCCACGAGCACGCCAAAGGTGAGGATAGGGCTCGAGTGCCACTGTCAGATCACGAGCTTGAAGACCAAGCTCTTCTGCAGGTGCTCGGCCGACTACAGGGGCAAGCCGCCGAACACGAACGTGTGCCCGACGTGCTTGGGCCTCCCGGGCTCCCTCCCATACCTGAACAGGAGGGCCGTCGAGGAGGCGATCAAGGTCGCCCTAGCGCTGAACTGCAAGATAAACAAGAGGATGGTCTTCTACAGGAAGAACTACTTCTACCCCGACCTGAGCAAGAACTTCCAGATCTCCCAGTACGACTACCCCTTGGCGGTGGACGGCTGGGTCAAGATAAGCGTCGAGGGCCTCGAAAAGACCGTGAGGATAAGGAGGGTACACATAGAGGAGGACCCGGGGAGGCTCGTCTACAGAGGGGGCATAGGCTCTTCGCCGTACACCTTGGTCGACTACAACAGGATGGGCGTCGCGCTGCTGGAGGTAGTGACAGAGCCCGACCTCGAGTCTCCCGCCGAGGCCAAGGCCTTCCTCCAAGAGCTGAGGTCGATACTAGAGCACCTCGAGGTCTCTGATGGTAGCCTAGAGGGGTCCATGAGGTGCGACGCCAACATATCTGTCGAGGGCGGGAGCAGGGTGGAGGTCAAGAACATATCCTCATTCAAGGAGGTCGAGAGAGCCCTCTCCTACGAGATAATAAGGCAGCGGAACCTCCTGAGGAGGGGAGCTCAAGTAAGGAGGGAGACGAGGCACTGGGACGAGGTCAGGGGGATAACAGTCGCGCTGAGGGTCAAGGAGGAGGAGATGGACTACAGGTACTTCCCCGAGCCCGACTTGGTGCCCATCGAGATAACAGACGAGCTGGTGGAGAGGATAAGGGCTCAGTTGCCCGAGTTGCCAGCGGCTAGGCGGGTCAGGCTGGTGAAGCAATACGGCCTGACGGAGTACGAGGCCCAGGTCCTGACGTCCGACAAGCAGCTGGCGGACTTCTTCGAGAGGCTGGTCTCGGCGCACGGGAAGCCCAAGGTCGACTGCAGCTTAGTCATCAACGAGCTCTTGAGGTTGCTGAACGAGAAGGGCCTGGAGGTGAGGGACCTCAAGTTCACGCCGCTGGAGGTGGCCGAGCTACTGAGGATGGTCGACGAGGGCCTCATAAGCTGGAAGTCGGCGAAGTACGTCCTGAGGAAGATGGTCGAGACGGGGGAGCACCCCAAGAAGATAGTCGAGGCTGAGGGGATGAGGAGGATAGCGGACGTCGAGGAGATAGAGAGGTACGTGGACGTAGTCTTCAAGCGCTGCGAGGAGGACGTCAGGGAGGCGCTGAAGGACCCCAAGGTGATCCACAGGCTAGTCGGCGAGGTGCTCAAGGAGACTAAGATGTTGGCCGATCCGAAGATAACGTTTCAAGTGGTCTCGAGGCGCATAGAGCAACTAAAGCAAGAGAGCCAAAAAGAAGAGTAGGGGGCTTTGGCGGTCTCGGTCGCCCTCAACTTCCTAGGAGGTCGCCGCCCCCTCTGCTCCTAGCGCTCGCTCATCGCGAAGGCCGTTACTGACCTCCCTTCTCGATCTCGAATATCGCTACGTCTTGGGCTCTAGTGGGCAGGGCCCTCAGCCTGACCTCTAGCAACGCCTCCAAGTACCCCTGGACTAGAGGGGCTGGGACGTTGAGGTTGCTCGCAATTATCTTGTCCTCGGCTCTCCTGAAGATTCCCCAGCCCATGTTCTTTAAGAACTCGAAGACTTCCTCCCACGAGCCCTCCTTTATGAGCTTCAGGCCCAAGTTAGCTATCAAGTGGTCCTTGAGTATGTAGCCAGCCCTGCGGCCAGCCTCCACGAGCCCCTCGCCGTCGACCACCTTGGCCAGCTCTGCCAGCCCCTCTG
>DAIQQE010000013.1:0-18192 GCA_036786905.1 Candidatus Nezhaarchaeales archaeon | reverse complement strand
CCCTTAGTCAGCTCGAGGTTCTTCCTCATGTTCTCGGGCTACCCCGAGAACATGAGGAAGAACCTCGAGCTGACTAAGGGCAGGATCATGAGCGAGGCCGTCATGATATGCTTGACCAAGAAGGGCATGAGCAGGCAAGAGGCCCACAAGCTGCTGAGGGAGCTCTCGATGAAGTCCATGGCTGAGGGCGTCCACATGTCAGAAGTGTTGAAGAGGGATGAGAGGGTGAGGAGGTTCTTGACGGAACAAGAGATAGACGAACTAATGAGGCCCGAGAGCTACTTAGGAGAGGCCCGAAGGCTCATAGACAAGGCCGTCGACGAAGCGATGGCCATGTTGAGACGGGGATGAGCATGCTCGCAGATCTTGAGTTAAGCTTTTAGCCCTCTGACGAGGAACATTAAACGCCCGCCTCCCACGTCCGCTGAGACCCTCACTAGAGGGCGTGAAGATGACGGCGGATCGGCCGGCGGGCTACAGGGGATGAGCGATCCCGACCACGCTGATCGATGAAGACCTTCGCTGGACCGGAAGCGACCCAGCGAACGCCCCTCAACTCCGACTCAGATGAGCTCGAGGTGGAGCTCTAAGGGCTTTAAGATTCCATCTTATACCTTTGCCCCTCTACATCGCAGAACATCATTATTCTAGTGTCGCGCCTCTGTCGGCTGACCTCGCCATCCTCACGTACCTCGCTAAGTAGCCCTTCAACGGCTTGCTCGGCGGGATCGTTCTCTTGACCCTCTCGTCCTCCGGCGCTACGAACTCGACGTCTATCCTCCTCCTCTTTATGTCTATTGTTATGACGTCGCCGTCGACTACTTTAGCTATCGGACCGCCCTCGGCCGCTTCGGGAGACACGTGACCCACTGCCAAGCCCCTCGTGGCGCCTGAGAACCTCCCGTCGGTGACGAGCGCCACCTTCTCCCACAAACCCATGCCGACTATGAGCGAGGTCGGCGTGAGCATCTCCCTCATCCCCGGCCCTCCCTTCGGGCCCTCGTACCTTATCACAACCACGTCGCCCTCCTCTATCCTACCCTTCACTATCGCCTCTACGGCCTCCTCCTCGGAGTTGAACACCCTAGCGATGCCCTTAAACTCCCACATGGACTTGGGCACGGCCGCTATTTTGACTACCGAGCCCTGAGGGGCTAGGGAGCCCTTTAGGACCGCCAGGCCCCCCTCCCTCATCACGGGATCGGAGACGCTCCTTATCACCTCCCTATTCTCGACCCTGAAGTCCTTTATCAGCTCGCCCACAGTCTTGCCGGTTACCGTTAGTGCGTCTAAGTACAAGAAGTCCTTTATTTCGGACATCAAGGCCATCACGCCGCCCGCTAAGTAAAAGTCGTACATGGTGTGAGGGCCGTTGGGCGATATGGTGCAGAGCTGCGGCACCACTCTGCTAACCCTATCGAACTCGTCTAGCGAGAGGCCCACGCCGGCTTCGCGGGCTATCGCTGGCAAGTGAAGCGCTGTGTTGGTAGAGCCTCCTAGCGCGACATCTACTGCTATGGCGTTCAAGAAGGCCTCGTAAGTCATGACATCCCTAGGCCTCAGCCCCCTCTTCACCATCTCCACCACTAGCTCTCCAGACCTCTTGGCTATTCTGAGCCTCTCGGCCGATACAGCTGGCGCCGTGCCAACCCCTGGGATTCCCATCCCCATGGCCTCCACTAGACAAGCCATCGTGTTGGCAGTGAACATCCCGCTACACGACCCCGGCCCCGGGCACACGCACTCCTCAATCCTCTTCAGCTCCTCCAGCGCAATAGCCCCCTTGGCGAACTCGCCCACAGCTTCGAATATCTTGCTCAGCGTTATCTTCGCCCCTCCGTAGTCTCCAGGCATCATGGGGCCTCCTGTGACCACTATCGAGGGTATGTTCAGCCTAGCAGCAGCCATCAGCATACCGGGGACTATCTTGTCACACGAGCACACCAACACCATGCCATCGAACCTGTGGGCTTCGACGACCAGCTCTACGGAGTCGGCTATGAGGTCCCTCGAGGGCAGTGAGTACTTCATGCCCTCGTGGCCCATCGCTATGCCATCGCATATGGCTATCGTGTTGACCTCGAATGGCTGGCCGCCCGCGCCTGCGATGCCCTGTTTAACGGCCTCGACTATGGTCCTGAGGTGGACGTGTCCTGGGACTATCTCGGAGTAGCTATTGACGACGGCTATGAAGGGCTTCTCGAGGTCTCGGTCGCTTAAGCCCAGCGCTTTAAGGAGGCTCCTCTGAGGAGCTCGGGATGGGAACTCCTTTATTACCTCGCTCCGGAGAGACAAGCCGCCTCAACTCTCGATTCCAGCCAGCTTCCTCATCTCCTTGCCGACTTTCTCGATCAAGTGGGCTTCAACTTCCTTCATGAGCTCCGAAAGCCTCTTTCTACCAGAAGCGCACTCCTCGACCCACTCTCTGGCGAAGGAGCCGTCTCTGACCCTTCTAGCAGCCGCCTTCATCTTCTCCTTGACGCTCTCGTCTATGACCTTTGGTCCGACCGTCAGGCCGCCGTACTTAGCCGTGTCGCTCACGTTCTTCAGCATGTGCAGGAGGCCGCCCGAGTATATGAGGTCCATTATAAGCTTAGCCTCGTTGCACACCTCGAAGTACGCCACTTCTGGCTGGTAGCCCTCCTCCACCAAGACCTCGAACCCCTTCTTTATCAACTCCATGAGTCCTCCGACGAGTACGCACTGCTCTCCTATGAGGTCCGTCTCGGTCTCCTCCTTGAAGGTCGTCTCTATGACTCCAGCTCTAGCGCAGCCGATCCCCTTGGCTATGGCCAGGGCCTTTTTGAGAGCCTTGCCGGAGTAGTCGTTGTGGACTGCCACTAGAGCCGGGACCCCCTTGCCCTGGAGGTACATCTCCCTGACCTTCGCTCCGGGGCTCTTGGGAGCGACCATGAAGACGTCCACTTCTCTCGGGGGCTTTATGATGCCGAAGTGGATGTTGAAGCCGTGGGCGAAGCAGAGGCTCTTGCCCTCTGAGATATAGGGCCTGATCTTCTCCTCGTACACCTTCGGCTGTTCGGTGTCGGGTATCAGGAAGAGTATTACGTCTCCCCTCTTGACCGCCTCCTGTATCTCGTAGACCGTAAAACCCTCGCTCGCCGCCAGCTTCCAAGATTGCCCCTCTCTCCTGAGCCCTACTATCACGTCGAACCCGCTATCCCTCAAGTTGAGCGCTTGAGCCCTTCCCTGGCTCCCGTATCCTATGACTGCGATGGTCGACCCCCTTAAGATGCTGTCGTCTATCTCGTGGTCTCTATATACACGAGCCAAGGCCGTCTACCTCGACAAAGCGATAGGACCTGACCTCGCGAGATCTACTATCTCAGCTATAGCTTTTACCTCGCCTATGAAGTTGCTGACAACTTCGGGCTCGCCCACGATCTCCACGGTCAAGGTCAGCGCCCTCTCTTCTATTACGCGCGCGCCGTACTTCGACGCCAACGCGCAAATCATCTCCCTCTCACTGGGCTTGGAGACGTTAATCTTTACTAGCGCGAGCTCCTTCGAGTAGAGCCCCTTTAGGGGGCTCGCCCCCACTGATATGACCGTGGGCACCTTTTCTATCTGCTTGACCAATAAGTCCATGGTCTCTTCGTCCGTGCTTATGAGGAAGGTCATCTTCGACACTCCGGGCTGAGTCGTCGGGGCCACTGCCATTGCATCTATGTTCACCCCTCTCCTCCTAATTATCGAGCTGACCTTGTAGAGCACTCCCGGCTTGTCCTCGACTATCGTCACGAGAATCCTCGGCTCAACTCTTCGGCTCACTGACCAGCACCTCGTGAAGGGCTCTACCCGGAAGGACCATAGGAAAGACCCTCTCCTCCGGAGAGATGGGCACGTCTATCACCGTAGTGACTTCGTTCTTCATCGCCTGCTTGAGAGCTTCTTCGAGCTCGACTAAAGAGCTCGGCCTAAAGCCCTCGGCTCCATACGCTTGAGCTAGCTTGACAAAGTCCGGGACCCTCCTCAGGTCTACGGCCATGAACCTCCTCCTATACAACAAGTGTTGCCACTGCCTGACCATTCCTAGGGCGCTATTGTTTAGTATGACCGCCACGACCGGAATGTCTTCGGTGACCGAAGTGGCCAAGTCCTGCTCGGTCATTAGGAAGCTCCCATCTCCGTCTACGTCCACGACCACTTTGTCAGGGCACGCGACTTTAGCTCCGAGTGCCGCTGGAAAGCCGAAGCCCATCGTCCCCAAGCCACCCGACGTGATGAAAGATCTCGGGGCCCTGGCCAAGTAGTGTAGCGCGCACCACATCTGGTTTTGGCCGACTCCCGTCGTGACTATCGACTTGCTGGGCTCGAGGAGCTTGTTCAGCAACTTTATCACCGCCGACGGTCTTAGCTCAGAGCCTTGAACCTCTTCGGCCCCACGCTCAAGAGCGGCCCTCAGCTCCCTTACCCTGCTCAACCACGCATCTCGAGGCCTCATACTCTTCAACTTCTTGAGCTCTCTCAACAAGAGCCTCAGGACTTCTTTCGCGTCGCCCACTATCGGTAGATCAACTTGTACGTTCTTGTTGATCTCCGCTGGGTCTATGTCTACGTGTATCTTGTAAGCCCCCTTGGCGAACTCGTCGAACTTCCCAGTGGTCCTGTCCGCGAAGCGAGTCCCGACCGCGAGTAAGACGTCGCACTCGACGACCGCGTAGTTGGCGTAGGCCCTCCCGTGCATCCCGATCATTCCTAGGCAGAGAGGGTGGTCCTCTGGTATCGCTCCTTTGCCCATCAAGCTGGTCACGACAGGCGCTGAGAGGGTCTCGGCTAAAGTTAGAAGCTCATCGTGGGCCCCAGACCACGTCACTCCACCACCTGCTAATATGAGGGGCCTCTCGGCCTCTGCTAGCGCTTCGGCAGCCTTCTTAATCCTGTCGGGATCGACACGTGGCGGGCTCGGGTTATAGCCCTTCACGTCGAGCTCGTCCGTGAACTCTATATCAGCTTGCTCTCTCTGGACGTCGACGGGCACGTCTATTAGCACTGGCCCTGGGCGCCTAGTCGTTGCTATGGTGAAGGCCGTTTTGAAGACCTTGGGTATGTCCTTGGCTGAAGCTAGCTGGAAACAGTACTTAGTTATTGGCGTGGTTATACCTATTATGTCGGCTTCTTGAAAGGCGTCCTTGCCTATCATCGGCCTCGCTACTTGCCCCGTCAGCGCTATCACTGGCGAGCTGTCCATGTACGCCGTCGCTAGGCCGGTCACGAGGTTTGTAGCCCCCGGGCCAGACGTGGCTACGCAGACCCCGGGCCTTCCACTGGCCCTCGCATAGCCGTCGGCCATGTGAGCCACGCACTGCTCGTGCCTTCCGAGTATGTGCCTTATGTCCGAGTCGTAGAGGGCGTCGTAGAGAGGTAGGACGGCTCCTCCTGGTATGCCAAAGACCACTTTGACGCCCTCTCTCTTCAGAGAGCGGACTATAGCCTCAGCTCCGCTGAGCAACATTCGAGCTCACCCCAAGAAGCAGGAGGCTTTATGCCTCGGAGGGGCTCTGAGGGCGCTAAGTCCGAGAAGATCAGCGTACTTGGAGAGACAGATCCCTCTTCATCTCCGGCACCTAGGAAAGAGGTTTTCGTCTTTTAGATAAAGGTTTCGGTTTAAATAGTTTCACGACTTTGAGAAACGACCTTCGAGGCCGTTCATGAGTTTTTGAAGTTGATGGTGGCAATTAAAGGCCATGGACTATGCTCAAACTGTGACCTGCTTCTCTTAAGAGATTTGTTGAAAATCAACTTTAAGTTAAGGCATTTGCCTCGATTCATAGGTGAGGTAATGGCAGAGGTGCAAATAGCGAATATCGTCGCTGACTTCGTGTTCTGGTCGGCGTTGTTCGTCGTCGTTGCGTATGTGAGCGAACGAAAACTCGGTTGTCTAGGCATAACCCTAAGCGCCGGCGGTGTCATGTTTTCAGCACTCGTAACGCTTACAACCCTCTTGCCCGGGATGAGGCCTACGTTCTTCTCCCTAGTACCGTTCCCGACTCTAATCAGCATTTCTTCGTTGCCACAACAAGCTCTGCTGTACATAGCCGCAACGATATGCTGTTTCGGATTAGGCTACGTAATTGAGAGAATTGTTCGCCAAAGGACCTCGTAGAGGCTCATAGAAAGTACACATTGACCGTCTACTATGAAAACGATGAATGGTAATACCTCTCCAAGAGATATAAGCTTCTGCTAGCCGTGTCGCGTTCTCGGAGGAAAACTTTATAAATTCCCGCGATAGCGTGGTCTTTGACCAAAATTCTTTAAAACATCGCTTCGTATCAGAAGACCGCTTAGTTAATATGAGCCGTTTTAAGCTCGATGCCCGTAATACCTCGAGTATTAAATCGAGGTACTGCGCGCCTCATTGGCCACGTCGCCTCTCACTTCACCATTTTAACGCTCTGACGTAAAATCATCACTTTTAAGGCCTCAAAGCGATGATCTCAACGATCTTTCAATCTTCGTTATAACGCATCCTTTTATCGTCCTAGAACCGTTGGATGCACGAGGTGAAAGCCGGCTTGTCTAGAATTGAAAGGTTCGCCAAAAGGTGGGACAAGGAGATAAAGGAGCCCGTGACCTCGAGGGTGAGGTCGTTCTTGATCCCTGACGCCCCCCTGAAGCACAAGATCGACCTAGCAATGAACAAGCTCAAAGTACAATTGAACAAGCTCGACCAAGTCAGCGCTAGGCTAATGGAGAGGGATAAAAAGATATTCGAGAGGGTCGTCGATGCATTCATAAAGCACGAAATGGACAGAGCCACGCTCTACGCAAACGAGCTAGCAGAGCTCAGGAAGATGAGCAAGATAATACTGTTCAGCAAGCTATCGCTGGAGAAGGTGTTGCTGAGGCTGGGGACTATAAGGGAGCTAGGCGAGCTCGTGGTCGCCATGGCTCCAGCAGTAGAGGTCGTGAGGAGCATAAAGAGCAGCTTGGCTGGCGTGTTGCCGGACGCTGAGCAAGAGTTGAGCGAGCTGAGCGAGTTGCTCAACAGCCTAGTCGTCGAGGCTGGGCAAGTGACGGGACAAGCGCTCACGCTCGAGGCCACAGAAGAGGCCCAGAAAATACTAGAGGAAGCTATGACCGTGGCCGAACAGAAGATGAAGGAGAAGCTCCCAGAGATACCAACGACCGGAGTTTCGGAGTCCGCCAAGCAATCAACGCCTAGGTAGGGTGGCAACGCGTGGTCGAGCTAACGGTCGCCGATTTTGTCAAGTACATAAGCAAGCAGGTCAGGGACCCCTACGGTAGGCAAGTGGGCAAGATAGCGGCGTTCATAAGCGACACGCTGAGCAAGGTAAAGGCCGTTGTCCTTGAACACGGTGATGGGGAGTACAACGGATACTCCACAGAGTACGTAGCCATAGAGGGCGACATAATAAAGATACTATCAGAGCTAAAAGTCGAGGCCGGCAAGATAGCCAAAGAGCTTGAGCTCGCTTGGAAGAAGAGCTTAGCCCTCGAAGAACTGAGAGAGAAGAAAGAGATACCTCAAGAGGTCTATGAGCACTTCCGCCCGCAGTACGAGGCAACGCTCAAGGAGTTGAAGAGCAAGGCCGCTGAGGTCGTCGAGAGGATCAAGGAGAGGGTCGCGGAGCTTGATTCTCAGACGAGGATCCTACAGCTAGCGTTGGCCAGTGCCAAGGTGTCCCACAGAATAGGGGAGATCGACGACGCCTTCTTCAACTCGATTGTCAACATCATCCAAGCAGGCATGAACAGGATATTCAACGAAAAGAGGGACTTGGAAGCCTCCATAGTCGAGCTCGAGAAGTTAGCTAGCGCGCCGCCCGCACTCCCAAAGACCATTAAAGAGGGTGAGGGTGCCGAGGCGCTCGTAGTACGCATCAAAGAGTGACTCCGTGGCACGGCTTGACAGCGAGGTGGGAGCGAGGTGCCTCGCTTATGGCGGGGGCTGAGGAGGCAGACGCTCAAAGAGAGAGTATACGAGGCCCTCAGGGTGCTGAATGCTCAACACCGCAGGCTTCAGCAATTGATAGCTAGGCTACAAGAGAGGGACAAAGAGCTGTTCAACGCCTGCACCATGGCCAAGAGCTGGAATGACGAGCTCCACGCGGTACTCTACGCCAACGAGCTCGCAGAGCTTCGAAAGCTTATAAAGACCATAATGGCCAGCAGCCTAGCCATAGAGCAGGTAATCCTAAGGCTCGAGACCATCGAGCAACTCGGAGATGCGATGGTTCACGTAGGCCCGGTCATAAAGATAATCCAGAGCCTAAAAGGGCAACTGACCAACATAATACCAGAAGTTGCTATAGAGCTTGAGAACGTCAACAAGATATTAGGGAGCATAACGATGGAGATAGGGGAGCCCAAGGCTGCAGAAGTCGTGGCCAGCGAGGAGGCCTTGAAAGTATTGCAAGAGGCCGAAGTCGTGGCCGAGCAGAGGCTGAGAGAAAAGTTGCCCGAGATCCCGACCGTGGCCCCGGAGAAGATACCTGTTGCGGTCTCGACTTCCGCCTCTGCCACACCAATTAGAGCGGAGAGCCTCGAAGAAAAGCTCTTAGAGTACATCAGAAAGCAGGGCGGGGAGTTAATTATAAGCAAGTGCGCATCCGAGCTCAAAGTCCCGCCCGGCGACATCAGAAGGACCCTCGAAAAATTGGCTTCCGAAGGCAAGATAAGGTTCGCCTAACTTTTCGGCATTCCTTTTTCCCACTTTCTGCTCAAGTCGAGCTGGGGGACTTAGTCGTGGCCAGCGAGCTCGAAAGCATGGCCCTAAGGTACCTTCAGGAAGCCGTGAAGAGCGAGAGAGAGGGGTTGAGGGACAAGGCTATTGAGGGCTACTCGAGGGCCGTTGAAATCCTTCTCAGGCTCGTTAAGCTCTACCCTGATTATCCTTTAAACAAGGTCTACATGGAAAGGGCTTTGATTTATCAGCAGAGGATTAGGCTACTCCAAATGGGCCTTTCGTTCGAAGGCTTAACCGCCTCGGACGGCAGTACCAAGATCGAGGTCCCCGACGTTCCCAGCGCCTTGCGGGAAGAGGGGCCCAACGTGTCTTGGAAGGACGTCATAGGTTTAGAGCACGTAAAGGAGGAGTTGAGAAAAGCGATAATCCTACCGACCAAAGTCGGTCCAGAGAAGCTGCCCCTGGGGTGGCCGACTGGAATCCTGCTCTTCGGCCCTCCTGGTTGCGGTAAGACGCTCGTCGTTGCAGCTGTGGCCACAGAGGTGTGCGCCCACCTCTTCTACGTGGACCCCGCGATCGTCATGTCTAAGTGGCTCGGCGAGAGCGAGAAGAACGTGGCGAGGGTGTTCGAAGAGGCCCGGCGAAAGGCCTCAAGGGAGAGGCCGTCCATCATATTCATAGACGAGGTCGAAGCCCTCACGACGGTGTTCTCTACCGAGGTCGGCGGCGAAGCGAGGATGAGGAGCCAATTGCTCAACGAAATGGACGGCCTTCGTTCCAAGGGAAAGAGGCTTTACCTGTACGTCGTGGGCGCGACCAACAAGCCCTGGATGCTCGATCAGGCCTTCTTGAGGAGGTTTCAAAAAAGGATATACGTCCCGCCACCAGACTTCAAGGCCCGCGTAGAGCTCTTCAAGCACTACACAAGAGGGCTGAGGCTGGCCAAAGACGTGGACTTCGAGCTGCTAGCGCAGCGAACTGAGGGCTACACGGCTCACGACATCGAGGAGGTGTGTAGGGAGGTGCAGTTCAAGCTGTTGGACGATCTCGAGTCGATGAGGGGGGAGTTGAGGGAGGCCCGCTTGGGGGACTTCTTAGACGTTTTGGGCAAGAGGAGGCCCTCGGTCAGCAAAGAGCTCATTAGGAAGTACGTGGAGTGGAACGAGAGATACGGGGCTACCTAAGCATCCCTCTCGCCTTCTGCCTTTACCATCCCCTCAAATAGCTTTAAATGTAGTCTTGGCACTTAGCCTGTGCTAGTGCAGGCTTGAGGGTAAGTCCATGAGCAACGAGTTCGAGTGCTCAGAAGAGGTCTGGGTAGAGGGCCACTTAATAGACTCCATGATATTGACGAGGATTCTCGACAGGATAATGGAGCTCGAAGGAGACTTCGAGATCGTAGAGTTCAGGGTCGGCAAGAGGAAGCACGACTACAGCAGGGCAAGGCTCGTAGTCAAGGGGAAGAACAAGGAGCACCTCCACGAAATCTTGAAGGAGCTCTACAGGCTAGGCGCGGTCCCCGTCGAGGCAAAGGAGGTCGAGCTGAGGTCGGCGCCGATGGACGGGGTCGCGCCCGACAACTTCTACTCAACCACCAACTACCCTACTGAGATATTCTACCAAGGGTCTTGGATACCAGTAGAGGACATAATGATGGACAAGGTCATAGTAGTGGACCCCCAGACTGGCAGGGCTCGTTGCGTCCCTCTGCGAGAGCTAAGGAAGGGGGACCTCGTGGTAGTCGGCGAGAGAGGGGTCAGGGTCAGGCCCCCCGAAAGACCTCGCGAGAGCTTGAAGGTCTTCGAGTTCATGAGCAGTAAGATCTCGCCTGAAAAGCCCTCGACGTCGATAGTCAAACACATAGCTAAGGAGATGCATGAGGTGAAGCGTAGAGGCGGCAAGATAGCTGTCGTAGCTGGGCCCGCGGTAGTCCACACAGGCGGAGCTCCAGCTCTGGCGAAGATCATCAGGCTAGGCTACGTCGACGTGTTGTTGGCTGGGAACGCCCTCGCTGTCCACGACGTCGAGTACGCGCTGTTCGGGACTAGCCTTGGAGTTAAAGTCGACGAGGGTGTGGCGGCCCCCAAGGGGCACAGAAACCACTTAGCGGCCATAAACGAGATATTGAGGGCCGGGTCCCTGAAGGCTGCAGTCGAAAAGGGGATCTTGAACAAGGGGATTATGTACGAGTGCATAGTCAGAGGCGTCCCATACGTCCTCGCGGGCTCCATAAGGGACGACGGACCCCTTCCAGACGTGATAACAGACGTGGTAGAGGCCCAGAAGGCCTATAGAGAGCACCTCAAGGGAGTCGAAATGGTTTTGATGCTAGCCTCGACGCTACACTCAATAGCCGTGGGGAACATGTTGCCTGCGACCGTCAAGGTGGTCTGCGTAGACATAAACCCAGCGACCATAATCAAATTGCTAGACCGAGGGACTGCTCACGCCGTGGGAGTCGTTTCTGACGTAGGCGTCTTCTTGAAGATGCTCGCCGATGAGCTCTGGAGCTTGAGCGCTACCTAGACCCAAGACTGGCAACTGCCTTGACCACGTCGCTCTTAGTTATTATCCCGCACAGCCTCCCTTCTTTGTCGACGACCGGCAATCCACTTATCCCCTTTTCGAGCATCACCCTGGGGGCCTCGCAGAGATCGTCGTTCTCTCGCACCGTTATTGGGTTCTTGGTCATGAGGTCCTCAACGGTCAATATCAACGACGAAGGAATGGTCTCGAAGGTCGGGTGCTTCACCGGTCGAAGGGACGAAGTGTAGAAGGTGAGGTCGGTGAGGGTCACTATACCTATGGGCCTGTGGTCATCGTCCAACACCAAGACCCTGCTTATGTTGTGCCTGACCATCAGGTTCATGGCCCTGAAAAGCGAGTGCTTGGGCTTGACATAGATGACGTTTCTAGTCATGAAATCCCTCACTTTGAACACTCCTTTGCAACGCTCGGCGTAGTGGCGACATACGTCTGTCTTGGTCACTATGCCGACGAGGCGCTCCTCGGCCACCAACAAGAGGGAGCTTATGTCGTTGTCCAGCATTATGTTGGCCGCCGTCCTGACGTCCGTGTCGGGCTTCACTAGAACGAGATTTGCGCTCATAACCTCGGAAACGGGTATCTCGAGCAAGCTTCTGTCGGTACTGTCCACGGCTAGGAACTTAACGATGTCCTTCTTCGTGACCAGGCCCAGCGGCCTATCTCCCTCCGCCACGACCACCCTGCTGATGTTGTTTCTTATCATTAAGTCTCTCACGACAGCAAGGCTCTCGTAGGGCGGCGCGGTTATGACCTTCTTCGTCGCTATATCGTACACCGGTGTGGAGGACAAAGGACTCCCTCGCTCTGCAGAAAGGATTTCTTCGAGCAAAATTTATGTCTTTAGCGGTCCGGTCTGTGTCCCGTGGACGTCCAAGCCCTCGAAGACTTGATGAAGGTATTCATCATAGCCATGGCGCCTGTATTAGAGACTAGGGTCTCGATACCCTATGGAGTGATGCTCGACCTCCCGATCTCAGAGGTACTCGTCGCTTCGCTCATCGGCAACTTGTTACCAGCACCCTTCTTGTTGTGGGGCCTGTCGAGCCTGGAGAGGTGGGCTCTAGAGCAGGACGACGGGTGGTTGAAGCGCATGGTCGGGTCGGTATACGTCAACTTGCTCTTCAAGGTAAGAAGGAGTGGGGAGAAGTACATCAAGAGGTACGGACTCTTGGGGCTGACCCTCTTCGTGGCCGTGCCCTTGCCTGGAAGCGGCGTCTGGACCGGCTCTCTCTTAGCCCACGTTCTAGGGCTCAGGCCCGAGAGCTCCTTTGTGGCAATAGCTGCGGGCGCGGTGACGGCCGCACTATTGATCTTAGCAAGCACGCTGGGCCTGCTAGCCCTAATCTAAGGCGTGGCCACATTGACCTTAAGTTGCTCGACTCCCTTCCTAGACATTATCTTTAGGGCCAACTTCTTTATTTCCTCGGCTGGTCCCTCGACGGCAATGATCTTGTGACAGAGCCTTTCCGTGACGTGTACGTGAAGGGTGGCAGTTATGATAGACCTGAACTCGTGCTCTACATCGGTTAGATATCCTTCGAGCCCCTTGACTTCGTGGTCGTACAAGAAGGACAGCGAGCCCACGACCCTCTCGTTGCCTCCGGCCGTCCACTTGATGTCGGCTAAGAATGACTTAATCGCGTCAAGTATGGCCTTCGACCTGTTCTTGTAGCCCAACTTACTCGTCACTTCATCAAATTCCCTCGCCACGTCCGATGGCAAGGACACTCCAAACCTCACGACACCGGGCATGGAAGACACCTCTCGCGATAACTATTCTAAGAAACCGTGCAAGTTAAGCGTTTTAGTTAAATCGATGATCCCTAGAGTGATCTCAAGAACTTACCTTGGCGTCGACTAGTGGTTGATGAGTCCCAAGACCCTGTTGCGTTGCCAGCCAAGGGCCGAACGGCCAACAGCTTGCTATGGCCTTCGGTCGACGCAGCCCCTTCCTACTCCAAGACTTTCACTTTAAGTGGCTTGCCCGACTTGTCGTAGGCCGACGTGGAGGAGAGGTCGTAGGGGTAGGCGAGTATCACCATCACGACTCCGAATATGTTGTGCAAGTCCTGAATCGACGGCCTTGATGAGCCCGAGGGGTGAGAGTGCAGGCTGCCGATTATCGAGGGGTCCAGTGGTAGATTGTGGGGCTGGAAGCTCGAAAAGCCGAGACCGAAAGTCGTGCCAAGCGGGAGTACCAGCTCGTTTACGCAGGCGCTGCCGTTACTAACCCTGCCACGCAAGAGTAGGAATATCTCGCGCGGGTGGTTGTCTCTGGCCATGTGGAGCAGGCCCTCGAGCAACTTCCTAGGGAAGACGACCTCTTTTAGCTCTGAACGCTCTAGACCACCTTTGGCTCCGAAGCGCAAGGAATTGGCCTCCGATCCCAAGCTGAGCTCTACACATATAAGCTTTGTAGCTATTAGACTATGGGGGTCTAGAGTTTGAGCAGGTCGGCTAAGCCGATAATACCTGACTCGCTGGACTTCCAGGCCTTCCTCAAGTACGCCAAGGACTACTACTTCACGATAGCCAAGCTGGCGTGGGACGTGGCCTCTAGGCTCGTGGACGAGTGCGGGATCCCGAGGGACAGGATGATCTACGTGTGGGGGAAGATATTCGAGACGTTCAGTTCGCCGCTACGATACCTGTACAACGAGTGGGATCTGCTACCGCCCGATTACAAGGATAAGTTCATGAGCGACGAGGTCAAGAAAGAGATAGAGAAAGCCGCGAGGGAGTTGGTCTCCAAGCACATCAACTTCTCCCAAGCCAGCGATCGAGCCCTTCTCCCAAAGGAATCTTCTTGACCGTCTTCCAAGACCTCCTGACGCAAGGTGGCAAAGCCCCTTGCGAGGCCTTGCTCATGAGCCACTCCAGCGTCTCCGGATCCGATGGGTAACCACTACCTCTGACACCATATATTGCCCTTAGCTTGTCGATTTCACTGTCCCTCACCACCTTAGCGATTATAGAGGCTGCCATGCACTCGATGTACTTGTCGTCAGCGTCCTCCACCACTAAAACCTCGACCTCGGGACTTAGGAGGCCCTTTAGCAGTCTTTGAAGTCTCTTCGGGGGTTTGACGTAGTCGGCAACTACCCTTCTAATGGGATGCCGCCCAGCGAGGGGGACCACTAGGGAGCACATGGCCTCCATGGTCAGGTGGCTGATGTTGTGAGCATCTATGACCTGTGGCTGCACGGCCCTAACAGCCACGTACGTTGAGCACGAGAGTATCCCCGGGAAGAGCTCGAGCCTACGACCGGGCGTGAGCTTTTTGCTGTCCCTAACGCCCAGCTCTGCGAGGGCCCTTAGACCGACTTCGTCGACGGCCACGAGCGACACGACCAACGGTCCCACACAGCTCCCCCGACCCGCTTCGTCGAGGCCCACGTACAGCTCAGGGGCTTGTTTGCGCAACAACTTCGAAGCCACCTGCCCTTAGCAACCTCTCTAGGACGGCCAAACCCTCCTTGGCATAGATGAGGGCTTCGCGATCCCTTACCCAGACTATTGATGATAGCCTGAGGGCGTTCAGCGATTCTCGAGGCGGCACGTTTAAGTTGTATGTGAGGGCTACCTTTAAGGCGTCGGGGCTGAAGCTCCTCACTTGGGATATCGGCAATATCGCAGGCATGAATATGATAGCCATTGCCAAGCCGTCACGATAGCCGTAAAGTACCGGTAGTTTGATGTGAGCGTCGTAGATCGCCCTGCATAAATAATTGAGGGATGTAAGGGCCTTGATCAGGGACTCCAAAACCCTCGAGGAGGCGCCCTCCACGATCTCCCTCCAAGCCCTTTCGATCTCATCTACTAGCAACGGGCAAGCCCTTCCAGCCCTCATTAACCCATCGATGTTCCACCTACGGAGCACTGACTTGATGGGGAGGCCCAATGTTGCCTGCACTAACTCGTCTATCAACTGATCAGCTCCGTAGACCGCGGCGCAGGCCTTGAGGGGGTCCTCGGCCAAGGCCTTCTCGAGGAGGGCCTTGACGTCGACATTTAGGGGTAGTAGGCCTTGAGCGCACCTCTCGATTAGGGGTTTGAGGTAACCCGGCACGTAGACCTTGGGCATGTACCTCGAGGTAGCAGGTCTATGGGCCCGGTTTATGATTCCCGTCCTCCACAAGACCTCCACGGCCTTTGGACCTCTGACTCCCAAGCAGGCCTCGAGGATCGTCGAGAGCTCGTCTTCGTCCGTCGTCTTCAGGCCTTTGAGCCACATCTTACTGAAGGCCACGACGATTGCGAGCTCGCTGGGGCCAAGTGCTCGAACCCTCTTCTCGACCTCCTTGAGCAAGAGGTCGCCGTACTCCTCTTCGATTGCCTCCACCAATCGGCGCCTTAAGGTGCCCACGAGTATGTGGGGCTCGTACTTGGAGGCCTCTGCCTCCACGTCGCTCCAAGCCCTAGAGCCTATGGAAGGCCATCGCGCCTCCAACTCTTCTAAGCATTGGCTCTTAAACGCCCCCCTGTTGACGTACATGTACAAGGCCTCTACATGGGGCAGGCTGCCAGAGAACTTCTTGAGAAGGGCTAGGGCCACGTCCGAGTAGTCTGACATGCCTCATACCCTAAGCTGGCCGGCTCTAAGCCAGAGTACTAGTAGGCAAAAGCTCGATATAGAGCCCCAAACTTATCTTATTCTCGACCTCGTGAAAAAGGGCTTTGGTGTCCAACGTTGATATGCGAAGAGGCGATGGCTATCATCAACAAGGTCGTCGAGAGGATTAAGGAGAGGGGGCTTAAGGTGAGGAGCCTCATAGTCTTCGGGTCGGCCGTTAGGGGAGGGTTCAAGCCGGGAGTTAGCGACATCGACGCCTTGCTGGTCGTTGAGAGGTTTGAGGACCTTAAGGGCGAGAGGTTCGAAGACATGGGCAGGGACCTCGAGCTCGGGGTGCTCACTAGCGGGCAGTTGTTGGAGCTGTACTACAGCGGCGATCCGCTGGCTCACATGGTGTGGCTAGAGGGCCAGGCGGTCTACGACGACGGCTTCTACGAGAGGTTGAAGAGCAAGAGAGGGCCTGAGGTCACGGAGCTCACGCTCATGAAGCTCAGGCACTGGGGCCTAAAGGACCTAGCCGATGCGCTGAGGGGCCAGGGGGACCTGAGGGCGCGTCTAAGGAGCCTCCACCACGCCGTTAGGAACTTCGCCCGGTTCAGGGTCGCTAAGGACAAGAGGGTCTTCAAGATAACCGACGAAGAACTACTCGACCACCTCGACGAAGCGCTTTCGAATAAGTACAGGGAGTTTCTCAGCAAGCTGGCGAAGAACGGGAGTAAGTGGGAGGAGCTCTTGGCCGAAGCCATCGACGTCATAGGGCAACTGTACGGAGGGCCTTTGCTCCACGTAGACGGTGTGCAAAGCGAGAGGTCTAGGTCGTCCTAGAGGGAAAGCGTTAAAAACGCAACCCTAACTCGGTCTCCTGCATGAGGCTTGTGTTCTTGGGCCCTCCAGGCGCTGGGAAGGGCACTCAAGTGAGGATCCTCTCCAAGATGCTCAACGTGCCCTCCATGTCCACGGGCGACGTCCTAAGAGCTGAGGTCGCCAGCGGGAGCGAGCTCGGGAGGCTGGCTAAGAGCTACATGGATAGGGGGGAGCTCGTGCCCGACGAGATCGTGATAAAGATGGTAGAGAAGTGGCTTAGGGAGAGCAATGCGAGAGGAGGCTTCATCCTAGACGGGTTCCCGAGGAACATGAGGCAAGCCCGAGAGCTCGACGAAATTCTGAGGAGAGAGGGAATGGAGCTAACGGCCGCGATATACCTCGACGTGCCTGAAGACGAGATCGTGAGGAGGCTTAGCGGGAGGCTTTCGTGCAAGATTTGCGGAGTCGTCTACCACGTCCAGTTCAACCCCCCTAAAGAGGACCTTAGGTGCGATGCGTGCGGGGGCGAGCTCTATCAGAGGGAGGACGACAAAGAAGAGGTCGTGAGGCAGAGGTTCCGAGTGTACGTCGAGAGCACGAGGCCCGTGCTCGACTACTACAGGAGCTCCGGGAAGCTACTGGTGGTCAACGGCCTCGGAGCCATAGAAGAAGTCAACAAGAGGATAATCGATGGACTTCGAGAGATAACGCGGAGTAGGTGAAGAACTGCTCAAGAAGTCTTTGGCGTCAAGGTTTTTGGGCTACCTTATCAACAGGACAGGCTTTTTCGTCGAGTTCACGACCTCGCTGACCACGCTCCCCATCATCCTCTTGTATGCGCCTCCAAGTCCCGTGCTCCCCAAGACTATAAGGTCATAGCCCTCCCCCTCGGCCAAGGAGACTATGACGTCCGAAGGCCTCCCCCTCAGTATCTTTGTCTCGAGCTTGGCGCCTTTGGATATGGCCATGATCTTAACTTCGTGCATTATCTTCCTCTCCACCTCCTCCTCATCCATCCTCCATGCGCTCACGTCGAAGAACCTCCCGTAATCGGCTGGCGGGGAGGGTATTACGTATATGGCCGTCACCTCAGCGTTTAAGGCAGTGGCCAAGTCAAGGGCTATTTCGGCCGCCCTGTACGACACTTTCGAGCCGTCAACGCCCACCAAGATCTTCCTTATCTTGCTCATGCCGAGTGCCCCGTGTTCTGGCTTTTCCCTTCTCTCGCCAATTTAAGGCTTAAACCAGGAGAATACG
Source organism: Candidatus Nezhaarchaeales archaeon (assembly GCA_036786905.1). Lineage (GTDB taxonomy): Archaea > Thermoproteota > Methanomethylicia > Nezhaarchaeales > WYZ-LMO8 > WYZ-LMO8. The sequence goes on along the minus strand of DAIQQE010000013.1, from coordinate 340 downwards.
CAGTAGTCGACCTTTCCGCTCTTGGGGTCTATGCTAGCTATTATGAAGCGTTTCTTCACGCTGTGGGAGAGCCTCCCGGCCCTTATTATCTCCACGGGATCCATGGACCTCTCCATGGGCATTACATGCACCAGAAACGGCGCATGGTCTATGCCCGGTCCGTACTTGTAGACCGCGTACATGGAGCCGAACTTCATCCCCGGCCTCACGACGTACCCCCTCTCCCTCAGGTCCTTGTACACCCTATACCTGTAGTCGAAGTCTTCGTAATGCCTCTTGGCGTACTCGTAGACCTCCTGGACAGAGAGCTCCCTACCCCCCTCGTCTATCACCTTTATCC
>DAIQQE010000108.1:0-4715 GCA_036786905.1 Candidatus Nezhaarchaeales archaeon | reverse complement strand
GCGAAGCCAGCCCTTCGGCTATGGTCTCTTCTGATACCTCTTCCTTCTTCTCTTCCTTCTTCTTCTCTTCCTCCTTCTTTTCCGCAGGCGCTGAAGGGGCTGCGACGGGTTGTGGCGTTACGGCCGGGGCTACTGCTGGTAGGACAGCCCCCTTGATTGCTTCATCTATGTTGACTTCCTTTAGCGCGGCACAGAGCGCTTTGACCTTGATCTCGTCCACTTCTATGCCCGCGGCTCGCAATATTGACTTTATCGCGTCCTCAGTTATGCTCTTGCCAGCTTGGTGGAGCAGTAAAGCGGCATAGACGTATTCCAACTCTACGTTACCCCCTTGTTGTTGACTGATTAGCTCTCACTCTAGCGTTTATAAATTTTTATTCGATACATCAAAGCTTCAGCAAGTCCTTTAACGCGATCGCTTGGGCATGGGCCTTTGCGATTATGTAGCCTACGACCTCGCGAGTCGGGTAGCAAGCGTTAATCGCTAGGTTCCTGGCTTCTGCAACGGCCCTAGATATTATGTAGGGCGCGCTCTCGGCCGTCACGAATACGGCATTGATTGCTAATGAGAGGGCTCTCGCAAACGCGTCAGCGATCCTCTTCTTATAGCCTTCCACGTCTATCTTTAAGTCCTCGGGCCTGAAGACCGATCCCTCGTAGAAGACGGCCTTGATCTTTAAGCCCGCTTCCATAGGCTCGATGCCGAGTTTCCCTAGTAGCTCAGCCACTTCGGCTGGTATGGCCTCGCCTGCCTTGACCACTACCGTGTCCTTGGTCACATAAATGGATCCTTCCTCTACCTTCACGGGGATCTTGAACTTCTTGAAGAGGCTTAGAGCGGGCCCTGCCGGGATGCCTGTATTGCCCGCTGGTATGATTATGTCTTTGACTGCTATATCGCCGGGCCTAGCCTTGGCCGGGACCTTGTTCTTCTCGATTAAGGTATAGACCTCAAAGGGGCTCAAGTTCGATGCTAAGAGCGCCAGCTGGCCGGCTAAGAAGCCCTTTAATGGAGAAAAGTCCATGCGCCTTAGTTCCATTAGTTCATCGATGGCCTTCCTCATGATGCTGTTTTTGGCGACCTTTATCTTAATGCCTTCCCTCAACGCCTTCCTCAATCTCTGAAATTGTAGTGCGCGTAGGCCGCTGATGTCGGCGAGGACTATGGTCTTGTGCGAGCTCATGAGCTCTATGAGCTCTTCTATGAGTTTTCTCTTTCTCTCTCTCGGCTTTATCTCCTTCAAAGCTATCGCAGGCATCTAGGCTAGCCTCCACGAGCGCGAGCCAAGGGCACCTCAATGGGCGGCCCCATGGTCAACTTGATGTACACGCTTTTAATCCTGGCCGGGTGTTTTATTTTTTCTCTCAAGAAGTCGAGGACCGCCTTGGCGTTTTCTGCGACCTTTTCGTCGTCCATGTCCTCGACGCCTATCTTGCACTGCACAACGGGATTGTTTCTTATCTTCAGCCTAACGGAGCTTCTCAGCTTGCTTATCATTGCAGCTAAGTCGATCCCTAGGGTTATTGGTGACGGCATTTTGCCCCTCGGCCCCAAGAACGGGCCCAAAGCCCTACCGATCATGGGCATCAAGTCTGCTTGGGCTAAGAAGAAATCGTAGGTCTTAGCGAGCTTCTTAGCGTACTTCTTATCAGTCTGACACTTCTGCACCTCTGCCTTCCCCAATACGAGGTCCGCTCGAGCGTCCTTGGCCTTAAGGGCCAAGTCTCCTTCGGCTATGACGCAGACCTTAGCCCCCTTGCCGACTACAGAGTTTGGCAGAGCCAGCACCTCATTTATTCTGTTAGAGGGATCCTTTAGGTTAAGTCCCTCGAAGGCCACGATGAGCTCAAAGGTTTGCCCGAAGTTCCTCTTTTTGGACTTATGCCTGGCCTCCCTAACGACCTTAACGAGGTCATTCAGGGATATGCTCATCGCCACTCAGCCTCGTACTTGGCAAATATGCGATCATAAACTCCTGCATCGACCTCCTTCTGAACCTCTTTCGGGCTTTTGCCCTCGACCGTTATTCCCAAGCTGAGGCAAGTGCCTAAGACTTCCTTGGTGGCGGCTTTTAGTGTTTTTGCTAGGAGATCGGGCCTCTTCATCAAGGCTATCCTTATCACTTGTTCGAGGCTCAAGTTACCTATTTTCTGCTTGGCTGGCGAGGAGGAGCCCTTCTCCGCCTTCAGCTCCCTCAACAGCAAGGCGGCCGTGGTCGGTATCCCCACCCTAACCTCGAACTCTTTGGTCTCAGGGTCGTAGACAACCTCTACTGGGACCCTCATACCCGCGAACTCGCTTGTGAGCTCGTTGATCTTATTGACGACTGCCATGACGTTCAGACCTGTGGGGCCCAGCGCTGGCCCTATAGGCGGACCCGCTGTAGCCTTCCCCCCTTCTATTACGAACCTAACAGACTTCCTCTGTGACACAGAAATCACCTCTTAGCTTTTTCAACGACCCTCACGTAGTCTCCATGTATTGTTATCGGCAGAGGGTAGCTGGTCTCGTGGAGCTCTAAAGTCACCTCCTCTTTACTCTTATCCACCCTCGTCACGGTCCCCTTGAGGCCCTTTAAGGGCCCTGCTATTATCTCGACCACGTCGCCCAAGTCTATGCCTTCGATAGATGGCTTGGGCATCAAGAAGTTCTCAAGCTCGTCAAAGCTGACCTTCCTAGCGACTATGCCCCTCACGTGCTTTATGCCGTAGAAGACCTTGTCGATGACCTCTGGCCTATCGGTCTCGACCACTATGTAACCCCTCATCCCCTCAATTATCGCGATGGCCTTTATCGGCGCGTTTAGTTGTTTTATTCTCTCCTCGGCTATCAGCGCCACGTTCCTCTCTTGGCCTATGGTCGTCCTGACAAGGTAAAAGCTAGCCCTCTCCTTCGACAAACTCCTCACCACGTCAATGGACGAACAGTACGAAAAACAGGTAGAGGATTATGAAGCCGTAGACACCTAATGCCACGAGCCCCAAGCCGCATACCTTCAACATTAATGTGAATTCCTCTCTTTCTGGTTTGCGAGCCACCTTCAATATCCTAACCAGTTCGAGAACTGGTTCTCGAAGTGATCGCTTTGCTTCCTCGATCCACTCCCTTATGGACAAATCAGAACACCTAACCTCAAAGTTGTCCTCACTAGCTGAAAAACTCTCTATTATAGCTTTTCTCGTACCCCCAGACTTTCAAATCTTCCTGACTCTGAGGCCAGCTTCATCACATACCCTCACGACCATTTGCCTCTCGTCCGATTTAAGGCTCTTCCAGTCTATCAATGCGAGGCACGGTCTAACCACGCTCCTGTCTATGGCTAACCTGAGCTCTCGATCGCTCACCTTCGGGAACGCGTACTTGGGGACTATGTGAGATATGGCCAGCCCCTCGCTCAAGACCACCTTGCTGAACTGTGGTGCGTAGTGGGGCCCTCCGAAGCCCACCGCCACGGGCCCTTCTTCGGAGACGTCGAGAGCCTCTACGATGGCTCGTGCAACGACTTCGGCCGCTTTGTCGTTGCACCACTCCCTTTGCGTGCTGCCCAGCTCCACGAACATCGCAGGAGTGCGTTCAAGGTAGGGGCCGTGGTGCGTGACCTCTAAGCCACATCGCCAATCCGAGAAGCCTTCTTCCTCTCGGAGCTTGTCGAGAGCCCTCACGACGCTCGCCAAGTGAAAAGGCATCGCAACGCACACGCTCCTAGGCCTGCCGCCGTAGAAGGCCTCGTCGGTCCAGTTCCCGGGAGTATGGGCGAGGAATGCTGGGATACCTGATTCTGCTGCGTGCCGAGAAGCGAAGATGATCCCTCCGACCCTTAAGAAGCTCTCGAGACCCTCTGCGTAGATGGCCTCCTGGTCTATGGTGACGAGCAAGACTCCATTTATCTCGTAGACGTCCTCCCCTCCCACGCTTTCCCCAAGCCTCCTAAACTTTATGAACCTCAAGAGCTTGTCCCTAATGTTAATGCTAGCGGGATCCGTCTTCGAGCACACTACAGCCAAGCGACCCTCTAGCAAGGTCGCCACCTAAACCACGCTATGCAGGATTGCTCGGGCCATGTGGAGCTTGTTCTCTGACTGTAGCCACACTATTGAGTGCCCCGGGTCGTCGATGACGTCATCTGTGACCTCCTCTCCTCGCTTGGCTGGGAGGCAGTGCATGAAGACGAAGTCCTCGGGGGCCTTGCTCACCAACTCCCTGTTGACCTGATACCTCGGGAGGAACTTCTTAAGCCTCTGCTCCCTCTCCGACTCGAAGCCCATGCTAACGAACACGTCTGTGTATATCACATCGGCCTCCTTAACCGCTACGACGGGGTCCTCCACGACTTCTATCTTCGAGCCACTGACGTCGCAGTTCCTCATCGCCACCTCGAGCACCTCGCTCCTGGGCCTGTATTCGCGAGGGCAAGCCACTACGACGTCGAGCCCCAGCTTGCTACAGCAAATCAACAAGCTATGACACGTGTTAGCACTTCCATCGCCGATGAAGGCGACCTTAAGCTTCCTCTTCCCCCTTACCTCGAACATGGTGAAAACGTCCGTCAGGGCTTGGGTCGGATGGTGCAAGTCGCTAAGCCCGTTTATCACTGGGATGGCGCAGTGCCCGGCAAGCTCTTCGATCGTAGTGTGTGACCTGACTCTCGCCACCACGCAGTCGACCATTCTGGAGAAGACCTTAGCCGTGTCGGAGAGCGCCTCGCCGCGCGCCA
>DAIQQE010000107.1:0-4744 GCA_036786905.1 Candidatus Nezhaarchaeales archaeon | reverse complement strand
CTACTTACTTAAAGGCGTACCAAATTTGCTGATGTCGAGGCAATTTTCAAGAGCCATAGATGAGAGGATAGAATACATATGCTCGCTGGTGGAGGAGTTCGAGGCCGACGGCGTGGTGTTCCTAATGGATAGAGGATGTGAGGTCATGGGATTTGCCTACCCTCACTTAAGAGACGGTCTGAGAAAGCTAAACATCCCCTCCGTGAGGATCGACCTGGATTACCCCTTCTCGCAAGAGCAGTATGTGGCTAGGATGAGGGCCTTTATAGAGATGGTGAGTGGAGGTTCCTAAGGAGCTAGAATCTCTCAAATTTCCTCGAAATCTTTGAGTAAGCGTGGAACCTTTAGGCCTTTGCGACCACGTATAAATGAGGGGCCACTCCATTAATGAATGTTTAGAGTTTCTAACTTAGAATATCATGTGTCACCAGGGTTGGCGTGCGGAGATCACCCGTACAAGGCAAATACTTTTATCTCTCATCATCGAAATCGTTAATATGACGGGCTAGGGTGCTTGAAGTGCACGGCGTTGGCATAGACGTCGGCTCTGCTTTCACGAAAGCTGTCTTAGCGAAAATGAGGGAAGATGGGCGGATAGAGATAGTGGCGTACGACGTGACGCCTACAAAGCCTGACCTGAGGAGGTGTATTCGCGAAGTCTTTGACAGATTGTTGAGGATCGGAGGGATATCAAGGGAAGAGGTGGAGGCTGTGGTAGGCACTGGCTACGGCAGCAAAATGGTTCAATTAGAGATCGGAGGGGATATAATCTCTGAGATTACCTGTCACGCCAAAGGAGCCAAGCACCTCTTCCCAAGGTGTAGGGGAGTGATAGACGTGGGAGGGCAAGACGCCAAGGCCATAAAGCTCGACGAAGAGGGTCGTGTGATAGGCTTTGAAATGAACGACAAATGCGCGGCTGGTACGGGAAGGTTCTTAGAGGTCATGTCTAAAGTGTTGGACATTGACATGGACCAGCTTGGAGAGGTATACCTTAAGACAGAGAAGAAGGCTAGCATAACTAACACCTGCACAGTCTTCGCTCAAGCCGAGGTAATATCCCTAGTCTCTCAGGGGGTTCCTAAAGAGGAGATAGCTGCTGGATTGATAGAGGCCTTTGCGTCAAGGGTCGCTGGTCTTGCAAAGATCGTAGGGGTAACGAGGGATGTTGTCGCGAGCGGAGGTGTCGCTAAGAACGTAGGCTTCGTGAGGGCTCTAGAGCGCAAACTCGGTTGCGAAATTTGGGTTCCTAGCGAGCCCATAATCGTGGGAGCACTTGGCGCCTCCTTGCTAGCTCTGAACAAGGTAACGCGGTCGCCGACGAACACGAGAGCTCCAAAATAAGGAGTTCGTGAGGGCTCTAAAAGCCCTCAAGAACGGTGTTCGCTCAAATTATTTTTCTTAGTACCTAGAAGAATGCTATAGGGGCTGAGTTCTTGAAGAGCGAAGAGGCCCTTCGAGAGATCAGGAAGAACATATCAAATGACAAGATAGTCCTCCATGTTATAGCAGTGGCAAAGATCATGAAGGCACTGGCGCGATGTCTTGGGAAAGACGAAGAGTTATGGGAGGTTACGGGTCTGCTTCATGACGTCGACTACGAAAAGACGAAAGACGAACCGAGTAGGCACGGCCTCGAGGCAGAGAAGATGTTGGAGGGTAGAGTACCCCCTGAGGTCATCAAGGCCATTAAGGCGCACAACTACGAGAACACCGGTGCACTCCCTGAAGGTGACATGGAAAAGGCTTTGATTGCAGCTGACGCTGTCTCAGGTCTTGTGATAGCCACAGCCCTCGTCATGCCCAATAAAAGGTTAGCCGAGGTCAGCGTCAATACCCTCAAGAAGAAGTTCAAGCAAAAGGACTTCGCTCGAAACGTTAACAGGGAAAAAATCATGTTTTGCGAACAAATAGGCTTGTCCCTCGACGAGTTCCTTGAGCTATCTCTCAGGTCTCTAAGCGAGATAAGCGACTTACTCGGCCTCTAACCTAAAGGGGACGTACATCTACGTGAACCATTAAAATGTAACTCCCTCACGTTCTTGCGTTGAGGCGTTCGTCAAAGCACAAAGAGCTTACTGTGTCAATAAGACGGTCCCCATAACCACAAGGAAGACTCCGATAATAGTCTTTACATTGGGCCTTTCCCTTGAAAATAACATAGCTATGAGCGACGCGAACATCGGGGTCAGGGCACTGAGGGGAGCGACTATATTGGCTTGCGTGAGGCTTAGCCCGATAAAATAAATCATGTCGCCAAGTCCAACGGCTACAGCTCCTCCTGTCAATGCCATCGCAAGCTCTCTTGCGCTGATTGAGCGAAGTTCCGAGAGGCCGCTCGATGAAAGAGCTGTGTAACATGTCAAGAAAGGGATTACGACCAATATCTTGAAGAATGCTATGAATATGGGATCGAAAGTAACCGTAATTCTCTTTAGCATCAATACTGCCGTTGCCCAACAAAGTGCCGCACTGACTGAGGTTGCCACTCCAAGCCTAGACTTCTCAGAGGAAGGATGGGGGTCATTTTTTATCGACTCACTAATCAACCACATGGCGACCACTATCGCAAAGGATCCGAGGGCTATGTTAATGGTCAGTCTTTCGTTAAGGACGAGGACGCTAAAGGGGAGAGTGAATAGAGGGTAGGAGTAAGCTAAGGGAACCGTCCGTGAGACACCTATCCACCTCAGGCCAGCAAAGTACAACGTGTCCCCTAAGGCCCATCCTATGAGGGAAGCGACAATTAAGTACATCGTTGATTTGAGGTCGAGAATAAGGAAATATCTAGACTTTCCGAGGAGTTCGACGAAAATTAAGAGGACTAAAGCCGCGCTCGTGCTACGAATTAAGTTTAGGGTCGCCGGAGAAATCGACCTTATGCTGCTCCTGTAGAGGTTGGCCCCTACAGCCCAACAAAGCGAAGCCATCAACACAAAAGTCTCTCCCAACATGACATCGATCCCCGATCAATGGCCAAAATGATGGCGTTTGAGTGAGACTATTGCATTGAGCTCGATTTAATAGTCTTTTCGAGTACGCATAAGCCTTGTCTTATTTTTGGTCGTAGGGTACAACGAGCAACAAAGCCCACATGTTCCTAGCCGCCTTTTATCTGGCCAGCTCCTCGGTTTCCATCGATTTACATCAGTGGCTTAAGGGAAGTAGTTCCTCAACTCAATGGCGTAGTCTTCAGGCGGCTCGATGACCTCGCTCTCATGAAGTAGCGTGGCTAAGGCCCAAAAATCACTTATGAAGGGTCGGATCAGACCAAATCTAGCACAAACCCTGATTTGTGGGTTGAAGTATTCTTGCGACACCCCAAATTGCGGAAGTATTAGGGCAAGGTTTACGCATAAAATGCCCCGGTCATCGTAGAAGGCTAAGATCTTCGACAATCCATCAGCCAGCTCAGCTGAGTGTTGAGCTTTCATCTCCGTGAGCGTAAGGGGTTCTTTAAATATGCCCCAAACCTCGAAGAACCTTAGTGGAGCGAAAGGCACTATCCAAGTCAAGTAGTTGCCCTCGTATATGAAGCGTTCTCGGACGTTTTTCTCGTGATCGACGAGCTGAACCCAGTAGTTCTTTGAGGTCTGGGCATAGTACTCATAGCTCTTGATCAAGAGGAGGCGCTGATAATTAAATGGGGTATTGGAGGCTAAGGCCTGCATGTGGGGGTGTATTACGCTCGAGCCTGCTGGCGGTAGGTAGTTCATTATTATGGTGCCATAGGCTAGTTCGGGATTGGCCCTATACGCGGCTTTCAACGCCTCGAGCCCTGCTTCGAGCCCTTCTTCTAGCGTGTCTGCCCCCAACTCCTTGGGAAAAGCCAAGTGTTTAGGTCCTAAGACTATGACTGCATTGAAGTCGGAGTGCGCGTGAAGACTTGGAAAAGCCATGCACTTCCCGACCTTTATCCTGCCACCTCCGTAGACTTCCTTTGGAAACTTGGGCGTCGCGAGCTCCACCCTTTCAGGGCAGAAGGGGCAGTTAGGCCTTGAGGCCTCGGCAAGCTCCTCGAGCAACTGCTTGTCGGTGTGGAAGAACTTCTCGATGTACCGAAACCTCCCCTTAACGACAAACGTTGAAAGACCGGTTAGAGGGTCAAATCTACGCTCAAGAGTTTGTTTTTCCACTTCAAAACCGCACATAGGATTGAGGAGGTAAGCCCTCCTAATCTCCTTGCGAAGATTGAGGCTCAAAGGTGGACCCCTCAAACCCTTATAGAGTAAGTACTCCATATCGCGCAACTTTAAGCTTCTTAGGGTGGCCCGCTCTAGGCCTTTCCTTGGCGATTTTGATGTAGCAAACTCCTTTGTCTCTTCAATCACATAGGCTCAATCGATGAAGGATTAGAGGGCTCTTTCATGTGAAGTCTCTCAAAAAGTCTGCTAAGCTCTTCGATCCAAGGACTGACCTCTTGGAAAGCCTTCGACAGCTTCAGGACTCCTAAATCGTCGAACTTCCTGCCCACGATTTGCATGCCGATAGGTAGACCATCCCTGCTTAGGCCTGCTGGAACCGAGGCTGCTGGCTGTCCCGTAAAATTGAAGGGGTATGTGAAGGGCATCCAAGCCAAGGGCGTCGCGGGCTTTCCTGCTATCTCCTTAGGGGCTATCCTTCCTATCTCGAAAGGCTTTACAGCAGTCGTAGGTGTTATTAAGAAGTCGTACCCCTCAAAGATACTTCTTACGGCCCTCCAAAGCTCTTGCTTTTTCGCTTCAATCCCTATGTAATCCTTGTA
>DAIQQE010000106.1:0-4790 GCA_036786905.1 Candidatus Nezhaarchaeales archaeon | reverse complement strand
CCCCAGCCCCATGCACTAATGGTGTAGACGTAGTAGCCCCCGAGCGCGGTCATGGAGAAGCCGTAGACCATGCAGGCCAGTGCGCCGTACTTGTGAGCCCCGCGCCAGTAGAGGGTCACCGCTAAGACGAAGAAGAATATGCAACCCATACCGACGGCGGCGCCAGACATCAAGTACGCCAGAAGGTCTGGCGGCTTGACGACGACCCACGTCAGCGGTATCAGCGCAAAGGCCACTACCAGGCCCCTAGCCAGCAAAAGCGCTTTCCTGTCGTCGATGCCTGGCTTCAGCAACAGGATCACGTCCCTCGTGAGGCTCCCAGCCATCACCAACACCATTCCCGCTAGAGTGGATAGCGAGGCCGCAAACACTGCCGCCAAATACATTCCCGAGACCAGCGGACCCGATGCCAGTGCCACGAAGGGCGCGGCGGCGTCGGCCTTTGCTGGAGACGCCGCCAATATCGAGTCCCCGAACATGGCTCTAGCAGATAGGCCCGTTATTATGTTGGCCCAAGGTATCGCGGAGCTCACGAACACGACCAAGACCATCAAGGCCACGTCCCTCTTCGCGAGGGCCCTCATGCCCAAGAACCTAGCTACGTTGTGCGGGAATCCGACCGCCATGGTCACGAACAGCCCTAGGGTCGCGGTTAGGCCTATCACGTCGGCTGCGAACTGGAGATTTGGCCTCGAGGCCAAGTCGGCCCTGAGGGGGACTATTAGCCTCGGGTCCTGGAGCGCCAGCTTTTCGTTCAGGGCCACGGGCCCTCCTACGAGGCTCAAGGCTGCATAGGCCAGCAGATAGCAAGCGACGGTCATGAAAACCCCTTGAATCGCAAGCGCCCACTGGGTGCCCGTGTAGCCCCCTAAGACCATGTACGCTATTGTTACCGAGGCCCCTATCACTACTGAGAGCTCCCAAGAAGTGCCCGTTATTACGTGCCAAGCAGTGGCGGCCGCCTTGTACTGGCCCACGGAGTAGACCAATAGCAGGACTATGTAGACGATGCTCGCCGTCGCGGCCACGAGCTTGCTGCCGTACAGAGAGCCGACGAGCTGGGGCACGGTCAGAGCTCTGAGCTCGCGAAGTCTCTTCCTCAGTCTCGGGCCGAACACGGCAGCGCAGGGTATTATCCCGACGAGGGTCCACACTCCCGCGAGCCACATGCCGGACCAGCCGAGAGTGTAGGTTATGCCCATGAGCCCTAGGCAAGCCCAGCCGCTCATCCAAGTGGCGCTTAGGGCGAGCCCTGTGACCACCGGGCCGAAAGCGCCCCCTCCTGAGAGCCAAGCCGAGAAGGTCTCGCTCTTCTTCCTAGCTATAAAGCCCGTAACGGCGCAAGAGGCTAAGAGGGCCGATAGCCATGAAATGGCGGATATGGTGTCAGCTAAGCTGGGCGATGGGAGCATGGCCTCATCCCTCGACCTCGCTCTTAATCGTGGTTATCACTGCGACGACTATGCTAGCGACGACCACTCCCAGCAGGCAAAGCCAAGGCACTATTAGGTCTTCCAAGCCCCTCGGCCTCCGCGATGTTCTTTGCGACTAATAAGCCAGCGTACGTCAGGGAGACGGGGACTCCCTTGACCTCCAAGCTCCCCGACTCCACTAAGCCCAAGTCCCTCAGGCTCCTTATGCTCCACTTCAAGGTCGATTCTGGAGCCCCGAGCTCGTTAGCCAGCTTCCTCACGAGCCTCGAGAATGTGTGCTCGCCGTTGCCCTCGTAGTACAGCCTCACCAATATGGCCCTCTGGAGCTTAGTCAGTTTAGAGAGGGCCAACCTGGTGAGGGCCTGTTCAAGCTCGAGAAGGAGCGGGTTCTCGTGCCTTAAGTTGCTGAGCGTCGTGCCTCGTCGAAGCTCTTCAGCGGAGCTCTCTCTTGAAAAGGCAGACACCTTTGCTCAATACTCACCCCACCGCTTTACTAGGAGGAGAGCTGAGGGTATTTAAGCTTTGAGGGCAAGGGCTCTTGCCCACGTTCTAGTTCTAGACGTCGAAATCACTCAACCCTCTTTCAACGAGCCCACCAGACTCTGAGGCCAAGCCCTCCACATTCCCACAACGACGCTCATTGCTTTACCACGGCCTCGGCTCGCGGAAGTCCCGTCTTGGATCCTCCGTCGTCCGCCTGCTCAACAGCCATCGGTAATGTTTTAAAGGCGTTAAGGGAGACATCTATCGTGGGAAGGGCCTCGGTGTAGGTAATGGCAACGTTCATATGCTTCGTGGGCCACGACTTCATGAGGATAATAGACGGAATCAACTTCTGGAAGGCTAGGGAGGTCATAGATGAGATAATCCTCGTCCAAGACAGGAAGAAGGACAAGTATGGCTACGCCTCTAGGCTCAACGCCAAGGAATTGCAAAAGGTCCTGACTTTCGCCGGCAAGGAGCCCCGGCTGATATCCGTCAACCCCCAGAGTTACGAAGACGTGTTCTCGGTCGTCTACTCCGTCGTTAGGAGAGAGGTAGAGGACCTCGGCAGAAGGGTCTACATAGACGCGACGTCGACCACCAAGGAGGCCTACGGAGCGGTCGTGACGGTCGCTCTCATGTTTCAGGGGGTCAGGCTCTACGTAGTCCCTCCGGCCGAGAGGGGCTGGTACGTCCCCAATGTCGACTCGCCCGAGTTCCAGTCTTGGTTCAGCAGGGTCAGGAGCGTACGGGGGCTCCAGCCGCAGGAGATATTCCTGCCGGGCTTCAGGCTCGAGAGGCTCTCGTATGAGGAGGAGAGGGCGCTGATGATATTGGAGAGCAAGGGCGGCGAGGCCGACTCGATAAAGACCCTCATCCAATGGTGCGGCGAGGACCCCAAAGATCCGAGGGTCAAGAACAAGTTCAGCAGGTTGGTGAATAAGCTGACGACCAAGGGCCTTTTGATAGGCGAGTCGGGAGCGAGGGCCAAGGCGATAAAGCTCACAGACTTCGGCAGGGTCTATGCTAAGGCCTTGAAGCACCACTACGCGGAGAAGAGGAAGAGCGAGAGCGCCCCCTATCCAGCGATTTGAGGAAGGTGTTTATGGGCTTCGTCCTTCCAGCGCTCGACAATTCTCAAGTGGAGCGCGAGATATGCTCGTTCATAAGGAGGAAGGTTGAGGGGGCGGGAGCTCGAGGGCTCGTCATTGGCCTCAGCGGAGGACTCGACTCCTCCGTCGTCGCCTACCTAGCCGTGAGGGCCCTGGGGGCCGACAGAGTGAGGGCGCTGATAATGCCGGATCACAGGGTGACGCCCAAAGAAGACCTAAATGACGCGTGGGCCGTCGCGGGAGAGCTCGGCATAGAGGCCAAGGAAGTCGACATAGCGCCCATGTGCGATGCCATAGTCGAGAGGCACCCCTATAGAGTTGAAGACAACCTAGTCGCTATGGGGAACGTGAGGGCCAGGGTCAGGATGGTGCTACTGTACTACGTGGCCAACGTCATGAACGTGCTCGTGTGCGGCACGAGCGACAAATCGGAGATAATGATAGGCTACTTCACTAAGTACGGCGATGGAGGGGCCGACATACTGCCCATAGGCGACCTCTACAAGACCGACGTCAGGAGGCTAGCGAGGTACTTGGGGCTTCCAGACCGGATAGCCTCCAAGCCTAGTAGCCCGAGGCTCTGGCCGGGCCAGACGGCCGAGGGGGAGCTCGGCGTGAGCTACGACGTCATAGACCCGACACTGTACTTGGTCTACGAGAAGGGTCATAGGCCTGAAGAGGTCGCTTCTAGGATCGGCGTGAGCTTAGACGTGGTCAATGCTGTGATAAGAAGGGTCGAGGGCTCGAGGCACAAGAGGGCTATGCCCCCCTTCCCATCGCTCTCTCACTTAAGACTCTCGTAACCCTCAGCAACAGTGCGTGTGACGTCTAGGGGGGAAAACTTTAAAGACTACCCCCTTCAAAGCTAGAACCGGATGGTGCTAAAGCTTGAAGTGCATCAGGTGTGGCAAGTGCTGCTCGAGAACCGAGATATACCTCTCGAGCGAGGACGTGGCTAAGATAGAAGCCCTCGGCTACGACAAGAAGGACTTCGTGGTTAAGTCGGGCCCCTACCTAAAGCTCAAGAAAGTTGATGGCTACTGCTTCTTCTTCGACCCCCATGAGAAGACTTGCGAGATATATCCATATAGGCCCATGAGCTGCAAGCTTTACCCAGTGATATACGTCTTGGGCAAGGGCCCTACGGTCGACGCCAGTTGCCCGATGGCGTACACAGTCTCCAAGGCTGAGCTCACTAGAAAGGGCAAGCTACTCGAACAACACCTCAGCAAGATATTCAAGAGGGCTAAGAGGGTATATCTCGCGGGCCTGCAGAAGTAGTAGCCGTGTCGAGCCCCCTAGACAAGGTCAGGGCATCGGTCGAGGAGATTTCGGCGCGCCTCTCTAGGAAAGTCGAGGCCAGGGAAGGGCTATCGCTGAGGGCCCGAATTGGGATCAGGCTCTGCGGCGAGGCGGTGTCGTTGTCCCACAGGGGCCAGATCGACGAAGCTAAGAAGAGGCTCAGAGAGGCTGGGGAGATAATGGAGGAGCTTAGGAAGAAGCAACAAGAGCTCGAGCTCGAGGTTTTCAACGTCTTGGCGCAAGAGTACGTCGAGGCGGAGGCCCTCGTGAGGGTCGTTGAGGGAATGGAGCTGCCGTCCGTCCAGGAGCTTCAAGTGACGGACGAGGCCTACGTCTTAGGCATGGCAGACTTGATAGGCGAGCTCAGGAGGCGAGCGCTAGAGGAGATTAGGAGGGGCAACGGGTACGAGGCCGAGCGCCTCTACGAATTGATGAAGGAGATATATGAGCTCATATGGCC
>DAIQQE010000105.1:0-4824 GCA_036786905.1 Candidatus Nezhaarchaeales archaeon | reverse complement strand
CTCTTACGCTACTTTCATACCCACGACTATGCGAAACCTAAAGCTCATCAAGGAGTGGCTTGAAAAGAAGTTGCCGGAGCTATAGCTCTGAGGAACCGCACGTCGCTAAAGTTACTCTTTACTTCTTTTCTATAACAACCAAAGTCTTGGAGCGATTACAAGGTGCCAAGCTTTAAAGGCAAAGCCTTTAAGCTCTTACAGCTTTCACGCGATCGCTTTGGCCGCTCATGACGAAAGAAACCCTCACCATCTTCAAGCCCAAGGCCCTTATATAGCTCGTGAGAACCGGTGAGCCCTTCGTCCAGCGTGAGGGCTTCGACATTGGGCTTCTAGTAAAGCTACCTCATTATGGCAGAATGGGCCAAGTCCCTCGCATCAACACGCACTTTACGCAACAAGTTAAGCCCCACCTCTTAAAGTTTAAGACGCGACGAAGAGTTCCCTCACCACCTTTGCGATTAATGGACACATGATCAGCGCTCACTGAAGACGTGTCCGTAAGCTTTTTTTATGATTTCCAGCTTGAAAGAAAGGTCGAAGGGGTGCTAGGACGTGGAGGTGTTGGACGAGGGCAAGGGAGAGCTCTTAGCTTGGTGCGACCCCGAGGAACATCGCGAGTGGGTTCGTAAAAACAAGTCTTTGAGCATGGAAAGCAAGTTGATGGGCCTCCACGAGGCCATATCAAAGTTTGTCCATGATGGCAGCTATCTCGCGATAGGAGGTTTTGGCCACGTGAGGGTCCCAATGGCGGCTATATACGAAATTATACGACAAAGGAAGAGGAATTTGGTGGTCTCTGGCAAGACAGCAGTTCACGACTTAGACGTCCTCATAGCTGCGGGGTGCGTGAGCAAGGTCGAGGTAGCTTATGCCTTTGGACACGAGCTACGAGGATTGTCGCCCGCGTCTAGAAGAGCTATTGGAGCCGGCAAAGTTGAAGTGGCCGCCGAGTGGAGCAACGCCGCGCTTCAGTGGAGGTTCAAGGCCGCGGCCTCTGGCTTGCCTTGGATCCCAGCGTACATAATGATGGGCACTGACACCTTTAGGCGCAGCGCGGCGAAAATCGTCAAAGATCCGTTCACGGGCAGGCCAATATGCCTCATCCCTGCATGCTTCCCGGACGTGGCTATAATACACGTCCATGAGTGTGACGAGTATGGCAATTGTCGTATAAATGGTTCGCTGGTAATGGACTTCGAGCTCGCAAGAGCGGCTAAGAGGCTTATAGTAACTACTGAGAAGATCATCCCCCACGAGAGAATCAGGGAAGAGCCTTGGCGAACGTGCATACCGTACTTCTACGTGGACGCGGTCGTA
This sequence comes from Candidatus Nezhaarchaeales archaeon, assembly GCA_036786905.1. Classification (GTDB taxonomy): domain Archaea; phylum Thermoproteota; class Methanomethylicia; order Nezhaarchaeales; family WYZ-LMO8; genus WYZ-LMO8. The sequence continues at coordinate 3,507 of DAIQQE010000105.1, read as the reverse complement.
GAGGTGCCCTACGGGTGCCATCCATGCAACATGCCAGGTTGTTACTACTTTGACGAGGAGCACATCGCTGAGTACTTGAGGTTGACGCAGACGGAGGAGGGAGCGAAGCTGTACTTTGATAGATATGTCTACGGCGTCAGAGATTTCAATGAGTACCTCGAGCTCGTAGGAGGCGTGAGGAAGTTAAAGTACTTGGAACTACTTGAGCAGGGGAGGGCGAGGTTTACTTACCCTTGGATTGCATCATAGTCGGGGGCCTGTGCATGTCGAAGCCTAGATACACTCAAACGGAGATGATGATAGTAGCGGCTTCGCGGCTTTTAGAGGATGGAAAGACGGTCTTCACCGGCACGGGCATGCCAATACTCGCGGCCCTCCTTGCCAAGCTCACCCATGCTCCAAAACTGGCAATAATTTACGAGGCCGGTGGCATGTGTCCAGAGAGGCCGCCGACTATACCCCTCTCCGTGGGCGACTCCATGACCACTTACAAGGCCGTCATGGCGGCCAGCATGGACTACGTCATGTCCTTCATCCAGGCCGGGTACGGTGAGTTCGCCTTCCTCGGGGCAGCGCAAATAGACATGTATGGGAACATAAACACCACAGTCATAGGCCCCTATGAGAGCCCGAAGGTCAGATTACCGGGCAGCGGCGGGGCAAATGACTTCGGCTCTCTCTGCTGGAGGACGATAATTTTAATGAGGCAGGACAAGCAGAGGTTCGTCGAGAAGCTGGACTTCCTCACGACACCGGGGTATCTGACAGGGCCAAGCGCTAGGGAAAGGGCTGGACTGCCGCGCAACACCGGGCCGTGGAGAGTCGTTACACAACTAGGCATTTACGGATTCGACGAGAACGATAAGAGGATGACCTTACTGTCAATACACCCCGGCGTAAGCGTCGAGGACGTGCAGAAAAACAGCTCATTCCCGATAAGGGTCCCGAGAAAGGTCGAGGTAACGCCTGAGCCAACAGATGAGGAGCTGAAGATACTGAGGAGTCTAGACCCTTACGGAGTGGTGCTCCGCAAGTAGAGGGCCTCGATACACTTGATGGAGGAGGCTAAGAACACCTCACTTCCAATACGTCCCTAGTAGCTTTCATTTCTATTGTTCGCTCTACGATTTGAAGACTCGTTATGGATCACCTTTCCACTCTTCAGTCAGACTCAGGCCTCCTACCTTCAAGTCTTGCGAAGGCTGGCTGAGGACGATTTCTATAAGGCAACGAACTATGAGTCCGACGTCGTTCGGTGGTCCTCGCGAAAAGGCCGCATGCAATCCTCTGCGCAGTCGTGGCTCCCGAACTCTACTGCGCCGAGGTCCTGTTTCAGCGCAAATTTCATAACTCGTCAGTCAGTGCTCATTTAGCTGAGCGAGAAATGATAAATCGTGACCTCGCCCTTAGGGTGCTGGAGCTGACAAAACGGCACGATTCTTGGAGATCCTCGTGCCTCAACTTGATCCCCAGCGAAAACGTCACGAGCAAGCTCGTCAGGCTCGTACTGACGTCGGACTTGAGCCATAGGTACGCTGAGGGAGAGCCGTTTAAGAGGTACTACCGTGGAACTCGCTTCATAGACGAGATCGAAGTGCTGAGCGTAGAGCTAGCGAAGAGGCTCTTCAAGTGCAAGTACGCCTCAGTCAAGCCCATTTCTGGAACGATCGCAAACTTGGCGGTGTTTTCCGCACTGGCGAAGCCCGGGGACAAGATTATGGCCCTCAGCATACCTTGTGGAGGCCACATAAGCTTCGCCGAAATAGGGGCCGCGGGCATAAGGGGCCTTTCGGTAGTCGATTTGCCCTTCGATCACGAAGAGATGAGTGTAAACGTCGAACAGGCCGTGGCCCTCATAGACGAGGTTAGGCCTAAGCTCGTGGTCTTGGGGGCTAGCTTGTTCCTATTCCCTCACCCAGTAAGGGAGCTTAGCAAAGTGGCTCAAGAGGTGGGGGGCCACGTGGTCTACGACGGCTCCCACGTGTTGGGGCTGATAGCCGGAGGGGCCTTCCAAGACCCGCTAAACGAGGGAGCCTTGGTGTTGACGGGCAGCACTCACAAGACGCTCCCGGGCCCCCAAGGCGGTATAGTGCTCGCGAACGAAGGGGATGTCATGGGCAAGGTCGACAAGGCCCTCTTCCCGGGCCTGATAAGCAACCACCACCTGCACAGAGTGGCCGCTCTGGCCATAGCTCTAGCGGAGATGTTGGAGTTCGGAGAGGCTTACGCCAAGGCCATCGTCGAGAACTCCAAGGAGCTCGCGAAGTCGCTCTACGAGAGGGGCTTTAAGGCCCTCTGTCCGCACAAGGGCTTCACTGAGACGCACCAAGTGGTCCTCGACGTCTCGGATTTAGGCGGAGGGAAGAGGGCCTCAGAGAAGCTCGAAGAGGCCAACATAATAACCAACATGAACTTGTTGCCGTGGGACGATGTGAGGAAGTCGGGCGACCCAAGCGGCCTCAGGCTTGGGGTCCAAGAGGTCACTAGGCTCGGGATGAAGAAGAGCGAGATGAACTTCATAGCCGAGAAGATTGAGGAGGTGCTGTTGAAAGGCCGTGATCCAGCTGAGGTGAGGAAGGAGGTCGTGGCCTTCACGACGTCGTATCAAGAGGTCAAGTACTGCTTCGACGGCTCTAACGCCTATAGGCTCTTGGAGTTCTTGGAGAAGGTGTGGCCATGAGTTTGAAGAATAGGGCTCGGATATTGGTGGCGCTCTGCGCCGCGATAATGATTACGCTCGCCTACTCCTCCATAATCGAGCCGAACTTCATCGTAACCATCACGAACTTAGAGTCGGACTTCGAATTCTTGGGACATCGAACTAGCTACGCGTGCGCTCGTAGAAGATCCATTTCTACTGTGGGGATCATTTGGTGTTTGGCTTAAGTTCTAACCCAATGCGTACCGTCCGAAGGAAAATGCACCGGTCGAGTCTCTGACGTAAGGACTACGAGCAGTACGAGAAGGTCGAATGCAGTTTAATGAATGGATGGAATAGATGGAAGGTATTTATGCGCGCTGAAATTCAGTTCGACTAAAGCCGATGAAGTCGCTAACCAGTTGGGGTGCGAGGCAGAGGGAAATCTAAAATGTTAACCTTCGAAGAGCTACGACGACTTGAAGACTCGTAGAGCAATGCTCTCCAGCGCTACGTCTTGTCTTCGATGATCTTATTGATTTCGTTGCGACTTACTCTTAGTACCACTTTAAGCGCAAACTTGTATCGCCAACTCTATTTTAAAGACCCTAATCAATCTTCGAGGTCAAATCGTGGAAGGTATTTTGCTCCTAAAACGAAAGGCTTAAAAGCTCTTACCTGGAAGAACCCCTCTTTTTAAGGAGAGCGGAGATATGGGAGAGAAGGTAGAGGCAGAGAAGGAGAGCTGGATAGAGAGGTTCGGCAGGAGGTTAGCTGAAAACGTCGAGAGCTGGATGCCAGACCCGCTGATATTCGCAATGATCCTCTCCATAATTACGATACTAATGGCCCTCTTCATAATGCAACCC
>DAIQQE010000104.1:0-4836 GCA_036786905.1 Candidatus Nezhaarchaeales archaeon | reverse complement strand
TTTGTGTAACCACCTCGGGGATCTGAAGACGGATCCTCCACGGCCCTTTCGCTGAGCCAATATTCGCTTGCCCATGTCGATCACCCCCTACAAAATGCCCAGCTTAACCGCTACGTCTGAGGCTTTATGTTCCGGCCTCAACTTCACGAAGGCCTTCTTCTCCCCTCTTGGGGTTATGAGGGTGTTGACCTTTTCGACTTTAACGTTGAAAAGCTTCTCTACGGCCTCTTTTATGTGAAGCTTGTTGGTTCTCAAGTCAACAATGAACGTCAGCGTGTTACCCTTTTCGATTAGCGATAGAGCTTTTTCAGAGACGACGGGCCTTAAGATGACATCATAGTACTCTAAAGTTCTCTCACCGACCCTTTCGCTGCTCATCTTCTTACCCCATTTCAGCCAACATTTTTATGGCGCTTTCGCTCCACAAAGTCAAGCGCCCTGGAACTCCTCCCGGAGCCAAGTGTAGAACTGATAAGTTCTTGATGTAGGCGACGGTAACTCCAGGGAGGTTTCTAAAGGCCTTCGCAGCTTTACACCTTCCAGAGAGAACTACGAGCAAGCTTTTGCCTTCTTTGTACCTCCTTCCCCTCATCTTTCCCTTACCTGCCCTTATCTTGATCCTCTTGCGAACTCTCTCCACATCATCCCATAAACCAATTCTCATTAGGAACTCCTTGGCCTGTTTCGTTGTCTCCACCCCCTCTATCTCTGCCCTCACCACTATCGGTAGGGAGAGTTTCGGTGGGAGTATGTGACCCCTCTTCTCAACCAATTCTCTGATGGCAGTTGCCGCTATAGCGGATTTGATGGCGAGCCGCCTCTCCTTCTTGTTTATCCTCTCTCGTACCCTCTTCTCGGCGGTTGGTGCATGGGCCCTTCTACCCCCGACAGCCATAGTCACGAAGGCAGCGCTCGTCGCACGTGGATACCTCTCCCCTTTGACCCTAGGCACTCTGGCGATGCCGTAACCCACCCCCCAACTTTCGGCGCTCGTCCTCTTACCAGCCATGGGGTCCCTGCCCTGAGGCTGTATCTTTGCTGTAAGTGCCGCTAAGTAGGCCCGTTTTATGACGTCTTCCCTGACTTCATGGCTAAAGACCTTGGGGAGCTCTATCTTCCCTACCTCCCTGCCTTCGAGGTCGTAAATTGTAGCTACTTTGGCGTTGTCCTGCATCGTCAACCACCTTGTTTGGAATCGATGTTTATGCTCACTATCTTGGGAGGAGCTGTGGGCGCGCCCTTAGGAGGCCTTATGGGGAACCTCAACCTCACGAGCCTGCCTCTAGGCCCTGGAACTGAGCCCAATAACACTATGTTCGGCCCTCTAACAATGCCGTAACCGATAAAACCTCCCTTGACCGTTATGCTCAACCCGTCTTCTCCTATCTTTATTATGCGCTTATTGTACTCCGTTCGTTGATGGAATCCCAGCTGTCCGGGCCTTGGTATGCTGTACATCATGTCAGGTCTCTGAGGGCTTGCCGTACCAGTCCTTCGATGACCTTTACGGTGCTTGTGCCATCGAGGCATGATCTTTACTCCAAACCTCTTCACCACGCCCTGAAAGCCTTTGCCCTTGGTTATACTGATGACGTCGACATATTGTCCCTCCTTAAACACGTCTGAGACCTTTACTTCTTTTCCAAGCATTGAAAGGGCGTAATCCCAAGCCTCTTCAATACTCTTGGCCGCGACCTTTATCTCCATCAATTCAGGAGTCTTCTTCCTTAGCCCCGACAATCTTGGCTGAGTACATGCAAGAACCCTTATCTCAGTCGTTTTGTTCAGTAATTGCTGGGCTCTTGCTATCCTCTCTTCTTTATTGTAGTTCTTAGGAAAGGACATCTTCCTCTCAAGATCTTTCGGTAAATTATCGGCCAAGACCTCGAAAATGCTCTCAAGTCCGTACTGTGTCGAGGAATAAAGCCTAATCCCGTACACAAAAAGGGGTGGAGCATCGAGTATGGTGACCGCCCTCACGATTTCCCTGCCGTAAAATGGGCTCGTGGGCCTGTCTTCGATAACAACGGCATGCGTCATGCCCGCTTTGTATGCGGCAAAGCCCAATAACTGTGGCCTCTCGACTTCGACACGCGGCCAGCTCCTTATCCTAGCAATAATCCTCCTGGCTCTCACTCGCGGATAGAAGCCCAGAGATCCGCGACGAGGCTGGTGAACGCCTCTCCCCAATTCTTAATCCCTCGGAGACTTTCAGCTTAACGTTGTTGAGGAGTAAAATCCCTCAGCCCCCTATTTAATCTTTTACCCTTAAGGCGAACTGCCCTTTTCGAGCTTGTGACAAAGAAAGTTGATTATCGCAAGAGTCGAGTACAGCGCCTCTTCGAGCCTAACAGTCTTAGTCCCTTGTTCGGGCACAAAATTCAAGGTCATGTGGACTTCATCATCTAAATCGAACCCCTCTTTCTTTGCTATCTCATAGAGCCCTCTAAAAGGCGAGCCAAATATCAAGAGCAATTTGTCATACCTCTTCATCAAATTTAGGAGATTTTGTACCTCTTTGCGTAGCTCTCTACCATACTTAGAGGTCGCTATGACCAGAGCATCTCTCTTAAATGAAGATATCAGCCCTTTGAGATTCAAATTCGTCACATCGACCACGAACCCGAAGTAGTGAGGTACTTCGTGCCTCTCGACCTCTTTCGCTTCAACGACTCCATCACCTTTCTTGACGATTCTCAAGACCACTCTATCCCCCTTTCTTAGCCTCTTTAGGCTTTGAAAGGCTAAAGGCACTTCGACCCCCACATCAGCTAAGTACCTCCCTCCCATCTTGCCTACCACGAGCCCCTCTCGATAGCAGACTTCGGGCAAATCTCTTATGCTCTTTTCTGTTGGGTGGTTAGGGGTATTTAGAGGTGGTAGTAAGCCTACGTACTTCAGACTTGGGTCAAGAGGGAAGACGCTCTTTCTGAGATATTGTGGGCAAGCCAAGTAATTGAAAAGCTTTCCCAAGAGGATCCTTTCGTCGATGTTCTCAGTCTCGTCACGATATATGATCAATTGCTCGACTCTGAATATGGCCAAGGCCCTAGCCATGAACCCAACTTTGATGGTCTTCTCGAGTAGAGAGCTTGCCTCAGCTAGTGCGGTTGATGGTAATGCGACCGCGACCCTCAATCATGGCCTCCCTCTCGAAAGAATTTATAGGCTCCCCCTCACAAGTTTAACTGGCCGATGAAGAGCTTGCCGAGTGTTGAAGGGGAAATGAAAGGCCATTCATGATCTGAGGCCCTGATTAGGTGGTCAGCGTTGTGGCGATTCGTTTCTCACAAAGCCTTGATAAATACTCCTTTTTTGGGCTCTTTAACTAGGATTTACGGTAAGACCGTGGTAGGTAACGACACTATAATCGATGACATGGTGGTGCTGGGCTATCCCACTCGCAGAAGCATGATTAAACTCTTAGAGGCGAGAACAAGATACCAAGACCTCGACCACGCCTTCGACGATGCGAGCGAGGGGTGCGTCATTGGGGATGGATGCGTAATACGTTGTGGTTGCATTATTTACGAGCGTGTAAAGATAGGTAATGGTGTCCAGCTCGGGCACAACGTACTAGTTCGTGAAGAAACTGAGATAGGCGACGGCTCGAGCATTGGCTCTTACGCCATAATAGAAGGTGAAGCTCGCATCGGCTCTCGGGTCAACATTCAATCAAACGTCTTCATACCCAGACGTACGGTGGTAGAAGATGACGTCTTCTTAGGCCCCGGCGTGGTCATAACAAACGATAAGTACCCTCCCAGTGGCAAGATTGTCACAACGAAGATATGTAAGGGGGCAATTATCGCCGCTAATGCTATAATAATCGCGGGAGTAAAGGTGGGACCAAACTCCTTCGTAGCTGCTGGTAGCGTCGTGACGAAAGACGTCCCTGAAGGCATCGTCGTAAAGGGAAGCCCCGCTAAGCCATTTGGTAAAATAGATGTTCTCTTGAGGAAGAGAGAAGAGTACCTCAAGTCTAGCTGAAAGATCTAAGCTGGGTTAGATGTCCAAGACGAACCTAACGACATATTCGTCATTCTCTTTCTTTATCTCCATTAAATGATACGTTGCGGCCTTTATGGCTGTCTTCGACTCGTGACGCTCGGCATCGTACTTTTCGCCAAGTATTACTGCCTCGAGTCTAAAGCCGTTGTCGCTTTCGGCTACCCCTTTGACCTTTACTTCCGAGCCCAAGAAGCCCTTTGCGTCGAAGAGGTATATTAATTCTTCAAGCCAATTATACAGCAGAGAGTAAAGGTCAAGCCCCTCGACCGTGACCTCTACCTTATCTCTCCTCCTGACGCGGCTTACATCGGTCATGACCTCGTAGACTGCCATTCCGCTGAGAGCAAGAGCTTCTTCTAAGCTCTTGGCTCTAACCTCAACATATACATCAGAGGGGTGATTCAAGAACCTTATGCTCATCTTGATCCCCTTTATGGAGCAAGATTTGTGGTAGCGCCGGGAGCGGGATTCGAACCCGCGCGCCCCAATGGGGCACCAGCTCTCAAGGCTGGCGCCTTAGTCCGCTCGGCCATCCCGGCCCAAAATACTCGGCTCTTTGCTTGACTAAAAATTTTATTTTACTTCTCTGCTTCTTCGCATGTATATTTTGACCCTCATTCCGTCTATGTCCCACTCCCTTGCGTACCAGCCCTCTACGACTATGTTCACTTTACTGCCCATTTTTAATTCCTTGGCCCTAACCTCACCCTTCAGGTAGTCCACATTCTTCGCGCTCAAAACGCTTAGAGCGCCCTCATCTGCTTCTATCGCCAGATCTATGTAATCCTCGATGTTTAAGTCGAGCTCCTTGCGCATGTATTGTAT
>DAIQQE010000103.1:0-4876 GCA_036786905.1 Candidatus Nezhaarchaeales archaeon | reverse complement strand
GCTCCTCTTTCGAGTGACGAGGAAGCCTATTCTCGAACCTTTGATTGCCCATCGCCGTAGCCACAGCTCATAAGGATGCTCGTGATTTTTATTTAGAGCTCGCTCGGTGCTTCGCCGTGGCTTATCTCGACGTGAGCGAGTACGAGAGGTGGACGAGGAGTGCCGTCAGGACGCTAGAGTCCGCTGAACGTGACGCGGAGCACGGTGACTACAACTGGGCCTGCTTCAAGGCCCATCAGGCGGCCGAGAAAGCCCTCAAGGCCTTGCTGTGGGGCTGCTCGGCTTAAAGGTGCCCGAGGACGTCAAAGAGGCCTGTCTAGTGTTAGATAAGTACTACGTGCCGACGAGATATCCCAATGCTTGGGCTGAGGGCATACCCGAGGACTACTACTTCAAGGGCGAGGCCGAAAACGCCATAGCAAGGGCTAGGAGGGTCGTGGAGTGGGTGGAGGAGGTCTGGAGAGAATTATCGAGAAGAGGAGGGCGCTGAGGGACAGGGCGATCGAGGTCGCGAGGGAGTTCGCCGAGTGCGCTAGCTCGAAGCTCGGCGAAGTCGTAGCCGTGCTCCACGGGAGCTATGCTAGAGGCGACTTCGGCGAGTGGAGCGACGTCGACGTCCTAGTAGTCGTAAAGGGCCCTCTACCGAAGAGCCCCCTCAAGAGGCTAGACCTCGTGGAGGAGTGCTTGGCCAGAGCCCCGGGGTCGAGCCGTGATAATAACATCAGAAGAATTCAAGGCTTTGCTGAAAAGGAAAGACCCGCTTGTGGTGGGGGCCCTCAGAGACGGAGTCCCGTTGATGGGAGACTTCGAAGACCTCTTGCAGAGAGGGGATTAGTCGAGCAGACCTCGGCCATCCTTTGGAACAATTCCGCTAAATGGAAATGGTAAAAGTGTAGAGTGAACATGAGGGGGTATGTAATCACTTGGCCTGCCTCTTCAAGATCGATGCTGCGAAGTAGCCCAGTAGCGCGCTGATAAGTCCCAGCAACCCCACGAACACCAGCCCCATCACCAAGAACATCGAGAGGTAGGAGAAGGCAAGCGCGAAGTTCGCTGGCATCGATGTGTAGTGCACGAGGAAGTACACCCCCCACGCTATGATTAGGCCTAGGAAGCCCGAGGCGGCCGCCGTCCTGAAGCTCTTTGCCAGTAGCCCTCCCGCCACCCCGGCTATCACTAACAACTGCCAAGCCCTCGTGAGCTCTAGCGCTACCCCCAAGACGGCTATCACCAAGAGGCACGGCAACAGGCCGAACCTCTTCACGTTCATCACCTCGGCACGAGCTCCAATACGCTTCTAGCGCCCTCGACCTGCTCTGGCGCCCTCGGGAAGCTCATCCTCTTGTACTTGCCGTCGAGCCACATCCTGAGCTGGTCGTAGTAGTGCTCGCTGAACGGGTTGCCCGACTGGCCTCCGGGGATGACGCACAGGCTCTTGTTGAGGTCCTTGAAGTCCAGTATCTCGCGCCAAGAGGGGCCGTGGGTACCGGCTGCCCCTATGTTGTTGACGCAGTCGCTCCATCCCCAGGCCTCCCACGCCGGATAGTTGAGCCAGCCGAAGACCCCTCCGAGGGCGTGCCTAGCGTTCAGCTTGTGTATTCTCCCGAACTTCCATTCCTCCATGTTGCTTCCCAGCTCCTTCTCCAGCATCCTTATTGTAGCCTCGAAGCTCTTGCGGATTATGACATAGGCGTCCTCGACTTCGGGGGTGGAGACGTCGTCGAACCACTTGGAGTTCGGGTTGAGCTTCACCATGGCTTCTAACGAGCTTGTGGGTATCCTCCGGACTAGGTCTCTGAGCTGGTCCTTCGTGATCTTGAACCCCTTGACGGTGGCGTTGATGTCTAGGAACTCGTCGGCGAAGGTCATTTCCTTGAAGACCTCGAGCCACTTGACGAAGATCGTGGGGGCGACGAGGTCTGAGAGCATCAGGCGGTTCCATCTCTTTAAGTAGTCGAGCGCCTTTAGGAGCCTCTCGTCTGTCACCCCCTGTAGGGCCCTCCCTATCTCCGGTATGAAGACGTCCGCGGGGACGAAGAAGACGTCGTTCTGTATTTCTTTCATGTCCTCCAGGGCGACCTTCCCCTTCTTGGCTATGCACTCCTTGATGAGCTTGTCGATCCTGTAGGCCCTGTAGTAGTCGGCGAAGGCCCATGCCAAGTCGTACGTGTATGGGTACTCTCGGCCAACGAGCCTGTTGTTGGCGGTCACGACGTAGCCGTGGTCGGGGTTCCAGAGCGTCGGCGCCTCGTTGGCGTCAATCCAGTCGTTCACGTTCCACTCAACGACGTCCTCGGAGCTCCCGTTTAATGGCAACCTGGGTATCAGGGCCGTCTCGGGCCTCGAGACGTCTATCGCCCTAGTGCCATTGGGATACGTCCTGTTGGGGTACCAGCCAGCGGCCCTCCAGCCGAAGTCCCCGTAGACGTCTGCGAAGACGTGGTTCTGCGGCGGCATTTGGAAGTAGTACGTGTACTTCAAGAACTCGTGAGCGCTCCTGGCGTGGGAATACTTGTAGAGCGCTAGGGCTTCGAGCGAGCCATACCTCTCTCCCATCCAGCAGGCGGCGAACTTCTCCCCTCCCCTCTCGATGAGGGGCCCGTGGACCGTGAAGCTTAGCGTCACCTTCCTCTCTTCGTAGCCGCTCGACGTCTTGACTTTTATCACCTCCTCGATCTTCTGCACGTCCCTCCACGAGCCCTTGTAGAGGTACTGCCCCTTGTCGTTCCATTTGTAGTAGTAGAAGTCCACGTGGTCGGCCCCGACGTTCGTGAAGCCCCAGCCAACGTACTGGTTGCACCCTATGATTATCAGGCCTATGCCTGGGAACGTGACGCCTCTAGCGTTTATCACCCCTCCATCTGAACCCTCGACGACGTAGTGGACCTCGTACCAGACTGGCGGTACCGTGAGCGACAGATGGGGGTCGTCGCACAACATCGGCTTGCCCGTGTCGGTCAACTTGCCGCCAATCACCCAGTTGTTGGAGGCGAAGGCGGACCTGATTGGAGCCAGCATCGATGAAGCGCGCTCGTACCACTCAACGACGTCGGCCACGGCAGTGCAATTGAGGGAGCCGGCCACGGGGGGATCCGCCGGGTCGACGAGGTGGACCAACCGCTCGCCTTCGGGGACTACCAAGTGGTCAATGGGCTTGTCGATCGGTAGGACCTCGAGGAAGAGCTGAGCCCCGACGTGCTTGCCGTACCTGGCCACGAGGCCCGAGTACATCAAGTAGAGCTCCAGATCGGCAAAGGTCCCAGTCAGGCCCCAAGTGACCAGCCTGCCTACCTTCATGCAGTCCAGCGAAGTCCACCTCTCCGGCACGTAGCCCAAGAGCTTGAACTCTATCGGCAAAGCGTCGTTCCTCCTCATCTCTTCGATCGCGGCGTTGACGCCCTCGCTGTAGGCACTCAACATCTCCAGGAGCCTCTTGGCGTCGTCCTTTATCAGGGCCACGTCGAGCTGTGGGTAGTAATCTATCTTCTCGCCCCTCGCGATCCTCTGGAGGAGCTCGAGGGACTTCTGGGCCCCTCTGTACAGGCCCACGGTCCTGTAGAAGAGGTCGGTCTCGTAGGCCGCCCCTCCCAAGACCTCTGACAGTCTACCGTCGACGAGCCTCCTCTGGAGGTCCATCTGGAAGAGCCTGTCGTGGGCGTGAAGGTAGCCGAGGGCGTAGGCTAGATCGTGTTCAGACTTCGCGAAGACGTGCGGCACTCCGTAGCCGTCGATCACTACGACGACTCTGTCCTTGAGCCCGGGGAGCACGACTCTCCCATGGCTCGGATATCGAGCAGTGAGGACGGAGCCCCACACTCCGGTCAATGGGTCTGACAGGGAGATCAGGGAAGAGGGTGCGAAGAGCGATGGAATTGGCGCCAAGAACGCTACTATCAAGACGGCTGCTAAAACTAAGCCCACAATACTTCTCCTCAACTACCAACACCTCAAACAGCCAAGCAGTGATTTTATTTAACGCAAAGTTGAAGCTAAAAGCTTTGTCTAGAAGGTTGATCGCTAACGCGTCGCCTCCTAACGAGAGATGGGTTATGCCCCTTTGCGGGCTTGCAGAAGATGCGCGAAAGGTGCGACAGCACATAATCGCGCGTGGCTTTACTTTAGCGGTCGGTTATCGATCAAGCCACAAAGCAAGGCTTATAAAGAGACCATCTTGTCAAAGAAATAGCTCAAGAGGTGTGAGTTTTGAGGAGGAGAATGGCCGCCTTAATGGTCTTCCTCTTGATCTTGCTAGCTTTACCAACTTTCGCGGCGATGTTTCCCGTGGCCTATGCCCAGCGAGCGCCCAAGGGGCCTTGGGTCGACGAGGTCGTGTTCTTCGTCGAGAAAGATGAGGCCAAAGTCCTTGACATGCTGTTGAAGAACGAGATGCAGGTGTACTTCAGGGACATAAGGGATCCGGGGATATTCAGGAGGGTCAAGGAGTCGCCGGACCTGTGGTACGCCATCTCTTATGGGCTATACTTTGAGCTGACGTTTAACCCGGTCGGCCCCGAGTTCCCCAAGACCGGCAAGCTGAACCCATTCGCGGTTCCTAGAATTAGAGAGGCCATCAACTACTTGGTGGATAGGAAGTACATATGCGACGAGATAATGGCAGGCATGGCGGTGCCGAGGTACACGTGCTTAACGCCGGCGTTCCCCGACTACGCGAGATATGCCGATACTATTAGGGACCTCGAAAAGAAGTACAGCTACAACTTGGAGAAGGCGAGGGAGATAATCACCGAGGAGATGCTGAAGCTGGGCGCCGAGCTAAGAGACGGCAAGTGGTACTACAAGGGCGAGCCTGTCACGATAATCTTCATAATAAGGGTCGAGGACCAGAGGAGGCAGATAGGCGACTACGTGGCCAGCC
>DAIQQE010000102.1:0-4893 GCA_036786905.1 Candidatus Nezhaarchaeales archaeon | reverse complement strand
CGGAGGAGCCCTTTCATGTGGGATAGAGCCTTAAAAGGGGCTTCGTAGCGGGGCCTCGCGATTGTGATGGCCCCCTTGCTAATGGTGCTCACATCTTCACCGCTTTCTCCTTCAGCTTCGCTAAGAGGGCCTCAGGGTCACGGTAGAACTCCGCGAGAACCTTAAGCCATTCGCCCGGCTCCGCCAGTTTATCCCTGATCTCTGGAGCCGATGCCAGCTTCAGGAGGCTTGAGCGAAACCTCCAAGAGGCTTCTACCTCGACCTTGCTCTTTAAACTCTTCTCGGCAACTGCGCTTATTACTGGTTTAGGATTCTCAACAACTACTTCGTCAAGATCAGGCTCGTAGCTAGCTATCGTAATGTACTTGGGCCTATAGTCCTCGCCGAGGTCCTCTACGAAGTACGCCGCCTTCACCCTCCTCAGCCTCCGCCCCTTTGATTGTAGGAGGGCCATGTGGACTAGCACCCTCAGCTCAGCAGCCAAGGCCCTCTCGACGCCTAAGTCCTTCAACCTGCCAAAGAGAGCCTCGGGTGATTCAGCATGAATTGATGCCAGCCCCCCTTGTCCAATCCCTAGCGCCTGTCCGAAGACCCTTGCTTCTTCACCCCTTATCTCGTTGACAGTTATGTAGTCGCAGTCGTAGCGCAGGAGGTGCTTTACGAGGTCCATCATCGTTATCGCCCCTTCGCCCGCTATTCCGAAGCTTGCTCTCTCGTACATTACCACCTTGCCGGGGTGCGGGACGTCCATCTCGGGTATGTCGCAGGCTATCCCTATTCTAGCGTCAGGCGGCAGAAGCATAGCTACGACGTTTATCAGGGTCGTCTTGCCAGTCCCCAAGCCGCCGAAGCTCATCAACGCCAGCTTGTGCTCGCAAGCCAGCCAAAGAAGCGCTAGGGCTTCAGGCGATATGACCCCCGTGGCCAAGTACAGAGGAGGTGTCCAAGGCCTCTTTGGGAACTTCCTTATAACGAAGCTGGAGTTCCTAGCGACCTCTCCCTCTCCTAAAGTGAGGGCCGCCCTGTCCCCAGTCGGCAACACTACGTTCACTTGAGGCCTGAAGCGCGATATCGACCTGCCTCCCCTGTAGGCGAGGAGCCTCACGATCTCGTCCAGTTGCTCCCTCGTCAGGAAGACGTTGGTGGGCATCCTGCCGTACTTCCTGTGAGTGACGACCACTGGCCTGTCCGGAGAGTCGCAGGCTATGCCCTCCAGCTCGTCGTCCATGACCAAGGGGTGCAACACCTTGTAGCCCACGACCTCCCTCTGTATCAAGTAACGGAGGGCCTTGGTCTCGTGGTCATTTCCCTCGATGCCTAGGACTTCGAATATCCTTTCCAAGCCCGTCTCGACGTCCTCCGGCCTCACTATGTACAGGAGCACCTCGTCTATCAGCCTCTGGGCCTTGTAGAGTGTCTCTAAGCTCACTCTCGGGTCCTCGACAACGTACCTGTAGCCCTCCCTCCTCTCTACTATCGTCACCCTAGCGAAGCCGTCCGGCGAGTAGGTCTCGTGCTCTACTCCCTCGTAGTCCTCGACCTTGGCCCTAGTAAGGGCTATCCTCGGTTCGGGGACCTCTAGCTTGAGAGGTCGCTCGGTCGAGGCGGGCTTCTCCAGATGCTCGGTCCTCGAGGGCCTCCGCCTCAAGAGGGCTAGGCCCATTTTCATGTACTGGCTTGCTTAAAAGGGGGCCAAAGGCGAGGTAAAGAAAAAGATGTTGAGGGCTGGGCTCGCGAGCCCTCGCGCGGCGCTGGCTCTACCCCGAGAGGCAAACGACCGTTACTGGATAGCTCTTCGTGGCCCCTGTGGCGAAGGTCACCGTCACGACGACCAAGTACTGCTGACCAGCTGTAGGAGGACTCGCTAGAGTCCCTTGGAGCGTCCTCTCAGCGCCTGGTGGTATCGGGGACATCGTTGGAGGGTTAGATTGAGAGCTCCACGAAACAGAGTCCAAGTCCATGGTGCTACCCTTGGGATAGATGGTCGCGTTCACTTTCGTTATCTCGACGGAACCAGTGTTCCTTACGTTCACGAAGATCAGCTTATTGCTGTAGAGGCTCACTCCAGAAACCAAGGCCTCCGCAGCCTGCACCTGTTGAGCTATCATTGGCACCAGTTGGCCTGCAACAAACCCCGCTATCGCTATAGTGGCTACGAAGAGTATCAGGAACTCGGCCGAGAGCTTCACCTCCTACACCTCACGTTAGCCAAGGCTTAAAAAGGGGGAGAGCATCGCATTTTAAGGAAAGAGAGGGGTCACGGCTCTTAGTGGTATGTCTCTAAGAAGATGTCTAGGTCTTATGCTAACATAGTAATTAGCGATGGGTACGGATTCTAAGAGGTTAGATCCTTAGTTGGGCTGGTCAGCAAGGTATGATCACGCAATGACTTTAAGGCCTCTTCGACGTCAAAAGCCCTCAGCCCAAACTTCCTAAACAGCACCTCAAGTATGGAGGCCTCGACTATTCTGAAGCCAGCGCCGAAGACCCCCTTTAGGAAGGCTGCGAAGGCCTCCGGCCTCTCCAACACCTCCTCCATCTTCAATCCCGTAAATCGCTCGAAGTAATAGCATATGGCCCTCGCGCCACTATCGCCCAAGACGTTCTTTAATCCTTCATCGATGGCCCTGAGAACGAGCTTCAAACGCTCCGCGTCATCCCCTATGCTACCTTCCAAGAGAGCGACCCCCTCCTTCAAGTCCCGGGGCATCAACTAAAACCTCAGTCTTCAATCCAAGCGTAGTCGCCGTCAGAGCACACAATGACGACTATCCCACCAATAGAGGGCACCCCCGTCTTAGAAATCGGTTCTTCATTAGAGCCAAGAAAGTTCACGACTATCTTATTACTTTGGATTTCAACGACGGCACCACCCACGTAGACGGCTTGAAAACCTCTTAGGTCGTTTATGTCATTAGCCAATCGCTCGCATACGTTCTCTGCTTGGAGGGTCGAGACGACATAGACATGTGGCTCTATTAACACAACAAAGGTCACGAGGATCGCCGTTGCTAAAGCGGAACCGGTAGCTACTGATACGGCCCTCATGTAAAGCTTTGCTTAAAAGGGGGAACGCAGTGACCCAGAGCCTCTTAACCCCACATCTCATAAACTATTATCACCTTTACCCCATCGCCCTTGACTACGGAGAACGAGGCCACTTGATCGTCGTTGAGATAGACTTTACCTGTTCCTGAATAGTCATAGCTTCTAACATAGGTAAGCTCTTGAACACTCTTGAGAGCGACTGTCGTATAAGCACTTATTTGAGTGTGGCCCAGCTTAAGTAGCTCCAATCTCACAAGGTACACCTTAGTGCCCGACTCGTAGCTCACGGCTATCTGAATTCTGGGCACTAGTTCGATGACTAAGTAGCCATCTTCTTGGTACACCTTCGCCCTTCTCTCGCTCGACCAAGCAGTAGAAGGACCATAGACGAGTATTCCTCTCGAAGGCTCAGGGCACTGCATTTTCAGCCTCGATTTAGCCCTCGCCACGACTAAAGGTTGCTCATTCGGTAGCTCGATCTTTATCGTTACGGTCTCTTGATCTACGAGCACTGGCACGTCTAAAAAGAGGGGCACCCCTCCTTCTAAGCACCTGGCCCACCTAGTGGCCTTCTCCTTCACATACTCTTGGCTTAGGGTGGATACCTTAGCGTGGGGATTCCAGAGCGAGAGAGCGATCGCCACGCCAACTATGCAAGACAATATCAGAACAGCCTTCTCGGTAGTCCTCAACATGTAATTGAGAGCTTAAAAGGTGCTCGACATGAAGCGCTAATGAGGAGAAGATGATGAAAAAGGAAGAGGGTAAGGGCTTGCACTATGAGGGTTATAAGTTACCATAGTCCTTGAGTGCTGCTCTAAGGCGCGACAGGCTTCCGGCCCAGAAGGACTCTAAAGACTACTTTGAATTAGTCAGTAAGTGCGCGTCCCTCGTCATTATTGTGAGTCGGGAAAAGCTCGTTGAAGTTAGCGCACGAGCTTGATAGCATTTCATCATTTACCGTTAGTGGTCTAGCCTTGAGGGAATATCGTCACATACGGTAAAAATAGCCGTAAAGCGATGTAAGTAAGTGGAGCCCCGGGCGGGATTCGAACCCGCGACCTGCGGCTTACAAGGCCGCCGCCATGACCGCTAGGCAACCGGGGCTTAAAGTATCAGCGTTGAGAGGCCATAAAAGTGTTAACGTCACTAGCTGTCTCAGTCCGCCTTTGAAGTAAGCTTTTATTTGGGCTTCGCTTTTTCTAGTTCTGCTCGACAGGGCCGGGTTCGCCTAGTCCGGTAGGGCGCGGGCTTGCTAAGCCCGTTCCCCTCTGGGGAGCGGGGGTTCGAGTCCCCCACCCGGCGCTACCCCTCCTTGAGCGGTGTTTCCCGATCGAGCTATCTCCGCCCATCAAGGGTTTGCGCTCTCGAGTGGGCTGCAGAGCTTTTTGGATCCGCAGGTGGATTGGTATTACTCGGTGAGAGCTTCTGCTTCTATACGACGTCGGTTATGGAGTTTTTAGGTGCCTTGAAGAAATGCTCAAGATGCTCAAGGCCAAGAAGGTTGAAGTACTCATAGACGTGAGGGCATATCCGAGGTCGAGGATTGAGGGATTTAATCGCCACGAGCTGGAGGAAGGGCTCAAGAAAAACGGCGTGGAATATATTTGGCTCGGAGATAGGCTCGGAGGCTTTAGAAGAGGGGGCTACCAAAAGTATGTCCAAAGCAATGGCTTCAGAGAAGGGGTGGAGATCCTTTTAAGTATCGCACGCAATAGAAGGGCTTGCTTAATGTGCTTGGAGAAAGATAGAAGGTTCTGTCATAGAAGGTTCATAGTCGAAGCACTAAAGGAGTTAGGGGTTGAAGTTAGGGATTTATTGAGGGACCGATGACATGTACAAGGT
>DAIQQE010000101.1:0-4911 GCA_036786905.1 Candidatus Nezhaarchaeales archaeon | reverse complement strand
GAGGGGCGAGAGGGACCTCTTCGGCTACGTGCTCAAGTCGAAGTTCATAGCCATAGCCGACGAGATAGCGTCGGCAGCCGAGCTGGTAATGGGACAGGCGGGCGAGGGGGTGCCAGCGGCCATCGTGAGGGGGCTGGAGTACGAGAGGAGCGAGGCCACGTCCATAAGGGAGCTGATAATGTCGCCCGAGGAAGACTTGTTCCGTTGACCCGACTAAGCGAAGAGTTTAAAAACGGTCGGATGAATTAGTAGGAGACCGCTACAAAAGGTCGATGGCGCGGAGGTCAGCTGGACATGAGCAAGCCGAGACCCGGAGAGAATGTCGTCCTCGTCGGGAACAAGCCAACCATGAACTACGTCCTCGCAACGGTGATACAGTTCAATCAAGGAGCCGACAAGGTGGTCATAAAGGCTAGGGGCAGGTCCATATCGAAGGCGGTGGACGCAGCCGAGATAGTCAAGACTAGGTTCCTAGTAAACCAAGTGGAGATCGCCGACGTCAAGATAGGGACGGAGAAGGTCGGCGAGGGCGAGCAGGCGAGGAACGTCTCGACGATAGAGATAACGCTGGAGAGAAAGAAGTAAGCCGGGTAGAGCCTTGGCCCAATTTTTTATCTCCAAACCTTCTTTTACCGCAAAAGCCATGTTATGTGCGAGGTCGCGAAGGGTAGCTTAAGCAAGAGCCGGTTACGTCGTTGAGGAGGTCGTCAACGCCATCTGAAAGGTAATGCAAGGCCCTAAAGCTCCTTGACCTCGAAGCCCTTCTCTGCGAGGGCCCTCCCCACCTCCACCGGGCCCACTCCTATCGCCAAGACCGCGTGGCCGCTGGGCCATGAAGCCAAGACCCTTGAGGACTTGGACTTGAGCCTGACTAGGGCTTGAGTTCGACACATGTTCTTGTTCTCCAGCTGGCTCTTCTCTATCGAGCACTCTACGACGTAGGCCTCCTTGAGCCTGTGGTCGCAGGCCGTCATGGTTGCCTCGCCGAGCTTCAGGGGCACGTCGACTGCCACGCTCCTCCCAGTCTCGAAGTGGCTCCTCAGCTTAACCCCGCTGTCGCTTGAGGCCAAATTGATGGCCGCTGTGCAGTGGGCTAAGATGAGCGAGTCCTCGTCGATGGCTGCTATGTTGCCCATGAAAGGAGGGGCCAGGCCCCTGACTATCATCATGCAGGCCATTGCTTGGACGTCGGCCTCGCAGACCCCTAAGACCCCTTCTTCGGACAGCAACGATATCGCGAGGCAGGGCGTCGCTTGGATCCTCTTGATGACCTCGAAGCAGTCTATCGTAAACGCGTCGCACTTGGCTTCTTCGAGCGCATCGCTGATCGCCTCCTTCAAGGCCAAGCTCATCTGGAGCTCTTGGAGCGGGACGCCGACTTCGCCCTTGAACTTCGACAAGAAGTCCGAGGCCAGCTCCGAGCCCCCTCTGTATTTCTCGAGGTACTTCTCGAGCTCTTCTTGCGCTATGTGCTTGACTCTGATGTTTAGCCTTTGAGCCAGAGTCGCCGGGCAAGTCACGTCGAAAGTCCTTGGGGAGACCTCGCCGATGACGGACGCGCAACCCTCAAAGCCCACCTCTCTCCTCCTGAAGTCGATCAGTCCGACGCCGGGCTCGACGACTTTGAGCTCCACGTCGAGCCCTAAGCGCTTCAGTCTGGCTCGAGCCTCCAAGCTCGATGGAAGCGAGTTGTTCTCTCCATGGGCGACGAGCGTCACCGGTGCGTTGCACCACTTCGCGACCTCCACGGCCAGCTTGGACGTGCCGCCCGTGAGGTGCAAGATCGCGAGCGATCCCTCGACCTCGAGGACCTTACGCCTCACGGCCCACGCCTCTTCTAACGAGGATATGGGCTCGGCTATCATGTCGACCTCGAAGCCAGCGCCCTCCAAGAGGCCTAGGAGCCTCTTGAGGATCGTTGTTCGCTGCATTTGCGGGTGGACCGGAGAGCCTACTGCTACCACGCAGACACTCTTGCCCATGGGCCCTCGACCAAGTACTCTTGCGCTTATTGAGAGCTTAAGCCTTTTCTGAGCTGAATTGGGTTAGGCTAACTCCGAGGGCTTGGGAATGGACATTCCAATAAACAAGCCGGTGCTGGGCGAAGAGGAGATAGCCGAGGTGGCCAAGCTACTGAGGCAAGGCGCCTTGACGTCGCCTTCGCCAGAGGGGGGCCTCAACGTGAGGCTGTTCGAGGAGGAGTTCGCCTCCTTCGTGGGCGCAAGGAGCGCCGTCGCCGTCAACTCAGGCACCGCCGCCCTCTACCTCTCCCTACTAGCCATCGGTGTTGGGCCTGGCGACGAGGTCCTTGTGCCCTCGCTGACCTTCGTAGCGACTGCCAACGCCGTGTTGCTATTAGGCGCCAAGCCCGTCTTCGTCGACGTAGACTCGAGGACCTATACCATGGACCCCTCAGATCTTGAGAGGAAGATCAGCGAAAGGGCTAGGGCCGTGATACCAGTCCACCTCTACGGCTTGATGGCAGACATGGAGTCCATAACCTCCATGGCCGAGAAGAGAGGGATCGCGGTCGTAGAGGACGCGGCTCAAGCGCATGGCTCTGAGATTAAGGGGAGGCGAGCGGGCTCGCTGGGCCTCGCGGGGTGCTTCAGCTTCTACCCAAGCAAGGTCATGACCACCGGCGAGGGCGGCATGATAACCACGAACGACGTCGAGCTGGCCAGCGTGTTGAGGTCCCTCAGGACCCACGGCCAGGAGCGAGTCGACGGCGAGCTGGTGGTGACGAGGCTCGGAGGCAACTTCAGGATGCCGGAGGTCGAGGCGGCGATAGGAAGGGCGCAGCTGAGGAAGCTACCCAAGTTCCTCGAGGCTAGGAGGAGGAACGCGAGGCTCCTGACCGAGCTCCTCCAGGGGTTGAAGGGGGTCGAGCTCCCCTTCGAGCCTGAAGGCTACAGGCACAACTGGTACCTCTACACGGTTAAGTTCGAGAACCCCCGCCTCAGGGACATGGTCAAGGACTACTTGAACTGCAGGGGCATAGGGGCGGCTATCTACTACAAGACTCCCGTGCACTTAATGCCGCTCTACAGGAAGCTCTTCAATACGGGTGAGGGTCTCTTGCCGGTCACGGAAGAGCTGTCGAGGAGGCTCCTATCGCTCCCGGTCCACCACGGTATGAGCGAGGAGGACGTGCAGAGGGTAGCCGAGGCGGTCAAGGAGGCTCTAAGCAAGTGCGCATGATAGGTCTTAACCCCTCGAGGGCCGGCTCCCATGGGCTTCGCAGAGGATCTTGATGAGGGTCCGAGGGGCGTGAGAGGGGCGAGACGCTCGGACTTGATAGAGACCCTCAAGCTCTGCGACTCCCCCCAAGAGGTTATTGAGAAGTTGAGGTCTATGATCAGCGAGCGCGTCAAGGAGGGCGACGAGAGCTTCTCCATGAGCGTCGATGTCAAGGTCTATAAGCCGCCCAAGGGCGTGAACAAGATGGTCTTCAGGGCCGTGGCCGACGAGTTCGTGCAGGGAGCGACGCTCTACGAGATATGGAGCTTCGTGCACAGCTACTATTCACACGCCTCTAAGTTCGATAAGGCCCTCGAGTACAAGGGCTGGGAGACCTACGTCTCTCGCGAAGTGCTCAAGCTCGTCGATATGGGCTACGTTCAAGTGAGCGACTACGAGGCCCTCCGCGAGCTCGTGAGGTCTAGGAAGAAGCTCAAGCGCTTCAAGGCTATTTGGGGAGCTATGTCCAAGAAGATCACAGTTAGGCCCGTGGCGAGCAAGATCAGAAAACTGCCCTCGAGGCCGTCAAAGAAGAGACTTGAGGTTGAGGTCTTCGAGAACAAGGTTGTTGTTCGCGGGCTCTGCGGCAAGAGCTTGATGCTGGACCTCTAGCTTTGCTTGGCTCCCTCGGCCTCCTTAACTATCTTGTTTATTTTCGAGTAGCCCATGAGCACCAGCAATATCGTCAGGTCGTTGACGTTTATCTTGCCCCTGATGCCGAGCCTCTTGAGCCTCCTCGTCATATCCTTGAGCATCGAGAACACTTCGTCTGGCATTGATATCTGATGGGTCCTTCCCGTCAGAGCTATGGTCTTTAGTGCGTAGGTCTTCGCGTAGGCGTCCTTGAGGCCCTCGAGGGTCGAAATCTCCTTAACCCCCAGCTCATTTACCAACTCCTCTATCTTGGACATGACAATCACCCTGGGAACGGGACTACTAGTAGAGAGGGTCTGCTTATAAGATTTTCACTTTCTAGTTGCAAGTGCAAAAGTCATATTAACAGTTCTTTAACTACCGAGGCATACTGCATGGAACTAAGGTATGGGCGACAACTCAAGCTACGTAAGTGCTCTTCGATGCTCTTTCTTTGACTAGTCTAGATCGGCCACTTCCTTCAGCCCTTCTTTCGAGCCAAACTTGTTCACGTAGACGAGCTCCTTCAGGTCTAACCTCCTCGACGCGGGCCTCTCGTCGGGGCAGCCCAAAGCTATTATTGATAGCAACGTCCACCCCTCTGGTATGCCGAGCATCCTTTTAACCTCTTCCTCGTAGGGCGAGCCGTGGCTGCCTATCCAACAGGCGCCCAGTCCGAGCGCGTGGGCCGCCAAAAGGATGTTCATGGTCGCAGCGGCGCCGTCTTCGGCGGGATGCCTAGTAGCCCTCGTATCCACGGCCACGGCTATCCCGAGAGGCGCTTCGGCCAAGAACTTGCCAGCGGTCGTGGCGTTGGCGACCCTCCTCCTCAAGTCCTCGTCGGCTATGACTATGAACCTCCAAGGCTGGCTGTTCCTCGCCGAGGGGGCCCACCTAGCAGCCTCCAAGACCTCTTTCAACAGGCGAGGAGGGACCTTATCCTTCTTGAACTTCCTTATGCTCCTCCTGGTCTTAATGGCCTCGAGCACGTCCACTCCGACCAGTGGTCGGAGTGGACGTGCTCGAGGCCATTAAGAC
>DAIQQE010000100.1:0-4912 GCA_036786905.1 Candidatus Nezhaarchaeales archaeon | reverse complement strand
ACGCCCAGAGGTGTGCAGTCCTTAGGGCTTTTAAAGCCAGGGGCCCCTCTCGCGACTAAAAAATTGGCCGAGCGAGTCGCTGAATGAAAGAGAAAAAGAAAGGGTTCCTCGTCTCTTGTCATGTATGGTCTGAGCATGCGCTCTCAAGGCGCTTAAGCTCCCTGGACGTAGTCGTTGAACTGAACTGTCACGGCGTGCTTCGACGACGCCCAGTTGGGCACGTTTAGGACCTGCGTCCGACCTCCGCCCTGCCGTGGGACGAGCACGATGGATATCGTCCCGTCCGGAGGATCAGCGGCAGGGATGTAGAAGTCCAAGGCCGTTTGGAACGTCAGTCCGTGAAACGGGTGAAGCGGTTCCGTTATGTTGTTGGCCTTGTCTGAGTTCTTGTCGAATAACCATACGCTGATTACCATCTTATCCTTGGTGAAGACCTTGGCCGTAATTATGTTTTGGCCGTTGATTTTGAGGACGTCTTCCTCTTCGAGCTCTTTGTTCCTTATGATGACCAAGGCGCTGTGCTGGTCGCTCCTCTCCACTAGATCTGCTATCCCACCCGGGAGGGACGTCAGCAACGTGATCCAGTAGTTGCTCCTTATGAACGGCTCGCGATAGAAGTGATGCGTCCTCATCCCCTCACGTACTAGGCAGAACTCGTAGTAAGCTCCGGGCCTGACCTTGACCGGTCCCCACTTCCCATGAGGCGCCCTTATCTCGAAGGTCGCGTAGGGCTTATCAGAGACCCTTCGACCCGTAGCGGGGTCCACCTCCCATATCTCCAATGTCGCTGGCCGCCCTTCGGGGTACTCTTTGAAGACGTTAATGGGGAAAATGACGACCCGCCCGGCGATCCAAACCTCGTATTCAGGCACTATGTCCTTGGTCGCTGGCTTTTCTCCCGTGAAGAACTTATACATCTCCACGAACGCCTCAGCCGAGGTGCAAACCTCCACGTGGTTCTTCTCCGGGAAGTGGACGTTAACGGCGCCCTCTATCAATTGGGGGTAGCGCGGGTCGCGGGCCCTCCCCCATATGACTAACGTCTTCACCCCCTCGGGCGCTTTAGTGTAACCTCGCATCAACGCTGAGAGGCTATCTATGACCACGCAACGCGCGACCTTCTCGCGTGCTTCTGGTCGCTGAAGGTACATCAGCACGATCAATCCGCCGTACGAGTGCCCGACCAAGTCGACTTTATCGGCCCTCGTCGAGTTCAAGACCTCTTCGACGAACGCGTCGAGGCGGCTCAGTACTTTATCTAAGGTCTCTATTGCGTGAGAGGAGTCATACTCGAACACCCATATGTAGCTCGGAGGGTAGCCATTGCTCGTGAAGCGCATGGCCTGGGACTCAAATTGCTGGGCTGAGCCAGCGCCACCGTGGACGAAGACTATTGGCTTGGCACCGGGAGGGGGCCTTTGCTGGGGTTGCGGTGCGAGGAAGGCGGTGTAATAGGCCACGCCAGTGGCGACGAGGGCCACGACTATGGCGATCGCTATGACTTGGGCTCTCGTGAGAGCTCTCTTGAAACTCGACATGTAGACACCTCTCGTGAGTGTTTTTTTATGAACATGCCCCTTAAACTTTTTGGTTCTTTTTTTACGTCGATGATATCGTCGGCGCGTAAAAACAGGGCTTGTTAAATCGACGTATCAGTCTTTGCTCACTTAAACACGTCTGCCAACGAGGGGTTTAAGTATTTCACGAGGTCCCTGACCCCGACTTTGTGCAGTCTATTCAAAGAGTCCCCGCCGCAAACGACGAACTCTTGGTCCAGTACTATGGGGTCTAGGATAACTCGAAGGCTCTTAACCTTAGAGGAGGGGGCGTCACGGCTCCCACCTCCGCTCCTAAAACCGCCGCGACCTCGTCGGGCCTGGCCAAGCGGGCCTTCCTCCCGAGGGCCTTCTCGACCTTGTTGAGATCGAGCTTCCTGTCGCCCCTGATCACGGTGACCAAGTACTCCTCGCCGACCTTTAAGAGCAACGTTTTAACTATCGACGACCTCGGATGGCCGCTCAGCTCAGAGGTCTTATCCACGGTCTCCACAGTGCCGTCGAACTCCATGGCCTCTACATCGATGACCTCGTGGCCCTCCTCATAGCGATATACCTGGTAATTAACGGAGTGCTGGTGCTCGTCGACGAAGCGCTGAGTGACAGGGCCTTGAGGTCTAAGTAAGGGGCCGAACCCCTAATTATCACGCCACCTCGTTAGTATTTCATTCCACTTCTCATCCATGCTCGTCGAGCCCTACGCCTACGACTCTTGGCGATGGCCTTCAAGGAAGCCAGCTTTTGACGGCCGTAATACCTATCTTTAAGTAAGGCCATCTAACAGCGCTGTATTGGGCAAGAGGGGGGAGAATGGCCGCGGGCTACGGCGTCGTGAGCGAGAGGGAGGACGCGAGGGTCCTTATCGAGAGGTATAAGCGTCTTGGATGCTTGGCGCCGACGCGGGCCCGGGCCCTGCGCGACGTGGAGCGAGCCCTCAAAGCTTTGAGCAGGGATCTAGGAGGGGTCAAGGCCCTTTTGGCGAGGAGGTACAACAAGGGAAGGCCGCTCGTGGGCTTGGGGCTAATCTGCATAGCGCTCCCGGAGCCAGTCTTCTCGAACGTCGTCGGAGCGACGTTAATAGCTCTGGGGCACGCCCTCCAGAGGAGCAGCTCGAGCGTCGAGGACTTGGTCGAAGCGCTTAGGGAGGCCAAGTCCTTTCTTGAGCACGAGTTCGTGAGGTGATAGCGTCTAAGTGCTGACAGCATCGTGGCGGGTCTGAGAGGAGGACGGCCTTCTAGGGCGGAGAGGGATAGACCGACGGTAATTCCACTCCCAAAGGCTAAAGCTTCTTCGCGAGCGCTAGGCCCCCAGCGATGACTCGTGAGGCAACGCCGGCAGTCAACGCTACGAGTAGACGGCTATAGACCTCGCTTACTCCACTACGCGGGCGATGGGAGGGCTGGGGTCGCGTGATCGCCGTCTTTGAGCCCTACGTTCGCGCGCCTGGGTACGCGCTGGGTCGTGCACTTCGCGTCCTCTACCCCTTCTCGGCCTCTCCGACCAATATCGCCCGCACTCGGCGTAGACCTTCACCACTGGCCACGCTCAATGCCGCTCGCACATCTGCCGCGAGCTCTCAGTGCTTTGAAGGGAGCTACAATCCCTTATGCCTTCGACCTTAATACGGTCAGCGCGTTGGCGACGACGCTTACGTCGCTTAAGACCATGGCGAGGGCGGCCAATTGAGGAGTTATGAAGAGGCGGAACGGTATGAACAGGGCTCCTGCGGCTATTGGTATGAGGGCCAAGTTATATACGAGGGCCCAGAGTATGTTTTGCATCACCTTGTTCTTGACGGTCTTGCTGAAGTCCAGGAGGAACGGCAGAGCTCTTAGGTCGTTGTTTACTAGCACGGCATCGCCGGCATTTCTCGATATCTCAGCTCCACTGCCCATCGCCACCCCGACGTTAGCTACGCCTATGGCAGGAGCGTCGTTGACGCCGTCGCCCACAAACATCACCTTGTGGCCCCTCCTCTGGAGCTCTCTCACGAGCTCCGCCTTGTCGCTCGGCTTCAGCGCCCAGTGCGCGAAGTCCAGCTTAAGCAGTTTCTTGTAGTAAGCGACGCTCGCCTCCACATCCCCGCTCGCGAGCCCGACCCTGTAGCCCCTCTTCTTCAGCTCCTCGATAATTCCGAGGGCCTCCTCCCTCGGCAAGTCGCCGACCTCCAAGACGGCCACGACCTCCGAGCTCACCATTGCCAATAAGGGCGTGTTCCCCCTCGACCCTATGTCCCTCACCAAACTCAAGACCTCCTCACTTAGGGCTACGCCGAGCCTAGACGCGAGCTCGGAGCTCCCGATCGCAACCGGCTCTCCCTCGACCACGCCATAGACCCCCTCTCCTGGTATGTGGACGTACTCCTCGGGCTCGCTGGGCTTTATGCCCTCTTTCGCGCACCCCTCGACTATGGCTCGCGCGAGCGGGTGCTCGCTTCGGGACTCCAACGAGCATGCCAAGCGAAGCACCCTTCGGAGGTCGACATTCCTCACCGCGTGCACTGCGAGCAAGACTGGCTTGCCGACGGTCAGCGTCCCCGTCTTGTCGAAGACGACCACATCCGAGCTCAGGACCCTCTCGAAGACGTCCCCAGCCCTTATGAGAATGCCCTTCCTCGAGCACCTCAAAACGGCGAGCGAGACGACCAGCGGGGTCGCTATGCCTAAGGCGCAGGGGCAGGCGACTGTTAGGACCGCTGCCGCGAACATAACCGCCCACTGGAGGTCGCCGTACCAGATCCACCAATACGCGAACGTCGCTAAGGCTATGCACAGGACGATCCAAGTGAGGTAGCCGACGGCCTTGTCCGCTATCCTAGCCAGCCTCGGCTTCAAGCTCTCAGCCTCCCTCACGGCCTCCATCAGGTGGGCGATGAGGGTCTCACCCCCGACCCTGGTGGCCCTCACCCTCAAGTAGCCCGAGGAGAGAGCGCTTCCAGCCAGCACCGGATCCCTGGTCTCGCCTCTTTTAACGCGAGGGGAGGGCTCGCCCGTAAAGCTAGACTCGTCCACGTAGCCCTGCCCCTCCACGACAACGCCGTCGACCAGTATGACCTCACCGGCTCTGACCTCTACGACCTCCCCGGGCTTGACCTCGGAGAGGGGCTTTTCGACCACCGACTCGCCGACGACCACCCTGGCGTTGCCTCTGAGGGAAGCTATCAGGCCCTCGAGCGCGCTGAGGGCCCTCCTGCGCAACCTCTCCTCCAAGTACTTGCCGAGCCCTATGAAGCCTATGACGCCTGCCGAAGCCTCGAAGAACGTCGAGGCATGAAGGCCTCCGTGCGGTTGTAGCAATCCAACGAGCGACGCCGAGCCGGCTATGAACGTCGAAGTCACAGAGAGAGCTACGAGCGA
>DAIQQE010000099.1:0-4916 GCA_036786905.1 Candidatus Nezhaarchaeales archaeon | reverse complement strand
CGCCACCTCCACTAAGTGCTCTACGACGTCTCCTCGATCCAAGCTGGTCGGCTGCCCGCACGCGGGGCACTTGGAGTACGCCTCCTTGAACTGCTCGAGGTCCTCGTCTCTCACTAGGTCCTCCATGGCCCACCCGCAATTGCCGCAGGAGGCCTTCACGTAGCTCAAAGGCACTTCCTCGGACACTATCAAGGTGTCGACTATACCCTGCTTTAGGAGCTGGTAGACTTCCCTGTAGCCGTAGGCCACGAGGTCGCTCCTCTTGGCGAGGCGCTCGAGGAACCTCTGGACGACCTGCCTCTCGTGGACGTACCTTATCCCCTCGAAGAGGTCCTGCGCCCTCTCTATGACCTCGTAGACCCCCTCCTCTCCAGTATAGCCGACGTCCAATATCCCCATGATCATCCTCTTGAGGTCTTGGGGCAGGTACTCACCGTCGTAGAAGTCGTTTTTCGTCGGGCCGGGCCCGGCCAAGATTATACCCTTTAGGTCCTTGACCTCTGCGAACAGCCTCTTAGCGTACTCCCCGGCCCTCTTGAAGAACTCGTGGGCCATTATCTCTATGACCCTCTCGAACCTCCTAGCCGATTGGCCTCCGGCGCTGTGCTTCCCCGGCACCCCCGAAGTTATCTCGTCGAGGACCTTCAACCTCCTACCGGTGAGCAGGGCGAAGGTCGCGCTGCTCCTGTCGATCACGATGATGCCGTAGCTCCCCTTCTCCTCCAGCATCTCCTCTAGGATCTCGGTGTGGAAGCGCGAGTCGCACCTGTAGAGGTAGGTGTTTATGGGCTCAGGGGGCTCGATGACGTAGACCTCCATCTTCTCGCTCCCCGGAGGGCCCCTTGGGACGTAGCCAGCGAATATCACCAAGCCGTTCTTGGGCGTCGAGGTGAACATCTTGAGCCTCTGGAGGGTCACGGTCAAGGCGTCGAGTACGTGGTGCCTCGTGGTCCTGTCCTTTATGTTGGCGGCAGTCGAGAGTTCTTCTCTGAGGGCTGAGGTCACGTCGCCTATGGGCCTTCCAGCCGGTATGTAGAGCGAGATGAGCTCGGTCCCCCTGCCCTTCTTCGACTTCAGCTCCTTGACTAGGCGCTCGAGCCTCACCTTGTCCAAGCTTATCGACATCGCCCTCACTCGGCTTGGAAGCTGAACTTTATCTCCGGGTACTCGTCCACCGCTATTCCGTCGTCCAGGCTATTCAATATCACGAGCTCCCGAGCCCGACAAGTCCCTCTTATGTCTTCGAAGCCCAGCCTGATTGCTTCGCCAAAGGAAGAGGTCCCTATCCGCAAGACCCTCAAGGGGTGGCCCGGCGACAGCCTGTTCCTCACCTTGGTCCTCCTAACCGCCGCCATAGTGGAGACCACTACGTCCCCCTTGGCCTCGAGGTCCTCGTCGAACTCGCACTCCGAGGGGTCGGGCCACGAGGTCAGGTGGATGCTGTCGACGCCTACGCTATCCCTGAAGCCCGCTTGATATATCTCCTCGGTTATAAATGGGCAGAACGGGGCCAACAGCCTCAACACCACGTAGAGGGACTTCGTGAGCGTGTACTGCGCCGCTCTCCTGCTCTCGGCCGTGCTCTGGCCGTAGAGCCTATACTTGACGGCCTCCAAGTAGTGGTCGCAGAAGACGTGCCAGACGAAGTTCCTAACGGCGTCGAGGGCGTCGTTGAAGCGCATCTCCTCCATGGCGCTGGTAACCCTCTCAACAACCCTCCTCAACTTGGTCAGGAGCCATACGTCTAAGAGCCTCAGCTCGCTCGGCTTAGAGCGATCGTAGTCCGCCGTGTTCGACAGTATGAGGCGTGAGGCGTTCCAGAGCTTTATCAAGAAGCGCCAAGCGTAATCAACGTCCTCCCACCTGAATCTTATGTCGTAGCCCGTCGAGCCGCTAGCAGCCCACTGCCTCAGAGCATCGGCGCAGTATCTCTCGACGACCTCCCTGACCTCTATGTAGTTGCCGTAGGACTTGTGCATCATCCTTCCATCGGTCCCCCTAACCATGCCGTTGATCAGCGCGACCTTGTAGGGGATTTGGCCGAAGAGGGCCAAGTGCCTCACCAGCAAGTAGTAGTCCCACGTCCTTATTATGTCGTAGCCGTTGGGCTGCAGGTCGTTGGGGTACAGCTTGCTGAAGAGCTCCATGTCGTCGGGCCAGCCAGCTATCACGGCGCACGTTATGGACGAGTCCATCCAAGTGTCCATCACGTCGCTCTCCCCGACGAACTCGCGCGAGCCACAACTAGGGCACTTCTCGATCGGTGGCCCTTGCTCCCTAGGGTCTACGGGGAGCCACTCCGGCCTCGCGACCACGACCTGACCACACTCCTTGCAGTACCACGCCGGTATCGGCGTCGCGAAGACCCTCTGCCTCGATATAACCCAATCCCACTCGGCAGACTTGACCCAGTCAAGGAGCCTCTGCTTGGCATACTGAGGGATCCAAGTTACCTCCTCCGCCTTCTCCTCCACGAGGCCCTTTAAGGCCGTGGTCTTCATGAACCATTGGGTCCTCGGCAGTATCTCTATCGGCGTGTGGCAGCGCCAGCAAGTTCCAACGCGCTGGACCATTCGCTCTTGCTTTACCAAGAGGTCCTGCGACCTCAGGTCCTCGACTATCCTCTTGCGGGCCTCCTCGACCGTCAACCCGCTGTAGGGACCCGCGTTCTCGTTCATCCTGCCATCCTCAGTTATTGAGGTCACGACTGGGAGCCCGTGGCGCTTCTGCCACTTCACATCCACCTTGTCTCCGTAAGTGCACACCATGACCGCTCCCGTCCCGAAGGCCATGTCAACCTCTCCGTCGGCCATTATCGGGACCGCTCTACCGTATATGGGGACCTTCGCCCTGAGCCCTATGTAATCCTTGTACCTCTCGTCCAACGGGTTGACGAAGAGCGCCACGCAGGAGGACAGGAGCTCTGGCCTCGTCGTGGCTATCACTATCGCCTTCCTGCCCTCGACCTCGAAGGCTATGTAGTTGAGCGCCGTCTCCCTCTCGACGTACTCTATCTCGGCCTCGGCTATCGCCGTCTCGCAACGAGGGCACCAGTTCACCGGGTGCTCCCCCCTGTATATGAGCCCCCTCTCGTACAGGAGGACGAACGAGAGCTGGGTCTTCCTCCAGTAGCTGGGGTCCATGGTCTTGTACTCGAGGGACCAGTCCACCGAGAAGCCCAAGCGCCTGATAGCCTCCCTCATCGGCTTTATCCACTCCTCGGTCAGCTTGACGCAGATCTCCTTGAACTTCTTGGGGTCCATCTCCCTCTTCCTGACCCCGAGCGTCTTCTCAGCCCTGACCTCGGTGGGCAGGCCGTGGCAGTCCCAGCCCTGTGGGAAGTAGACGTTGAAGCCCCGCATCCTCTTGTACCTCGCCACGAAGTCCATGTAGCACCAGTTCAGCGCATTGCCCACGTGGAACTCGCCGCTAGGGTAGGGTGGAGGGGTGTCAATGACGTACACGGGCTTGAGGTCCAACAGCGGCCTCTTGAAGGAGTATATGCCCTTCTTATCCCAGTACTCGATCCACTTGGGCTCGTAGGCCTTGGGGTCGAAGTTGCCTAAGCTCTTCATCCTCTCACACCGTCGTCGGCCTGAAAGCTTGGTTAAATAAGAAGGGTTACGCTTTAAAACTCTCAGCTCTAAAAGCTCGAGACTTCAAGCTAGGGGCTTTGGTGGACCGGGCGGGACTTGAACCCGCGACCTCCCGCTTGCGAAGCGGGCGATCCACCAGGCTGATCTACCGGCCCGCCCGACGTGATTTGGTGGGCTCGGGGGGACTTGAACCCCCGACCTCTCGGTCTCTGACGTCGGTTATCAGCCGAGCGCTCTGGCCATGCTGAGCTACGAGCCCAAAATGAGAGACACCGCTGAGGGCTCTTAAAATTTTGCTCATAAAATAAAGCCCGCCGCGCACAGGCCTACGCACCTTTGCCCGCCCGTGGGCTCAATCGTGGCCTCGGGCGATTGGGAGCGGCAGGCTCAACACCTCGGCCTTTCGGCCTCGGTGCTTACACCCCCGCCCCATCAACCCCGTCTTCTACGGGAGCCCTCGTCCCGCAGGCCCATAGCGGTCGCCCGCTATGGGCCCTACGCGGGAATGGCCGCCTCGTCTCGGGGAGGGCTTCGGGCTTAGATGCTTTCAGCCCTTATCCCCTATGGCGTGGCTGCCCGGCGATGCCCTACCGGACAACCGGTAGACTAGAGGCCACGGCGCCCCGTTCCTCTCGTACTGAGGGCGCCTTCCCCTCAGGCGGCCAGCACCCCCGGCAGGTAGAGACCGACCTGTCTCACGACGGTCTAAACCCATCTCACGTTCCCCTTTAATGGGCGGGCAGCCCCACCCTTGGGGGCTGCTGCACCCCCAGGATGGGAAGAGACGACGTCTGGGTACCAATCCGCGGGGTCGATGTGGGCTCTCGCCCGCGACGAGCCGGTTACTCCCGGGGTAACTTTTCTGTCATGCCCGGCCCCCACCGAAAGGGGCACGAGCGTTCGCTAGGCCGCGGTTTCCCGGCCAGACCCCTTGCGTTCAAGGGTCTGGTCAGGCCGGCTTTTGGCCTTGCCCTCTACGGCGGGGTTCTGACCCGCCTGAGCCGACCTTTGGGCGCCCTCGATATCCTTTCGAGGGCGTGCCGCCCCAGCCGAACTGCCCACCTGCCGTTGTCCCAGGGCTTACGCCCTGGTTAGAGACACAGTCGCCGGTGGCTGGTGTTTCATTGGCGCCTCCACACCCCCCGGAGAGGGTGCTTCACTGGCTCCCAGCTACGCTACGCACCAGCAACCGTGTCCCAGCGGCAGGCTGCAGTAAAGCTCCACGGGGTCTTCTCGCCCCACCGGGGGTCCCTGGACTGTGCACCAGGAGGTGGGTTCGCCGGGCCCCGGGCCGGGACAGTGGGGACCTCGTTGATCCAT
>DAIQQE010000098.1:0-4955 GCA_036786905.1 Candidatus Nezhaarchaeales archaeon | reverse complement strand
GACCTGCATATTGGTCGGTCCTGCTTACTTGGAGTACGCCATGGAGTGGCCCGACTTCACCAGAGGGATCGAATACCTTTCAAAGGAGGAGGTACTCGAGATCATGGAACGCTTTGACGAGAAGGGCTACGTCCATACCTTTTGGATGGACATGCCCTTCCCGATAGTCATGGGCTTCTGCAACTGCGAGTACCCGACTTGCGCCGCCCTCCGTTATAGGAGGAACCTAGGGGATTGGTTCAATTTCTTCAGAAAGGCGGAGTACGTGGCCATGATGGACTACGACAAGTGCATCGGCTGTAAGAAGTGCGTAGTGCGATGCCAGTTCTCCGCCCTCACGTTCTCGCCCTACTTAGAGAAGGCCATCCTAGACATGAAGAAGTGCTTCGGGTGCGGTCTCTGCCGGAACGTATGCCCGGTGGGAGCGATAAGACTAGTGCCTAGGACCGAGGTTCCGGCGGTGAGAAATCTGTGGTGATGCATCGCTTGAGAATGTTAACTATCCCAGAGCGCACTATGAGAGTTCAAATAGACAAAGAGAAGTGCGAGGGACCCATGAAGTGCGAGAAGTGCTTAAAGAGTTGCCCTGCAGCGGTCTTCATTACCTTCCCCAAAGCAAGGGAAAGGGCAAGATTTGCGAAGATTGGGGCATAACAGCAGACGACGCCCTCTGCTGGGGATGCTATAGGTGCGTTGAGGTTTGCCCGAGAAAAGCCATATCCCTCAGCCCTCTGGAAGGATGACCAAGACATATGTTGAGAAAGGAAGGAATGCAAAAACAGTCAGTAGTATGGGGTCCAAGGGGGAAAGTAGCTTAAGAGCGACTAGTGATAAACTACCATATGATTTAGAAAGCCCACTTTTCCTTTCCTTAAACCTCAATGCTATGGCCGCTGCTGCACCTATGACAGCAATAGCTATTCCTGCGATCATCCATAATGGAGGTACAACAGTAACTGTTCGAACTGTTGCATAGTTTCCTCGCATCTATGACAGTCAATGTAGCTTTGTATGTTCCAAAGCTTTTTGTAAGTACATACAGTACCGTTTTACAGCTCGCTCTTGTTCCATCTCCGAAATCCCACTCATAGCTTAGCGAGGGTTCAGGCTAAGCTCGGTTGACTTGAACCACTTGAGATAGCTATAAAGCGCCTCTGAGCAACGATAATGCGAAGGTCGGCGCGATGCCGGAGCTAGTCATCAACGTGAGCAACGTGATTTCGCCCCTCTGCTACAGCGTCTTGAAGATAGAGCCCTACACGGCTTGCCCCTATAGATGCGTCTACTGCTATGGCAGGTGGTACGCCAGGGGCTCCGACGTGGTTGCGCCGAGGGGAGTCGCCCTCGCGATGTTCGAGAAAGTCGCTAAGTGCGTCTACAGAGGAGGGTTGAGGCCTATACCATTCAGGTTGTCAACGCTTGTGGATCCCTTTCCGCCCCACGAGGAGCTAATGAAGATTAGCGAGAAGATCTTGCGCACCGCGAAGAAGTACGAGTACCCACTCATAATCAACACCAAGAGCTCGAAGATCGTCGAGCTAGAGGGCCTTAAGAGGGCGCTCGAGGGGCTCCTTGACGAGGGCCTCGCGGTCCTCCAAGTCTCGCTATCAACTCTCGACGACCATAAGTCGAAGGCCTTGGAGCCCCTAGCTCCTCCGCCGTCGAAGAGGCTTTTGGTGTTGAAGGAGTTCGGGTTCAGAGGGCTCCCGATCGTCGTGAGGCTCTCGCCCTACATCCCCCACTACTCGCCGACCGGCGAGGAGGAGGTGGAGCAAGCGCTCGGGCTATTCAGGGACGCCGGAGTCAAGCACTTGATCGTTGAGGCGCTGAGGGTCGAGAAGGGGGAGGTGGGAGGGCTGGTCAAAGGACTGGGCCTGCCCGAGCTGGATTTCGAGGGCTACAGCTTGAGAGAGGTCGAGGGGGCGAAGCCAGTCGTCAGGATAGCGAGGGGCCTTAGGGTAAAGGCCTACGAGGGGCTGCAGAGGCACGCCGTCAAGGCGGGGATGGGCTTCGCCACGTGCAAGGAGGGCCTCTTCAGGTTCCACACGACCGACGACTGCTGCGGGGCCTACTTGCTGAAGAGCTACGCGCTGAGGGCGACGCTGTGGGACCTCTACAGGGTGGGGCTGGATTTGGTGAGGCAGGAGGCGCGCGCGGACGCCTACTTCGACGCTTGCAGGAGGTTCTCAAGGGCTTGTGGCGAGGAGCTGAGGCTCTACCCTAAGGCGATATCGAAGCCGATGAGGTATCACGAGAAGAGGTTATTGAAGTGCTTAGGGGATCGGGAACTGCTCGAGCGCATCGCGCCCGGCCTACTGAGCAGCTCAGCGGCCAGAGGGTACCGCGGCTAAAAGGCTAAGAAATGGCATAAGTAGAGAGGCTTAGCCCTCTAAAACGGGGAAGGCCTTGATTACGTAGACGACGATGGCGAATGCGCCTCTCAAGAAGCTTTCCCACAGACTGTGAGGAGGGTCGCCGTTCGTCACGACCCCTCATAGCTTTAATGCGCGGTCAGCGCTCGAGGGCCCCTCATGACCAGTATCTTGTCGTTCTGCCTCTCAAGCCTTATCGCGTCAAGGGCTTGTGCAGCAAGGGTCAGGGCGTCCCTAGGCCTCGGGGCTATGCCAACGCCGACCTTGAAGTCCCTCGCCCTCACTTCGTTTAAGAAGTCCTCGAGGCACTTACACGGCACGAAGCATATGATGTTGTCGCCTCCAGCGTAATAAGCTAGGCCGCCATACTTCGCCGAGGCCCTCTTCACTTTATGAAGGGTCGTACTCATGAGCTCCTCGACGTAGTAGAGGCCCTTGTTGCTTACTAACTCGTTGTAGCCGTCTAAGTCGAGGTGAACTGCCACCGTGTCCTCGAGCTCTCCCTCCTCTAACGCGTTTTCACAGGCCTCGCTTAGGGCCCTCAACCTCTTCACAGCCTCAAGGTAAGAGGGTCCCAGCCCGACGTACGCTGCGAGGGCCACGGGCGCCTTGCAAGAGAGCTTGCTCACGACGTCCTTGAAGCCCTCGACGTCCACGGCGTTGATTATCACCAAGTACGAGTCGTACGTCAGGGGCAGGCTGAACATCCCGGCCTCGGCGCTCCCTATCACCAAGCTCCTGTAGATGTCCGCTTGAGCCGCTTGAACGATCCACTCTCTGTCGTAGCCGAGCGACCTTATCCAGTTCTCGTAGTCTTCGAGGCGGACGACACCTACACGTATCATATCTCCTTCAACTCCCCTATCTCCTTGAGCTCGTCCACCCTCCTCAGCTTCAGGGCCATTTCGACGGCGGCCTCGACGGCCCTCTTGGCGTACTCGTCAACCCTCTCTTGGGCTTGCGCCCTAGTGGCTCCGGGGCCTATGATGCCCAGCGAGACGGGCTTCCCGTGCTCCACGCTCAGGTCCAATAGCTTGCGAGCCGTTTGCTGTGCCACGACCTCGTCGTGCTTCGTCTCTCCTTGTATCACAGCCCCTAATGTGACTACGGCATCGACGTCGTCTCTCTTGAGTAGCTTGGCCACGGCGACCGGGATTTCGAAGGTCCCCGGGACTTTCACGACTACCTTCACCTCGGCTCCTAGGAGCTCGGCGTGCGACAGGGCCCTCTGCAACATGAGGTAGGTCACGTCGAAGTTGAACTTCGACACCACGAAGGCCAGCCTAGCCCTCTCCATACCATCACCTCCTTATCGGCCCCACGTCGGGGACGCCCTGCCTCAGGCCCTGTCCAGCGTAGGGCGTCAGGCCCTCTCCTCCCTTTAAGAGCAAGGCCACGAGGTTGAGGGCGTGCTCCTTGGCTCTATTGATCGCTATCCTGTAGAGCTCCTCCTCGCTCTCGGCCTCGTCCTCGTGCACCGTAACGTCTATGACGTGCTTCCCCGTCAATATTTGGACGAGCATTAAGCCCACGCTCATCGCCAAGTAGCTGTACTTGTCGATGGGGCTCGCCCCTACCCACCCTAGCGTCATGGCTATGTCGGCCTTCTCTAGGACCCTCTTGGCGGCGACTGGTATGTCCTTGATGCCCGGCACTGTGTACCTTATGATTCTAGCCCTCGGCATGTTCTCCATGATGACCTCTATCGCGGGCCTAGCCATGTCCACCCTAGCAAACGTCGTGTCAACGACGCCAATGCTATAGGTCATGATCGCGCGCCTCCTCGAGGGCCTTTAGTATCTCATCTCCAGTAATCAAGGTCAATCCCTTTTTCTCAGCGTACTTCTCGGCCTCGCTCAAGCTCATCGAGGTTCCCGGGCTCAGCATTTCGGCGAAGACAACGCTAGGGGCTAGGCCCGCGAGCTTCG
Organism: Candidatus Nezhaarchaeales archaeon; assembly: GCA_036786905.1. GTDB lineage: Archaea > Thermoproteota > Methanomethylicia > Nezhaarchaeales > WYZ-LMO8 > WYZ-LMO8. The sequence goes on along the minus strand of DAIQQE010000098.1, from coordinate 655 downwards.
CGAGGAGCACCGCTAGCTCTGTGTGCCCCCTCCTGACCTTGAGGTCCCTGGCGGCCAAGATCGGCACGTGGCCGGGGGCGTAGAAGCCCTCGTAGAACAGCCTCTTACCCTCCTCCACATCTCCCTTGACTATCAAGGACACGACCTCGCATAGCTTCGCTATGGTCTTGGCCCTATCCGCGTCGGATATTCCCGTGCAGACGTCGATGCTGTTGACCCAGAGGGTGAGGGGCGATACGTCGCCGTAGCTCGCCCTCTTGTTCAGCAACTTCAAAGGTTCGTAGGAGGCGATGAGGTCGCTCATCAACGGCAACCCGAGGGCCTTAACTACGCCCTCGGAGGTGCCGAAGCATATCAACCCCCCGGCCTCGGTCCTGAGCTCGTAGATCTTATCTGCGTCTACGAAGCCAGCGTAGTAGACCATGTCGACCTCATTCTCCCTCCCCGGCCAGTCGTACAACAGGACGCACTTCCCACGTCTGAAGTCCCTTATGGCCTCCTCCAGCATCAGATCACCGAGTATCGTGGAGAGATTGGTACCAATTTATAGGTTGCTACTCAAAAATGCTTAAACAACTTCGTGTCGCGCTTAACATTGCAAATCAACGCAACTCTTGATCCTCAAGCCATTACGATGCAGGGGCGAGTCCTAGCA
>DAIQQE010000097.1:0-4980 GCA_036786905.1 Candidatus Nezhaarchaeales archaeon | reverse complement strand
GTTCAGGAGGGCCCTTAGCGTCGGCAAGCGCGTTAGGAGCGAGACGAGTATAAGCAGGGGGCCGTCGTCCTTTGGCGCCGCGGCCGTCAAGTTAGCTGAGTCGCTCTTGGGAGGAATTGATGGAAAGCGCGTCCTAGTCGTGGGGGCTGGCAAAATGGGGACCTGCGTCGCCAAGGTGCTGGCCCGCCATAAGCCCTACGCGATCTTCATCGCCAACAGGATGTACGAAAGGGCCTTGAGGTTGGCCGAGGAGATAGGGGGCAAGGCAATAAGGTTCGACAAGCTTGAGGAAGCGCTATTGGAGGCAGACGTCGTCATATGTGCGACCGCCGCCCCCCACTACATCTTGACGAGAGATCTCATACACAAGGTAGTCGAAAGGCGGCGAGGAAGGGGCGACCTACTGATAATAGATATATCGAATCCCAGAAACGTCGAGGAGTCGATAAGAGAAGAGGAAGGCGTGAGGCTCTACGATATAGACGATTTTCGAGTCGTGGTGGAAAGGAGCTTCGAGGAGAAGAGGAGGAGCGTGGAGAGGGCCTTGGAGATAGTGGAGGAGGAGCTCCAGCTCTTGTGCAAGGAGCTGAGGGAGCTGTCTGTTAGAGAGCTTATCTCTCGGATAGTCTCGAGGGCCGAGGAAGTGCGCAAGGAAGAGCTCGCCAAGGCGCTCAACATGGTGGGCTCGATAAGCGAAAGAGAGCGAAGGATAATCGACAACATGACCAGCGCCATACTCAAAAAGACCCTGTTACCCGTAGTCGAGAACCTCAAGTCGGCCATGCTGAAGGGCGATGAAAACTTGATAGAAGGGGCGGTGAAGCTCTTCGGAGTGGAGGGCGTGAGCTTATTGAAGTGGGGCGGGGCCAGTGAATGACGTAGGCTTGATATTAGTAGGACGCGGAAGTGCGTTGGTACAACGAAGAGAGGATTTAGAGAGGTTGGTCGAAGTCCTGAGGCGCGTTTCGAGGTTCAAGCTTATTGAGGCAGTCTTTGTCGTTGATGGTTCCTCCTCGATAGTCGAAGCACTAGAGCGCGTGACCGAGAGGGGGGCGAGGAGGGTCGTTCTCATCCCGATCTCCACGACCGCGGAAGACGTCATCCTAAAGTGCTCTTTGTATGGCCCAAACAAGGACTTAGAACGACGTGCTACCAAGTTAAGCGGTGTCGAGGTGGTCTACGGAGATCCCCTAGACTTGGACATAAGCATAGCCAAAGTCGTAGAAGAAAGGGCCCTGATCGTCCTAGGCAGGGCTTGTAGACCTCAAGGACTGTGCTGTACCGAAGAGGTTTCTAACGCGGGCCCTGTATTTGAGGAGAGTCTAAACATCGTCAGAGGTATGCTCAAGGAGGTACTCAAAGAGGTTCCGATAGGGCACGCGAAGATCATCGAGCGCGTCGTACACGCGACTGCTGACCTCGATCTTGTGAGGCTCATAGTTATAAGCGATGGCGCACTTGAGGCTGGCGTCAGGGCCATAAAGTCAGGGGCCAATGTTGTGGCGGATGTAAAAATGGTTGCGGTCGGGATAGACGCCGCGAGGGTCAGCAAGTTTGGCGGAAGGGTCGTGTGCTACATGGAGGATGCTCGCGCCTCAAAGCTGGCGTCCGAAGCTGGTCTGACGAAGACCGCGGCCGCGATGCGCTTGGCCATCATTGATGGCGTGGTAAACGGGGCTGTTGTGGTTATTGGGAACTCGCCAACAGCGACCTTCGAGCTAGTGAGGGCCGTCGAAAGTGGAGAAGTTAGGCCTGCCCTCATTATAGCAACTCCTGTCGGCTTCGTGAACTCCGCTGAGGCGAAGGAGGCGGTTATGAGATTGGATGTACCTTTCATAACCGTTAGGGGCTTTAAGGGCGGTAGCCCCGTGGCCGTGGCTGTGTTCAATGCGCTACTAACACTGGCGGAGGAGTCTAGCTAGGGGTTCCGGAATGAGGTTTCTAAAATACGGCATCTCCACTGGCGCGTGCGCCGCCGCCGCAGCCAAAGCCGCGCTACTGACCCTACTAGAGGGGCCAGTGAAGTACGTTGGGATTCCAACGCCCATAGGCCTGCGACTCGAAGTGCCAATTAAGGAGTGCAAGAAGATAGATGCTGAGAGGGCCATGGCCTGTGTTGTCAAAGACGCCGGCGACGACTTCATGGACGTTACGGACGGCATAGAGATTTGCGCCGTCGTTAGATTATTCGAGGGCTCGGGGGTCATCATAAAGGGCGGGAAGGGCGTGGGCGTCGTAACAAGGCCCGGCTTGCCAGTCCCCGTAGGCGAGGCTGCGATAAATCCAACCCCAAGAATGATGATAGAGAGGGCCGTTAAAGAGGTCTTGCCCCAAGGCAAAGGAGTCGAAGTGATGATAGAGGTTCCTCGAGGTGCTGAGATAGCTGATAAGACTTGGAACCCCAAACTAGGGATAGTGGGCGGCATATCAATTCTCGGGACGACTGGCATAGTCAAGCCTTATTCTATGAGGGCTTACAAGCGATCGATGACCTCTCAGATTGATGTGGCCCTAGCCTGCGGACATCGGCGCCTCTTCCTCGTCCCTGGGAACATCGGTGCAAGAATTGCCAGAGACTTGCTCCGAGCTCCTGAAGAGGCCATAGTCCAGACCGGAGACTTTGTAGGATACATGCTTCAAAAGTGCGTGGAGAAGGGGGTCAAGGACGTAGTGCTCATAGGACATGCGGGAAAACTCGTCAAAGTGGCGGCCGGAATATTCAACACCCATCACAAAATTGCTGACGCCAGGATGGAGGTCATAGCAGCGTACGCTGCCTCCGTGGGCGCGAGCCCCTCGCTCGTTGAGAGGATCCTACGATGCAACACGACCGAGGAGGCAGTGGCCATCTTGGAAGAGGGCGGCATCGCGAAGCAGACTTTCACCAGGATAGCCGAGAGAGCTCGCCAACTTTGCATCGAAAGGGTCAAAGGTAAGGCAGAAGTGAGCGTGGTAATAGTCTCTCGAAATGGGAAAATCTTAGGAGCGAGCGGGAGGTTAAGTGCATAGAGGGTATGGCTAAGATCTACGTAGTCGGTGCTGGTCCTGGCTCGCCAGACTACGTGACCCCCATAGCTAGAAGAGTCGTGCGAGAGGCCCAAGTGGTCATAGGCGCCAAGAGGATCCTCGAGCTGTTCAAAGAGGACTTGGTAGGGGAGAAGATAGTGCTGACGGCCAAGAACGTGAAAGAGGTCATGGAGTGCGCATTGGAGTGCGCAAGAGCGGGAATGAACGTTGTCTTACTGTCTTCCGGAGATCCATGCTTTGCGGGGCTGCTCAAGACCTTCATTAAATTTGCCGAGGAGGGTGTAGACTTCGAAGTCATTCCTGGTATAAGCTCCATCCAAGTATGCGCCGCTCGCCTCAAGATAAGCTGGGACGAGGTTCCATTGATTAGCTTTCATGAGGGGGTGGACGAGGAAAAGAAGCGCGAGCTAGCGAGGGCACTAGAGAGGGGGAGAACCGTCATGGTGCTTCCCGAGCCAAGGACCTTTGCACCTCATGACATAGCCAAGTTCATCATAGAAAGCGGTTTGGGCGAGCGGGTTCGCATGTTCATATGCGAGAACCTGACTTTGGAGGGGGAGAGAGTGATCGAGTGCAAGCCTCAAGAGGTCCTAAAACTCGACACGGGAAGCCTGTGTGTCGTGGTCATAAAGCCTTGTAAGGGAGTGTAGGCCTATGTGGGAGTACAGAACGCCGGGCATACCCGACGAGCTTTTTGTGACGGCCGAGGGAGTCCCAGGACCGACTAAGGAAGAGATAAGGGCTCTGACGATCTCGAAGGCAAGGATCAGAGAGGGCTTTTGCGTCGCCGACGTAGGCTGTGGTACTGGTAGCATAACAGTTGAGGCCGCTTTACAGGTGGGCCCCTCCGGGAGGGTTTTTGCCATAGACGAGGACGAGGAAGCCGTAAAGGTTACGAGGGAAAACGTGAGGAAGTTCAACGTTCAAGATAGGGTCGAAATAATTTTGGGGAGGGCTCCTGAGGCTATGCAGGCCTTGCCAACCATGGACGCCATAATAGTCGGGGGGGCCTCATTGCTCAAAGGGATTCTAGAGGTCTCTCGGGAGAAGCTCAGAGTAGGGGGCCGCGTAGTTGTCAATGCAATCACCCTAGACACGGCCTACGAGGCTCTACACGAGCTCAAAAGGTTGGACTTCAGAGAGGTGGACGTAGTCATGGTCTTTGTGGCGAAGGGGAGATTCGTGGGAGGTCGCGCGATGATGATGGCTAGGAACCCTGTGACAATAATATCGGCCACGAAGCTCGGGTGAGGAGCTTGCCCGGAAGGTTCTTCGGGGTCGGCGTCGGGCCTGGGGATCCGGAGCTTATAACGCTCAAAGCCCTTCGAGTGCTCATGACCGTTGACGTCATATGTGCCCCGAAAGCGAGCCCAAAAAGGCCTAGCTTGGCCCTAGAGACCTTGAAGAGGGCAACGCAACTGCCGAGCGAACGACAGGAGGTGATAGAGTTGGTCTACCCAATGGTCAAAGACCGTAGACTCATGGAAAAGGCCTTGGAGAATAACGTTGAGATAATAGCATCAAGGCTCAGAGGCGGTAAGGACGTCGCGTTCATAACTCTCGGGGATCCCATGTTCTACAGCACTTTTATTTACACTTATAGGAGATTGTTGGAGAGGCTCCCAGACGTAGAGATAGAGGTAGTCCCCGGCGTCACCTCGATATCAGCTTGTGCCGCAGCATCCAAGACGCCAATAGCAAAGGCCGAGGAGATAGTCGTGATAGTTCCCACAACTTCAAGCCTTGAGAGGCTCGAGTGGTTAGCGAAGCAGGCCGATAGCGTGATCCTCCTAAAAGGCGTTAAAGACGCTAAAGGCCTATGCGAAGCCCTTGAGAGGGGCGGATTTGGAGGGGACTCGCGAGCCGTGCTGGTCAACAACGTGGGACGCCCAACGGAAGAAGTCAAGGTTGTAAGGCTTCGCGACCTTCAGAAATTGGTCGAAGGCTCATATC
>DAIQQE010000096.1:0-5013 GCA_036786905.1 Candidatus Nezhaarchaeales archaeon | reverse complement strand
GACGTAGTGGTTATCAACAAGATCGACGTTGCTGAGGCTTTCGATGTAGATTTAAATAAGCTACTAAACGATTTAAGAGAAGTAAACCCCAAAGCAAAGGCCGTGTTCACGAGTGCGAAGAACCGTATAGGCTTGGGTGATCTTATAAAGGCATTGGGCCTATAACGAAGAGAACACCTCCTAGGAGTGAGATTGTGGATGAGCGCATCGAAGTACGCCTATGGCGTTGCAAGAGTTAGAGCTAAAAGGGCCTTTATGCTCAAACCCGAGGACTACGAAGCCTTGCTCAGGGCCCCTAATATCCACCAAGCGCTATCTCACTTACGTTCTGTCAGCGACCTCGGGACGGACATACCTCAAACAGAGGACATGTACGAAATAGAGAAGTACTTGACCAACAGGTTTGTCGAGATCTTGCGCACGCTAACTAAAAGCGTAGAAGAGAAAACCGCGAGGGCCTTCTTAGAACGAGTTCTTATGAAGTACGAGTATGAGACCTTGAAGGCCTTACTCAAAGCCAAGTTCTTAGAGGTGCCCGAAAGCGAGGCGACGTTAATGGCCCTTCCGCTGGGGAGGTACAGTGGCGCATTGTACACTTCCTTGCTGTCGGCCAAGAACATAGACCAAGCAATTGACTTAGTTCCCGAGGCAGAGTTAAAGGTTATACTGAAGGAGGCATCGAGAGAGGCGAGGTCTCTAAAGAGTCCTCTACCCATAGAGGTAACGATAGATAAGTGGTTATATACGCAACTCTACGAATTAACCGAAAGACTGAAAGGCGACGACAAGAAATGGGCTAAACATCTTCTAGGGATAGAAATCGACGTGAAGAACATACTAGTCTTAGTGCGAGGAAAGGTCTTAGGCTTGCAACCGTCAGTCATCGAAAAAATGTGGCTTCCTCTCTGCTACAAGCTCTCTTTTGATGTGAAGAGCCTAGCCACGCAACCTCTCTCTTCAATACTTCAGGCCATAGCTGCGGGTTATTACGGAAAGGCAGTTTCTCCATTGACAAGAGACGTAGTGGAAGTCGAGAAGGGCCTCGAGACGCTGTGGGTCAAGGAGAACGAAAAGGTGTTCTTGCATTATCCCTTCACGCTTGGCCTGATCTACGCTTACGCGAATTTAAAGTACGCGGAGCTCAAAGACATGAGAGCTCTATTGTTCTCGAAGATCATGAACTTACCACCGCAAAAGGTATTGACGTTAATAACAAGGCACAGAGAAAAACTGCCTCTCTAACGATGGAAGTGACTTGCAAAATTAGATTAAACTGAAATACAAAAAGTAATGGCGTTGAGTTAGAGGTAAGTTAAAGAAGCCACTTGAGGGGTATGTCCTGATAGTGCCCGCTGGGTAATTTCCTTCTCACCGTTATAGGTAGTACGCCGAGCTCAAGCTCCTTCATCGCTATCTTCACTGGGTCCTTCTCGGGGACTAGAGAGAGGTCTATGAGAACCGGAGCGCCCATGGATATCTGTAACGCTCTAGCACCGATTATTCTAGCGCGCTCGTACTTTGTAAGCTTGGGTAGCCATATCTTGACTCCTTCGGCTTTTATCCTCTTACTCCTTATAGCGCTCTTGGCGGTCAAAACTCTTCCTCGCCAAATTTGGGCGTCTCCTTCTCTTTTTCTTTTTCTTTCTCCTTCTTCGGAGGCGCCGCGGCTATGACGTCATCTATCTTCAGTATCATCAGTGCGGCCTCAGTAGCCGATTTGAGCGCTTGCCTCTTGACCGCGAGAGGCTCGAACACGTTTATCTTCGTCATGTCTGCTATCTCGCCCTTGAGCACGTCTACGCCGTAGGTCTTCATGCCCTTCTCGTGGTACGACCTTAGTTTGACCACTACATCGAGTGGATCGAGGCCCGCGGTCTCAGCGAGAATCGACGGTATGACTTCGAGCGCGTCGGCGAACTTCATGGCAGCTAATTGCTCTCTGCCGGGGAGGCTTCTAGCCCAATCTCTCAGAGCCAAAGCCATTGAAACTTCTGGGGCGCCGCCTCCAGGAAGTATCTTGGGCTCTTGAACTACATTTCTCACAACGCAGAGCGCGTCGTGGACTGACCTTTCAGCCTCCTTTACGCTCATGTCGCTACTGCCTCTGATCAATATCGACACAGCCCTGGGATTCTTGCAGCCCCTTATGAATACCATCTTTTCGTCTGCTACCTTGACCTCTTCGACGACCTCTGCATAGCCTAAGTCGTTCTCGCTCATGTCGTCGATGCTCGTCACTATTTTCGCACCAGTAGCCTTGGCTATTTTCTCGATGTCCGATCTCTTGACCCTCCTGACGGCCATTATCCCCTTCTTAGCCAAGAAGTGCTGGGCGACGTCATCTATCCCCTTCTCGCAGAAGACCACGTTGGCGCCGACCGAAGCTATCTTCTCAACCATCTTCTTTAAAACGTTGACCTCCTCGTCTAGGAAGGCTTTCATCTGCTCAGGAGTTGTTATGTTTATCTTGGCCGTTATCTCGGTCTTTTCTATCTCAAGGGGAGCCTCTAAGACAGCTATCTTGGCATTGCGGACCAACTTAGGCATACCCGGATGGACGACCTCCTTGTCTATCACCAGCCCGTCGACGAGTATCGTCTCATTGAGGGACTCGCCTCGCTTCTTCTCAACCTTCACGTCGTCTATGTCAACTACCCACTTTCCGTCTTTTTGCTGAGCAACCTTTAGTATCGCCTCGACAGAGTAGTTGGCTAGGAGCTCCCTCGAGCCAGCTACTGAGGCCTTGCCACTTAGAGATGTCACAGCTATCTTTGTCAGAACGTCTTTGTCCGTTGGGTTTACAGATATTGCTAGGGTTTCGAGGACTTCTAGCGCCTTGTCCAGCGCCTTTCTATAGCCATCGATTATTATGGTCGGGTGTACGTCTTGGTCGAGGAGCTCTTCAGCGTTCTTGAGCAACTCCCCTGCCAAGATGACCGCAGTCGTCGTGCCGTCGCCCACTTCAGAGTCCTGGGCCTTCGCCACTTCGACCATCATCTTAGCCGCTGGGTGTTGTATGTCCATTTCTTTTAGTATCGTAGCACCATCGTTGGTTATGGTCACATCTCCGAAGCTGCTCACGAGCATTTTGTCCATCCCTCTAGGGCCGAGGGACGTCTTGACCGTCTCCGCAACTATTTTCGCGGCCAGTATGTTGGCCCTCAAAGCCTCCCTGCCCACGGTCCTCGTTGTGCCCTCTTTAAGCACCAGAACAGGAAGCGATACGGACATCACTATCACCCAATAGTCATTTTCTGAGTTTACAAGAAACTACTTCTATATAAACTTAACCGTAAAATGGGCGACGATCGTCAATCAAGCCGTAACGACATCACGTAAGCGTCTTCTCCATCGACATAGTATTTGGGCACCCTTCTTGCGATTTTAAAGCCTAACTTGTGATAGAGGTTTATAGCTGGGGCGTTTGAAACTCTCACTTCTAAGTAGACCTCTTTTATGCCTCGCTTCTCGATGGCCTCAACGGCTCTTCGAAGTAGAGCCTCTCCGATACCCTTTCTTCTGACATTAGGTAGTACGGCTAATGATATTACGTGCCCCTTTTCAGCAAAAGCCCTGTGAGACGAGTAGTAGTCAAAGCCCCTGTCGATCCTAGTCATGATGTACCCGACGACCCTTCCATTCGTCTCTGCTACCAGAAAGCCCTCCGGGAACTCCCTGAAATGGTAAACGAAGAAGTCCGGCGTATAGTTTTCGGGAAGGCACGTCCTGTTAATGTATATCACTTCTTGTAAGTCCTCGAGCCTAAACTCCCTTATTATGTACTCAATCTTTTGCGGAGCCTCTTTGTTGTTCGCTTGCAACTTCTCACACGCAGCCTTTAGGGGGTTTGATATCTTGCTTCTACTAGGTCTTAAAAATTTACTTCGACCTTAGCCCCATCGCAAGAAGCTGAGCTCTTCGAGGAGAAGAATAAAAGCTTGATAAAGAAAATAGTGTAAGTGAGCCCCACTTTGGGTGTTAACCAGTGAGCTACTTTCCAGTTGAAGTAGATGAAATTGTGAGGAAGCACTTCACAGTGACTGATTGGAAAGTCCAGCACGGCATTCTGGCCTATGTGATTGGAGATGAAGATACCAAAGAACGCTTTGTCAAGCTAACTTTGAGCTTAACGAAAGGGGTTACGTTCCGGTTCTGAGGGATGAGGATGGCAAGAGGGTCCTCAGGATCCTCAGAAGACGAGAACTGCGAAGGCATAATCCTCTTTGGAACGTCGCGCTGCTCGTGGCCACTATGGCTACTGTGATTCTAGCTGGTCACTTGTTTACGACAGGAGAGATCTACTACATTGTCGATCCAATGTTTAGCGAACAAAGAGTACTTCACATGGCCGCATACGTGGCCTCCATTTTCTTCGTCCTCGGCGTTCATGAGTTAGGTCACAAGATCGCCTGTGTAAGGCACAACTTAAAGTCCACGCCTCCTTACTTCATTCCAGGACCACCAATGATAGGAGGCTCTTTAGGGGCAATTATGATACAGGAAACCCCTGTACTCAATAGAGACCAACTTTTTGACATAGGACTCTTAGGCCCATTGTTGGGCTTTATAGCGTCTATCATCGTAACGCTCTTTGGATTCTCCCTGTCTTACGTAATTCCCATCGATGTGGCCCTGTCACTGTCAGAGCAAGGCCTAGCCTCGCCATTACCCGTAGAGCCCCTCTTATTCACGCTCATAGGGACGAGGATCGCACCCCTCTTCTTGCGTCTGGAGCCTCATCAAGCGATATTGATGCATCCAGTGGCGTTTGCTGGCTGGGTCGGCATGCTCATAACATTCTTAAATACGTTGCCCGTAGGACAGTTGGACGGAGGTCATGTTATGAGAGCTGCCTTAGGCCTCCGAAAGCACAGAGTGGTGTCTATGATAGCTATAGCGATAATGGTGATAACTGGTTTCATAATGATGGCGATCCTCGCTCTAGTAGTACTCATGACGAGACCGCATCCTGGTCCATTAGATGACGTTTCGTCGCTATCACGCTCAAGAAAA
>DAIQQE010000095.1:0-5052 GCA_036786905.1 Candidatus Nezhaarchaeales archaeon | reverse complement strand
TCTATCAACTATTATAGTGAGGCGGAACTGGCAGTGAGCGGTGGGAAAGTCTACTTCGTCGGCGCTGGACCGGGAGATCCAGAGCTGATAACGCTTAAGGGTAAGAAAATCCTAGAGAGGGCCGACGTCATCGTCTATACGGGCTCGTTGCTAAGCCCAGACATACTCAAGTACGCAAAGGAGGACGCGAAGCTCTTAGACAGCTCGAAGATGAGCTTAGAGGAGATAGTCCAAACACTCGCTGAAGCGGCGCGCGATGGAAAGGTCGTCGTAAGGCTACACGATGGGGATCCGAGCCTCTACAGCGCCATGAAAGAGCAGATGGATCTTCTAGGCAAAATGGGCATAGAATACGAGGTGATCCCTGGCGTTAGTAGCTTCCAAGCGGCTGCTGCTAGCTTGAAGTTAGAATTGACTCTGCCGGGCGTGAGTCAGACCGTCATAATAACCAGGCCGGAAGGAAGGACGTCCGTAACCAAAGCCGACGACCTTGTCGAGCTGGCAAAGCATGGAGCAACCATGGTCATCTTCCTCGGGGCTCACGTAATTAAAAAGGTCGTAGAGAGGCTTAGGCTTGGGGGGTATCCGGAGAGCACGCCGGTGGCCGTCGTCTACAAGGCCTCTTGGCCCGAGCAGAAGGTCATTAAGGGCACTTTAAGGGACATAGCCGAAAAAGTCGAGGCCGAGGGCGTAAAGAGTAGCGCCATAATCATCGTAGGAGAGGTTCTAGAGCCGAAGAGCTATAGCCGTAGCAAACTTTACGACGCAAGCTTCACGCACAGCTTCAGGAGAGGTAGATAAGGGTGTTCGAGAGGGGCGTAGCTGTAGTATATGCAACGAATAGGGGACGAAGCACTGCCTTTAAGATCAAGGAGTGCTTAGCGAGGGCTGGGATCAGATGTACGATATTCGCTCCAGAAAGGGTTGCCTTCGACGGAGTCTTTCCCCTAAGGCCGACCTTCTCCGAGGGGATCAGGGAGGTCTTCTCTAATTTCGACGGCATAGTAGCGGTCATGGCGGCCGGGATAATCGTAAGGGCCGTGGCGCCTCTCCTCAAAAGCAAGTTTAGCGACCCAGCCGTTGTGTGCGTTGACGTGGCCGGGCGATTCGCCGTGAGCCTCTTATCTGGGCATAGCGGTGGAGCGAACTACCTTGCAAGGCTCATAGCTAACGGCATAGGCGCGATACCCGTCATAACGACGGCCTCAGAGGCCGTTGGAAGGAGGAGCGTTGAGGAGCTGGCAAAGGAGTTACGATGCGAGATAGTGAACCCAGAAGTCCTCAAGAAGCTCAACTCGCTAATAGTTAATGACGGAAGGGTCGCTGTGGTGTACATTGGCGAGCGAAATGCCCTTCCATCAAGGATCTATGAGTACAAGGTGCTAGCCGCAAAGGATCTCGAGGACGCCTTGAGCATTTTGAGCGCGTTTGACGGCGGAGTGCTGGTAGCTAGAGGGGCTGAGGAGAGCGAGGTCCTGAAGGCCTTGAAGGAGCTCTCTAAGCCCATAGCCCTTCTTAGACCGAAGAGGATAGCCGTGGGCATTGGGGCCAGAAGGGATGTGAGGGCTGAGGAAGTTTTCAAAGCCGTAGTCGCGGCCCTGAAGGCTATTAACGTCCCTCTATTTCTTGTCGAGAGCCTTGCCACCATTGAAATAAAAAAGAGGTCCGCAGAGATCGTCAGCGCCGCAGATAGGCTCGGAATTCCGATACGGTTTATAAGTGTCAAAGAGCTCAAGGACTTCGAGCACCAAGACCTGTCGCCTAGCTCCGAGCTGGTCGAGGAGAAGATAGGAGTCGGAGGGGTATGCGAGAGAGCAGCCTTGATAGCAGTCGGGGGAAGAGGGAGGTTAATCCTAAAGAAGGTGAAGATAGGCGGCGTAACGGTGGCAGTGGCCGAGGCAGAGTAGTTGTAGTCGGCATCGGCCCGGGATCAGTTGAGCACATGACCCTAAAAGCCAGGTACGAGATCGAAAAGGCCGACGTCGTAATAGGGTACTCGAAATACGTAGACCTCGTGCGATCGCTTGTAAAATCCACGGTCGAGGTAATAGCTAGCGAGATGGGAAAGGAGGTCGAGAGGGCCATATTGGCTATCGAGAGAGCGATGGAGGGCAAATACGTGGTCGTTGTTAGTGGCGGAGACCCTGGGGTCTACGGCATGGCGGGCTTGATATTGGAGGTTGCCGAGAGGTTGGGGGCCAATGTCCCAATAGAGATAGTCCCCGGCGTCACCGCCGCAACGGCCGCGGCGGCGGCAGTCGGCGCCCCGCTGATGAGTGACTTCGCCGTCATAAGCTTGAGCGATCTTTTGACGCCGTGGGGCGAGATAGAGAGGAGGTTGAGGGCCGCCGCAGAAGCTGACTTCGTCATAGTCCTCTATAACCCGCAAAGCAGAAGCAGGAGAGAGCCACTCTTTAGGGCTCACAAGATATTGCTTGAGTACAGGAGTCCCGAGACCCCCGTGGGCATAGTCCGAAATGCTTGTAGAGAGGACGAGCAGAAGGTCATAACGACGCTCAAGGACATGTTCAGCCATGAAATTGACATGGCCACCACCATAATTGTGGGCAACTCAAAGACGCGTATAATCAATGGGCGAGTCGTCACGCCAAGGGGCTACAATATAGCGTTTGGCTGACCCGCCCCTCGACTATGACTTTGAGGCATGCTCATCACCTATGGAAGTCATGTGAGCGGCTTTCTCTCTCAGAAGCCTGCATACCTCTCTCCTAGCCCCACCTATTGTTAGCGGCAAGCTGTCGCCAACTGGGAGGCCCTCCTTTATCTTCAGGATCTCAAATAGGTGGGCGACTCTAGGGAGGCGGAGGCCCACACGCCTAATGATCCCTATGTTTGAAAAGACATCTTCAGGTCGTCCTTGCAGGTGGACTCTCCCGCCCCCTAAGACGTAGACCTTGTTTGAAAATAGGGGGACGACGTCGACGTCGTGGGTCGCGATGATCAGCGTTATTCCGTGCTCCTCGTTCAGCTCGATGAGCAAACTCAGCAGATCGTGAGCCATTCTTGGGTCGAGGTTGGCTGTTGGCTCGTCCAATGCGATTATCTCGGGCTTCATGGCTAAGACGCCGGCTATGGCTACCCTCTTCTTCTGACCATAGCTCAGCCTGTGGGGCGGCTTGTTTTCTAGGCCCTTGAGCCCCATGACCTCTATAGCCCATTTAACTCTCTTCTCGACCTCTGTCTCCGGCAATCCAATGTTCCTAGGGCCGAAGGCCACGTCATGGAACACGGTCGGGGCGAAGAGCTGGTCGTCTGGGTTTTGAAACACCAGACCTACCTTCTGCCTTACAAAGTCTAAATTGGCCTTTGAGACCTCTACGCCCAAGACGTAGACCTTGCCCCTCGTGGGCATCAAAAGCCCATTGAGATGGTAAAGGAGTGTGGTCTTTCCAGCCCCGTTGGGTCCCACCAAGGCCACCCTATCGCCTCTTTCAACCACAAAGTTTACGCCTTCTAGGGCCACAGTGCCATCAGGGTAGACGTAGGTCAGATCCACAGTTTCGACGGCCTTAGGCATGTCGCACCCCTTCACGTTAAAGTTCCATAAAACGTTCCACGACGACCAGGAGGGCTAGAGGTAGGGACAGGCCGAGCCCGTAAATCACTTGGTTAATAGAGAGGGGCTTCATGGGTAGAGCGAAGAGTTCCCTCCTCCCGCTGTACCCCCTTGCAACCATTGCCCTGCCTATCGTCGAGGCCCTCTCGTAGGATCGCACGAACAGCACCCCGAACAGCACCCCGTAGTTCCTGAGCCTCCCTAAAAGGCCTAGAGCCTTGGAGTAACCACATCGCGACTCCTGGGCCCTGTGAACTCTTTGAGCCTCTTCCCACAGCAAGAAGACGCAACGGAGTGTTAGCAAGGCCAAGTCTAGGAGGGCGGATGGTGTGCGAAGCCATCTCAGCGCGCTAAGTATCTCTAATGTTGTAGATGTGCAGGTCAAGAGGTTGAGAACGGCCACGGCTGCTAAGCACTTAGTGAAGAGCGCTAGGCCAAATTGTAAACCCTCGAGATTGATGGAGAGAGGAGGTAAGAGGGCCACGGCTGTTGTCATTGAGTTAGGCGTAAGCGCCTGTAAAACTGAGACCAGCACTATCATAGACGTTGGATAGATCAACCTTTGAAGATAGAGTTTCATTGGCACCCTGCAAAATAGGGCCAAAACTAGGCAAGAGACGAAGACAAGCGCAGCGATGTGCCAGCGGGTTAGCACGAGGATCTCGAAGAGCACGATTATCGCGCATACGACTTTGATCCTGGCATCCAGCTTCTTGGCCACTGGGTGAGCCTCTATGTTTGCAAGCTCAGAGTAAAGGTCGTGCATTTATCCCCGACGCCTCATTTGTCTGAGCCTCAGGCCCCTCCCAATCAACAGGAAGACGAAGAAGAACAGCGTCGTAAGTATCCCAACGAGGGGCTCGCCGCTGAGCCACTCAACCATCTCATCACCTCGCTTTTGCCTCAAATATCGAGGGCATCAAGTACCCTATAATGAGGCCACTTATAGCTCCCGCTATCGAGAACGCTACGTACTCGCCCTCTTCTCCTAGTTCCACGAGGTGGCCGTACTTCAACCCTAGCCTCTCGGCCTCTTCCTCCATGACTTTCAAGTACTTCGTCTCCATGTCCCCGCCATATAAGTAGACGCCGATGTACGTCGAAACGACAATAGAAGTGAGCACAATTACCATCGTTAAGAGGACGTACCTTGTGAACTTGTCCATGTCACCTCAGGCCCCCGAGCAACTCTGGCCTGTTCAGCGCGATGAACCTGACGACTGCGGCCGATAATGCGAACTCTATCACAGCGAGAGGCGCTTGGGTTGGCATAAAGGCCATCGAGAATATCCCCCAGTAGAGCATCACGTTCTCTGGGCGGAGCGCTAAAGCGAGCTGGAGCGCCGTCGTCGCATATGTCGCCAAGTCGCCGAAGAAGCCTGCGAAGCCAGCCGAGACCCATAGAGGAGCTCGTAGCTTTCTTAGAGCTAGATACACAGCATAGCCGAGGAAGCCTCCGACTACCCCCATGGAGA
>DAIQQE010000094.1:0-5067 GCA_036786905.1 Candidatus Nezhaarchaeales archaeon | reverse complement strand
CTTGCTCATCTGACAGTTGAAGTATGGGATGGTCCTTGAGCCTAGAGGTGTGGCCTTAAACGAGTTCAGCGAGTGCCGACGACGTACGTTCTGATTCCGCATTACCGATATATGAGCGCATCTTTTGGAACGTCTTCAAGAAAATGGGCTCTGGGCTTCGGACGTGGAAGAGCGATCATTGCCCTCTTTCTCGTCGAAGACAAAGATGTCCTCTATCTTCATCCCAAACACCTTAGCTATCTTGAAGGCGAGCTTGAGCGACGGCAAGTACTTGCCGTTCTCGATGGCTATTATCGTCTGCCTCGTAACGCCTACTCGTCTAGCCAGCTCCTCTTGAGACATCCTATAGCGAGCCCTCAGCTCTCTCAACCTGTTGGTTATCGTCGCGTTCACCCTTCCAGCACCTTCTTAGACTTCAGGTAATAGATGTAGGCTACTAAGTAGGCCATGGTCATGATGGCTAGACTAGGGCCCAGCCCGGGGAACAGCGTATCGGCCACTTCAGCGGGCAGTATGTTGGTGTCGAAGTACTTAGGCCACGCAGTAATGATCGTTACGAGGCTCAAGGCCAGTGTTGACGCCCGTAGAGCGGTGTAACCCGACCTAGTAGCTATTGTTAGATGCATCTCGTCGTACAGCACTACACCTCGTCTTCTAGCTCTGCTTTCCTGAATGAAGTTCGCGACTAATAACGCGACGAGGCCTATCACGGCGACCATTAGAGCTACTAAAGGCTCTCCCTCAGCTAGCGCGTACCCCATTGCACCACCCATCACCGCACTTAGAATGATGGAGGTCCACCTCAAATCTCAACACCTCTTGTAAATAATTCTTTACAAAAGGTTAATAAATTTTTACATTTTGTAAAGAGCTCATGACAAGAAGTCGCGTCGATCGCGCGACCTCTTCTCACGCTAGACAGCTATTTTGACGCCCTAGGCCCGCTGGGACCCGACGAGATCGTCGCTGAGCTGGTCGACCGAGAGTTCACGTAACAGGAACTAACAAACGCGTTGAGCGAGCTGGGCCAGACAATGCACTCGTGGGGGGCGAGAGATATTTGTCTGGCCCAAAACCAAGTCATTGTCGAAGGAGTCAGCTTGACTTCCTTGCCCACTAAATTATCGTAGCCACGAACACTCAATTCTAGGCGACGCGAGCTTTGGGTTGCGCGACGTAGTAGCTCGCGCGGCCTCCCCATTCCGGGATCTAGAGAATGCGGTGGGATTTAGATGCGATCACGGCCTTCCAACGTGCAGATTCCGACAACCTCTAGGGAGTTATGGCCCTAAACCTTATGAACCTTAAGGTATTATCTCGGTAGTATTGAGAAAGGCAGGGTAGTTCAAGGCTTCGATCTCTACCGACCCTTCTTTGATGGCCCTTTCCATCTTGGATCTATTTTCATACAGTTGGTCTATGAGGACTTGCGTAGCCCTGCAAAGGATTTTGAGGCCCTCGTCGCCCCACAATCTCTCGTGATGAGCATAGAGGCAACGACCCCCGCAAAGCGCGATGTAACTGCAATTCGTGCAAGGGTTTCCGATCCCGACCCTTCCGAGGAGTTCGACAAACGCAGACCTCTTGACGTCGCCGAGCCTCGCCCAGCTCGCGTCAACGGCTATAGGGCAGGCTAGGACGGCGCCATCGGTGTTTACGGCTAAAGCGCTCCATCCCGCTCCACAGGGAGGAGCTCCTAGGCTAAGGTCCCTCACGATAGCATAAGTCAGGGCCTTGAAGGGCGCTATTCCCAAAACATCTCCCTTGAGGAGGCTGGAGACCCATAGGTCGACCAAGCGCCTGAGCTTAGGCATGTAGTCGTTGAAAAGCCAAGACTTGAAGCCCTCCATGTCCGGGTTCCAGATGGCGTTTAACTGCCAGTGCACGTGGTCGAAGAGGTTTAAGGAGAGCAAGTGCGCGACGTCTCTGTAGACGTCGCTTGACTCGGTCAAGGTCATCCTCGCTATCAGGTCCCCCTCATAGCCCATCTCCCTGAGCCTCCTTGCTGACTCCATGACCTTCTTGTAGACTCCTCTGCCCCTATGCCTGTCAGTCACCTCCTCTACGCCGTCTATCGACAGCAAAACGGCGTCCATTTGCAACCAATAGTCTCGAGGCAACCTGTCAATCAAAGTACCGTTCGTCTGTATGACGAAGTGCCTCGCGTCTATACGTTCCATAACCTCCATTATCCACGAAGAATTGAGGAGAGGCTCTCCTCCGTAAAAGGCTATGATTAGTTCTCTGGCGCCGCTGAGAAAGTCTTGGAGATCCCTTATCGTATACTTTACGTTGGATGGGACCAAGCGTTCGGGAAAGCTGCCACCACAATAATAGCACTTCAAGTTGCACTTGCCAGTGGTCAGCACGTAGCACAGCAAGCCTTTTCGCGCTTGCCCGAGGAGGCTTTCAGCATCGGGGTTGAAGCTCATCGGCTCCTCGCGAACCTACCCTCTCATCATCTCGAAATACTTTTACGTCTCTCTGCTTTAAAGTTGCGGGTCCTGCTTTGTGGAGGCTGATGCTGACCACTGAGGCTGGCAAGGAGCGCTGGACGGCTTGGGAGGTCATCGATACGATATTTCCATACGACCTCAACGCTTACGTCAGGGCGTTTAACGACAAAGGCGTCGTACTAGTATGGTCGAGGTTGTCGGGTCGTCAATTGATAGGGCTCCTCTCGGGTAGGCTCACTAGGGCTTACAAGTTCGTAGTATTTGACGACGCCTCCCCGGCAAGGCTCAGAGACATAATAGCCTCGGCCAAGAGGGTCTTGAAGGGATTGAAAGAGGTCGACGTCGTGAGCAGAATACGAGGCGACTACCTCGAGGTCGACGAAGAGGAGCTATCGAGCATGATAATGGAGAGGCTCGAACTGGTGGGAGGAAGAAAGAGGCTCGTGATCGACGTGGTCTGGGACGTTGCTGGGCTGTCGTTAGTCAGCGAGGGCTAAAATAAAAGGCACTTCTTTACGCAATTAATTTGTGGGTTTATAT
Organism: Candidatus Nezhaarchaeales archaeon; assembly: GCA_036786905.1. Lineage (GTDB taxonomy): Archaea > Thermoproteota > Methanomethylicia > Nezhaarchaeales > WYZ-LMO8 > WYZ-LMO8. The sequence goes on along the minus strand of DAIQQE010000094.1, from coordinate 2,071 downwards.
TGACGTTGGTGGATGATGTGGCAGGCGCAAAGCGGTGCCGCTCATGAGCCTCGAGGACTTCGACTTTGCGACGGGCAAGTCCGTGTTTAAAGACGAGGGGGCCCTTTCGTTCGAATACATCCCCCCGAGCTTGCCCCACCGAGAAGAGCAGTTGAAGATTTTAATGAACTTCTTCAGGTACGTAGTCGAGGGGGAAGGAGGTTTTTACCAAAAAGCCCTCCTCATAGGAAGCGTCGGGACGGGCAAGACAGCGACCTCCAAGCTCTTCGGGAGGGTCTTGGAGGAGGGGCTCAAGAGGAGGGGCAAGGACTTCAAGTTCATCTACGTCAACTGCTATCGAGAGAGGACGCTCTTCCTCATAGCGCAGAGGATAATGGAGGGCTTGGCGCCTTCTTTGCCCAGCAGAGGGCTGTCTCCTCAAGAGCTCTTGAAGATGATAGTTTCGTTGCTTGAAGAAAAGCGAGTGCCGACGATCTTAGTGCTCGACGAAGTCCACTACTTCGTGAAGACGGCGGGGCAAGAGGCTCTCTACAACCTGCTGAGGATGCTGGAAGGCTATGAGGAGAGCAAGGTCAAGTTGGGCTTGGTGTTCATCTCGAGGGGCAAGGACTTCGTCTACGAGCTGGACGACGTAGTCAAGAGTAGCCTGACGAGGAACGTAGTGGAGTTTGAGCCTTATACGTCCCGACAGTTAATGTCCATACTCCAAGAGAGGGTGAAGCTGGCTTTCAGGGAGGGGGCCGTGCTCTTAGAGGCGTTGGAGGTGATAGCCGATAACGTTGGCGTCGATCGCGGCGGGAGCGGCGATGCCAGGCTGGCCATAGAGTTGCTATGGAGGGCAGGTAAGATAGCCGACATGAGGGGGAGGGGAAAGGTGACGCCGGACGACGTGAGAGAGGCCAGTAGCTTCATTCACCCAGCCATTAGGGTTGAGGACTTGAAGAGCCTGTTAGTCGACGAGAAGGTCGTGTTGCTCTCGATAGCCAAGGAGCTAAAGAGAGGGGTTGCTTACTTGAGGATGGGATCCTTGGAGGAGAAGTATCGAAGTGAGTGCGAGCTATGGGGACTTAAGGCTAAAAAGCACACGCAACTTTGGAAGATGGTCAAGAACTTGGAGAGGATGGGCCTCATAACAACAAAGACAGCGACCTTGGGAAGGGGGAGGACCACGCTAATAGGGCTTCCTGCGATACCAGCTTATTTGCTGGAAAAGGAGGTTTCAAAGCTTTTGGCCGAGGAACTTGGAGGAAAGGAGGTTGAGCGTAGAAAACCTGTTAGGCTCTAGGGCTAGGATAAGGATATTGAAAATCCTGCTGGACAAAGAGGAACTTAACATAACAGCCATAGCCAGAGAGGCGGAGGTCAGTTACAGAACTGCCCTGCACCACCTCGAAGAGTTAAAGAAAATGGGCATTGTTACTGAAAAGATCTTTGGCAGAGTGAGGATATTCAAGGTCAATCAGGATGACCCTCGCGTTAAAGCTTTGAAGGGCGTGTTTGATTCTATCGGTGGTCTATATGGGAGTGTTCATGGTTGACGTGACAAGTAAGGCTGACGTATATAGAGAGGCGGAGGCCGAGGGCTTCATAAAGCTTAGGCCCGAGACCTTGAAGAGGATACGAGAGGGCGGAGTGGAAAAGGGCGACGTCTTCTCGGCGACAAGCATAGCAGCGATAATGGCGGCTAAGAAGACCTCTGAACTATTGCCGCTCTGCCACCCAATACCCTTAACAAATGTCTCGGTCTACATAGACTTAGAGGACGAAGGCGTGAGGGTCCGCACTTCGGTTAAGTCCGTGGGTAAGACGGGGGTGGAGATGGAGGCCCTAGTGGCTACAGCGGTGGCGTTGCTCAACATATGGGACATGGTGAAGAAGTATGAGAAGGACGAGAACGGCCAGTATCCGTACACCGAGATTACAAGCATAAGGGTTAGGAGCAAGATAAAAGGGGGAGCGAGATGAGCGACGTCGTAAAGGAGCATAGAGGAAGGGCCGCCGTAAAGCTTTCTTTCTACGTCATAGTGACCAGCGACACCCTCTACGGCCTGCTTAGGCAGGCCGTAGAGGG
>DAIQQE010000093.1:0-5100 GCA_036786905.1 Candidatus Nezhaarchaeales archaeon | reverse complement strand
ACAGCCCCCCTGACCTTACTTTGGATCTTCCTCAGCCCCTCTCTAACCCCTCGCTCTCGATCCTAAGTCGAGAGCTCGGCTGAGCTGGGTCCAAGCAAGCTCTCTAAGTTTACTCTCAGGCCCCCTCGCGAACCTCTCGTGCGTCTGCCGGACGAGCTAGCTCGCCCCCTCTTCAAGTGGTTACCGATGCTCGCCCCACTCCTGCCGAGCTCATCGACGATCCACGGCGCGGTCATGCTGACTCGCGCAAGCGCGGCTGCTACGGCTAGTGGGTCAACCCGTGCTCCTCTTCAGGGTCCTTCAACAGCTCTATGACCTCTGGACTCAAGCGTGCTCATCAAGAGGGCCGTCTCGGGCTTGTAAAATCTCGTCCCTACCCATCGGAGTTAGAGGCTTCCTCGGGCCCCTCCCTACTCCTACTCTTCTACGAACCTTCCTCTGCTGATCGATAACGTCTTGTCCGGGTACACTACTATGCCCTTGTCGGTTATATCAAATGGATGGCGGCTCATGGAGTGCGCCGTACCCCTCATCTTGTATATCAAGAGGCTCCTATACAGTCTGCCGTTTATCTCGTCGAGGTCTAGCCTGATTATGCCGTCGGCCGCGTGTTCGACGCCCGGACCTCCGAAGCCGCGCTCCGTCACGCTCACCTGAGACACGAGTATCGAAGTGCAACCCAAACCGGACAGCACGCGCTTCAACAGCATCACGGTGCTCCTGGCGACGGCTGGCTTGGTCATGTACAAGGTGGTGACGGAGTCTATGACCACTCTCTCAGCTCCTAGGTCCTTTACCGCTTTCCTCAGAACCTCTATCAAGGCTTGGACGTCGTCCACTGCTCTGACGACGTACTTCTCGTGCTTAGCCGCCTCGCCTATGCCGGCGGTGAAGGCGTCAACTATCGCGAAGAGGCCCTCGTTCTCGAACCTCCTGACGTCCCAACCGAACTGTGCCATGTTTATCCTGATCTGGACTGGGTGCTCCTCCAGTGCTACCAGAATGCCTGGTCGCTTCTTGAGCAGGCCGTGGTAGAGGAACTGCTGTCCGAATATGGACTTGCCAGTGCCCGGCCCTCCCGAGAGCAATACCACGTTCCTCTTCGGTATCCCCCCTTTTAGTAGCTCGTCGAGACCTGGTATTCCAGACTCTACCCTTTCTAGGGGCAAGCCCTCTCACCTCGCGCATTACTTTTAAGGCCCTCACTAACCCCCTCTTTCCAGACCTTAAATATTAGCCTTCGATGCGGTAATTTTTCGCCCATGTTTCAAGAGCTCGCCCCAGAACTTGGGCGAGAGCAGTATTAAGGCCGGGATGAGCTCTAACCTCCCTATCCACATCGATACTATCAAGACTATCTTAGAAGCAGGGCTCAGGCTCAGCGTCGACATGTAGAAGGGACCGACCGTGGCCATTGCCGAGAGCACGCCCGAGAAGCATCCGAGGAAGTCTCCCTCAAACAAGACCATCACCATCGTCGCTAGTAGAGCGAAGGACATGTACACGAAGAAGAACGACGCCAACCTCAAGACCTCGTCCTCCCTCAAGACCCTCTCACCCAACCTCAGCGCCTTGAAGGCCTCTGGGGGTAGGAAGGCCCTCTCGACCTCGTGTCTGGCAAGCTTGGCCAAGACGATCAGCCTCCAGACCTTCAGTCCTCCAGCCGTGGAGTTGGAGCAACCGCCGACTATCATCAGAGCGAGGAGTGCTGCCTTGCTCAACGGGGGAAACGCAGGCGTCGCCAAGTCCTCAGTCGTAAAGCCCGTGGTGGTGCCGATGGAGATTGCGTGGAAAAAGCCCAGACGCACCGCCTCGTCAATGCTCAACCCCAATCGAAAGGCTAGGTCGAACGACACTATCGTCGATGAGACCATCAACACGAAGATGAAGACCCTAAACTCAGGATCCTTCACGAACGACTTCGCCTCTCCCCTGAAAAACCTATAATGTAATGAGAATTTAGTGGCGCCCAAGACCATGAATACCATCAGCACCACCTCAACGGCGGCGTTATCGAAGGCCCCCACGTTGCTCGTCCTAGTAGAGAAGCCACCAGTCGATAGGCAAGTGAGCGCGTGACACATCGCCTCAAAGGGATGGAGGCCCGTCAACATCAACAACAAGGCGCATAGAGCGGTGTAGGAGACGTAGATCAACCACAGGTACCTTACGGTGCCCCTAATGGTCGGGGCTAGCCTCTCCTCTCTGGCCTCAGCTAGGTACATCCTCCAAGCTATAACGCCCTCGTGGCTGAGGAGCAGTATCGTAGTGAACAGGACTACGCCAATGCCGCCCACCCACTCTCCCAAAGCCCTCCAGAACAGAATCGTCTTCGGAACCCCCTCGAGAACCGGTATGACTGTCATGCCAGTGGTCGTCAAGCTTGAGAGGGCCTCGAAGTAGGCGTCGAGAAAGCATAAATTCAATATCACTACGTAGGGAATAGAACATATCGCCGCGGCTAAGAGCCAGCCCAAGCCAGCTATCGCCATTGCTTCTACTATTGTGAGTTTGACCGGAGGCCCGACCCTCTTAAAAGCCACGAAACCCATACACAAGGCGACTGCCATAGGCAGGGCGAAGACGGGTATGGCTTCTTGTTCTGCATACAACAAGGCAACGATTATCGGTGGGACCATTAAAAGGCCCACGGCTATGGTTATGGTCGATAGCCCTGATGCCAGGTTCCTTGGATTGACCAACCTCTTATTCGCCCCAACTCTTAATGCTTATATCTTACTTTAAAACAGCTTTTCCCAGTTATTACCGGGGGAACATAGCCCTTGCGAGTTGTAGTCGTGGGAGGCGGCAAGGTCGGGACCCTGTTGTCTAAGAGGCTCATAGACGCGGGCCACGAAGTCGTGATAGTAGAGCAGAGTGAGGACAGGTGTAGGATGCTATCTGAAGAGCTCGACGCAACAGTGGTCAAGGGCGATGCGGCTAACATCGAGGTGCTCGAGAACGTGGGCCTCGAGGGGACTGACGCCCTAGCCGCCGTCACGGGACACGACGAGGTCAACATCTTAGTCGGGCTGATAGCTAAGGAGTACGGCGTCCCAAGGATAGTCGTGAGGGTCAGCGACAGGAAGCTTGCGCGAATGGCCGAAAGGCTTGGGCTGACGAAGGCCGTGACGCCCGAGGACATAACAGCAGAACACATAGCGTCTCTCCTCTTGAGGGAGCCTCTTCTATCGGAGTTCTCGAGAGCCACTAGCACTAGTGGGACCTTCTCGTTGCTGGAGTTCACCATCACGTCGAGCTCCTTGGTAGTGGATAGGAGGCTTAGCGAGGTGCCAGCAGGAGGCGACTGGCTCATAGTCGCCGTCTTGAGGAACGACCAATTGAGGCCGCCTGACCCGAACTTGGAGCTCAAAGAGGGCGACAGGGTTCTAGTGCTAGCGCGAGCCGAAGCCGTAGAGGACGTCAAGAGGATATTCATGGGATGAACGCTCATGGTAGATCAAACCGCGACCGTCGGTTTAACGCTACCGAGCCAAGTCATAGACATACTGATAGTCTTGGCGATATTTGCGTTCGCTTACTTGGTGCATAGGCTCATAATAGCTAGAGTGATAGACAGGATAGCGAGGGCATCGGAAGTCGAGTCTGGCGTGGCATCGCTCTGGAAGTACATAGCCCTAGCCATAGTGATGCTAATTGCCGGGGCCTTTTCGGCCTCTCTCGTCGGGGCGCCCTCGGACATCGTCTACTTCGCCATTGGATTGATACTGGGCACGATACTGTTTATGCTGGTTTTGGGATTGAGGGACGTCCTGACCAACGCCCTCGCGGGTTACGCCCTAATGATCTATAAGCCCTTCAGGAGAGGCGACATGGTGGTGATAGACGGCAAGCCCGGCTATGTGAGGGACATAACCACGGTCTACACGGAGATAGTGAGGGAGGACGGGATATACTACGTGCCGAATTCGGACCTCATGAAGAAGTCCTTCCTAATGATGCCTCTCGACGCTCTATCTAAGCTGACCATAGACCTCAAAGTTAGAGGCGACGCGGACATGGATGTCGTGGAGCAACTAATCAAGGACGCCGTTAGGCAGTGCAAAGAAGTTGCCGCGTCGCCTGAGCCCGAGGTTCATTTGAAAGAGATTAGTGAGGGCAACTTGACGATAGAGGTGGTCGCTAGGGTCGCAAATCCGCGCAAGATGCTCCAAGTAAGGTCCCAAATATTGAAGGCGATAAAGTACTCATTTGAGAATGCGGGGATACAGCTTCTCTAGACGGCTCCTCTCGACACTCATTGAACCTCTTTAGCGTAGCGACTTAAGGGTAGTCGAGCCATTGGGCGTCCTTCGGCTTCGAACAGAGCCTCGGCTCGTAGTGGCAGACCGATAAAGCTAACAACCTCGACGTCAAGTAAGGGTTAGGGGCTTGGTGGAGCTTCGAGTTATGAGGTTATCCATAGAAAAAGTCAGGAAGAGGGACGGAAGGCTCGAGCCCTTCGAGCCCCAGAAGATAACGAGTGCGATATACAAGGCGCTAAAGGAGACCGGAGAGGGAGACTACGAGCAGGCCAAGAAGCTAGCGAACGAGGTAGTTGCCCTCTTAAATCAGAAGTTCGTCGGTCAAATCCCGTCCGTCGAGGAGATACAAGACGTCGTGGAGGAGACGTTGATAAGGCATGGCCTTGTCAGCACGGCCAAGGCCTACATACTTTACAGGAGGTGGAGGACCAACATAAGGGAGACCAAGAGGTTGTTGGGAGTCGAAGACGACTTGAAGCTGACGATAAACGCTGTCAGGGTCTTGGCGAGGAGGTACTTGCTGAGAGACGATCGAGGGAGGATAGTCGAGACCCCGGGACAGATGTTCGCGAGGGTGGCAAAGGCGATAGCTAGGGCCGACGCGCTCTACGGGCTAGACCCCGAGAAGTCGGAGAGGAAGTTCTTCCAAGTGATGAGGAGCCTAGAGTTCCTGCCCAATAGCCCGACTTTGATGAACGCCGGGACCGAGATAGGTCAGCTAGCGGCGTGTTTCGTGATACCGGTCGAGGACTCCATAGAGGGCATATTCGACGCCCTCAAGTACATGGCGATCATCCACAAGTCAGGGGGCGGGACGGGGTTCTCGTTCTCTAGA
>DAIQQE010000092.1:0-5153 GCA_036786905.1 Candidatus Nezhaarchaeales archaeon | reverse complement strand
AGAGGATAGGGAGGTCTAATGTCTCGGTAGCTGTTAGGAGTTCCGCCACGGCTGAAGACCTACCAGGGGCTAGCTTCGCTGGTCAGCAGGATACTTTCCTGAACGTCGAAGGCGAGAAAGAGGTCCTGCTCAAGGTCAAGAAGTGCTGGTCGTCGCTCTTTACGCCTCGAGCCATATTCTATCGCCAAGAAAAGGGGATAGATCACGACAAGGTATTGATGAGCGTAATCGTGCAGAAAATGGTTAACGCAAAGTCAGCTGGCGTGATGTTTACCATACACCCTGTCACGGGAGAAAGGGACAAGATAGTGATAGAGGGGAGCTGGGGTCTAGGAGAGGCAGTCGTTGGTGGATCCGTGACGCCAGACACTTACATCGTCGACAAGAAGACACTCAATATAATAGAGAAGAAGATAGCTGATAAGGCCTACGAAGTCATTAGAGATCCCTCTTCGGGACAAACCGTAAAGGTTGAGGTGCCTCCTGAGAGGAGGCGTGTGCCCTGTTTAACTGACGAAGAAGTCGTAAAGTTGGCAGAGTTAGCTCTCAAGATAGAGCAACATTACGGGCACCCCCAAGACATAGAATGGGCAATTGATCGCGACATGGAGTTCCCTGACAACGTGTTCATAGTTCAATCGAGGCCCGAGACCGTATGGTCATTAAGAGAGGAGGGGTTGAGGGAGAAGCCTAGCATCAAAGTTAAGGAGAAGAAGGTGGTCGTCAAGGGCTTGCCGGCCAGTCCAGGCGTATGGGCTGGCAAAGCCAAGGTCGTCAAGAGCATCGATGAGGCCTCCAAAATGATAGAGAAGGGCGACATTCTCGTGACCACTATGACCAATCCCGATTGGGTCCCGTACATGAGGCTCGCGGGCGCCATAGTAACCGATGAAGGTGGCATGACTTGTCACGCTGCCATAGTCAGCAGAGAGCTAGGAATCCCAGCCGTGGTCGGTACGGGTAACGCGACTAAGGTCTTGAGGAACGGAGAGAAATATACGGTTGATGCGACTACGGGGGTCGTGTACGAAGGCGTCATCGAAGAACTAGTGAAGAAGGTGGGCGAGGAGGCCGAAGCGACTACCGCACGACAAGCAATGCAGGTTGCCGAGTACTTCATGCCCACAGGCACGAAGGTCTACATGAATTTGGGGGTCCCCGAGAAGATCGTGGAGTATGCCGACCTACCATTCGACGGGATAGGCTTAATGCGCATCGAGTTCATATTGTCGTCTCACATAGGGGAGCATCCACTCTACCTGCTGGAGATAGGCGAAGAGAACAAGTTCGTGAACAAGTTAGCCGAAGGCATAGCAATGGTGGCCAGAAAAGTCCAACCTAGGCCAGTTGTCGTCAGGTTCAGCGACTTCAAGTCCAACGAGTACAGGAAGCTGAGAGGCGGTGAGAAGTACGAACCCGAAGAGCGCAATCCAATGCTAGGTTATCGCGGTGTCTCTCGCTACATAAGCCCGCAGTACGAGAAGGCGTTCAGGTTAGAGTGTAGAGCAATCAAGAAGGTTAGAGACGAGTGGGGACTCAAGAACGTTTGGGTGATGCTGCCTTTCGTGAGGACCACGTGGGAGCTTGAGAGGGTTCTACAGATCATGAGGGAGGAAGGGCTCGAAAGAGGAAGGGACTTCAAGGTATGGGCGATGGCAGAAGTCCCGAGCGTCATATTCAACGCCGACGAGTTCTGCAAGTACGTCGATGGCTTTAGCATAGGAAGCAACGACCTAACTCAGTTAGTGCTCGGCGTCGACCGCGACTCAGAAATTATGCCGAAGCTCGATCCGCGCTACTTTGACGAAAGAGACCCAGCAGTCTTAAGGGCGATAAGTCACCTGATCAAGGTCGCGCACAAACATGGAGTGGTCGTGAGCATATGCGGTCAAGGACCTTCGTACTTAGAGGACTTTGTTGAGTGGTTAGTGCGCCAAGGCATAGATAGCATATCGGTCAACCCTGACGCGGTTATAAGGGTGCGCCGTCTCGTCGCACAAGTTGAAAGGAGGATATTGCTTGAGAGGATGCTAAAGGGAGGTAGGAAAAAGCGTGAGAAGTAGTTCTACGCAACCGACGGGGTTTAGCCTTTGACCTTAGAAGCTTATCTGGTGCTAAGAGGGGTCTAGTATGGTCTCGGAGCTTTTGACCTATGTGAAGAGACCATCCACACACAACATTTATTAGAAGTAAGGTTCAGTAAAGCGTTTTAAGGTGGTCTAAGACGTCCTCTAAAAGGAGGAGAGCCGAGGAGTCTGGCGTACTAGACCACAAACATTGTGTGATATGTGGAGGAGTTGTGCCAGCCAACAAAGACCCACCTGTCTGCGAAGGGTCGTGTGAGGAAGAGCTCATTAGGCGGGAAAAGAGGTCTAAGATGTTCAGCTGGATCTGGATATTCATGATTATCGGGCTGTTAGCGCTAATGGTCGCTTACCTCGTGGCACAATAAGCTTCTCTAGCTTTTGACAACACCCTTCGTGACCGTTATCTCGCAAGGCATGGGGAGCTTTGAGGCGGCCCTTCTCGCCGCTTCCTTCGCTACCTCTTCTTTATCTATTGGAACCTTTATCGTGAGAATCACGTCCCCAGCTTTTACTCTAGCCGCTGTTCCTATTGGGTCGCCAAAGGCAAGGCGCATCCCGTCTTGAAGCCTGTCGGCTCCAGCAAATGCCATCATCTTGTTCTCCCTGAGGATGTGATGAGGGTATGGATGGATCTTAAGGAAATAGTTGTTCTCGCCCAACCTTGAAGAAAGGTATTTGCTACACGCGACCCTCATAGCCTCTAAGGCGTTGTGCCTTATCTGTGCTGGCTCCTTAGCCACCAATTGAACCACTAGGGGGAAGTCGGATCTTGTGTTCCCCATAGTGAACTTGACAATCTTTGGTGGTGGGACACCGTGCACGTACTCCTTTCTAGTATAGGCCGGCCCCTTGACGAGCCTATAGCAGCGAGCTGGTCTCAGGGGCATGCAATGCGCACCTCTTCCTTAAGAGGGGTGGGATCTTTTTAGCTTTTCCCCGTGACGTAGGAGCTTAGCCTTAAATGCACTTTATGCAGAAAGCCCAGTAGAATCTGCATTTCTTTTTGAGATATAAAGGCCTTGCCCAAGATCCTCTTAAAAGCTAACTTGGCCTTCGGTTCCTTTTCCTTCGGGAAGTCAACGAGTTTTAATATGTCTGAGAAGTATTTGAGGGCAACTTCTCTTAACTCCGTATTGGCCAACCTCGTCTTGGGCCTTATACGGGCTTTAGATAGCTCGTAAAGTATTACTGCCATGGCATGGGTGACGTTCATTACGGGGTATTCCTCGCTCGTGGGTATGTTTACAAGGACGTCGCACATCGACAGTTCTTGGTTTGTCAAACCTATGTCTTCGCGGCCAAAGATTAAAGCCACCTTACCCTCATGTTTCATTAACTCGTGCAAATGCCAAGGAGGGACCACGCTTCTCAGGACGTTTCGAGGGCCAGCCAACTTACCAGTCGTACCTATCTTCAAGTCGAAGTCCTTTACGGCTTCTTCTAAACTATCGACCATAATAGCGGATTCGAGAACGTCGTGGGCCTTTGCGGCAAAAACCTTTGAAACTTCGGTAATGGGGGTTCGAGGCCTTACGAGACACAGCTCTCTAAAGCCAAAGTTCTTCATGACCCTACAGGCATAACCTATGTTAATTTCGTATAGCGGTTCTACGAGAACTATCCTGAAGCGAAGCACTTTTTCACCTCTATGAGGAAGAGCTCTTCGAACCACAATTTCCTTTTAGCCAATATCGTAACTTTGAAACCGGCGACTTCAAGCCTCGAAACGACCCTTGCCACATTTGAGAGAGACGAAACGACGAAATACAGCTTGCCGTCCTCGCTCATCAATTTGCCTAAGTCTTCGATAACTCTCATGATTAAAGAAGTGCCGTCGGGACCGCCGTCCCACAATGGTTCATCCACGCGAGGGTCTCCACTTGACGGTAGGTATGGAGGGTTCATCAGCACAATGTCAAAGTTGCACCCATCTCTGAGGGCTGTTGTCACATCGCCGCATAGGAAGCACGTTAGGTGATCGACGCTGTTTATCTTGGCGTTGAACTTCGCATTGCGGATAGCTTTCTTGTCAACGTCTATGCCCACTGCATGGCATCCTCTCAGCGCGCATTTTATCGCCAAAATGCCCGTGCCCGTCCCTACGTCTAGCACGTACTCTCCACCGCTTAAGTTTAAATTATCTAACAGTAGGAACGTATCGTCGGAAGGAGGATAGACCCCTTCCCACACGTGTATGATCATGTCCTCAAATGCAAGCTTCAAGCCCACTCCCTCATTGCTTTAGATAGTCCTTCAGGACGTTGGATATATAGGCAAAATCGGATGGCAACAAGTCCCTAACCCTCCTGTCCATGTACTTATATAACCTTGAGTCAGAGTATGCTTTTTCACTTAACTTTGACGGCGAGATCTTTAGTAAGACGGTTCGTAAAGCCTTCCTTAATAGCCTATTGCGTTGGGTAAAGAGCCACTTGACTACTTCTAAATGAAAGTCTAGGTCTTTGATCTCGTATGGGGGCTGGCGTCTTTCAAGCGCGATCACCGCTGAATCCACTTCAGGCTCAGGGTAGAAGTTCCTCCTCTTAATTAACATGAAGAGGTAAGAGGAGAAGAAAGCGTCAAGAGAGACCGTTAGCCTTCCGTAGTCTTTGGTGCCAGGCTTTGAAGTTATGCGAAGGGCTAATTCCCTTTGTAGCGTCAGGACTGCCCTGCTGAAGGTGCATTCCCGTGCCAATTTGAATAGCAAGGGCGTAGCAATGCTGTAGGGAACGTTAGACACCACAACGTCGACAGGAGGGGGAGTGACGTTCAAGAAATCGGCTTCTATCAACACGATATTGTCGTAGTTCTTCAAAACCTCTTCTCGGAGGGCCTTGCATAGTAAAGGGTCGACCTCCACTGCATAGACGAGCCTTGCCCTAGAGGCCAAGGGCTCGGTTAAGGCCCCTAGGCCCGCCCCAATCTCCAAGACTACAAGGCCTTCTGCTCGCGAGAGCTCTGCTATTTGTTGTGCGATCTTCTCGCTCACTAAAAATGACTGACCTAGCTCCCTCTTCGGCACTATGGAATACTTCTTGATGAGGGCCAAGGTGCGTTCTCGTAAAT
>DAIQQE010000091.1:0-5171 GCA_036786905.1 Candidatus Nezhaarchaeales archaeon | reverse complement strand
TATATTGCAGGTTAAATCCGCTAAGACGTGATATAGATTCTTGACCCTCTCTTCGATGTAAAGCCTTAATTTCCTCCAAAGACGAACCGAAATCAACCAAGCGTTTACACGACCCAGACCCTTTTCCGCTTTTTTGAGTTCTTTCTCGAGCCATCCCAAATCTCTCTCCACCAGATCCGCTATACTCATTGGCGACTTGGAGGCAACTTTTAATATCTTCATCACCCTATCTTCCTCTTCTTTCTTCATCTTCGTGTTGAAAGGCTTGGTGATGGCCTTGGTTTTGGGCTCCAAAGGTGGATTAGACGAGTCAAGATGCGGATCGAGCTTATATTTGGGATTAGGAGGGCTTGATGTCTTTACAGATGCTAAGAACTTGTGCCTAGAGTACGCATAATAAGCCGAGACGACAAGAGGTACTATTACCGGTATCAACGAAGGCAGTAAGAGGGAGAAGGCCTTGGACTCTATTCCTACCTCTTCTTTGATCCTGATGGGTCCTCCTCGCCAGTCGATAAGTTCTCTTAGCTCTTGAGAGCCCTTCACGTATACCTCCACAAGACCGTAAGGTAAGGGGCCACAGTCTACAGGCTTGCCCTCACTTATCCCCTCAAAGACCGATCCCGTCGGAAGGTGGGTCACCTTGTAGTAGAGGCCCCTCGGAACTTCAAGGACTAAGCGGCCAAGCGCTACCTTAACCTCGTATGTGACCTCGTCCTTGACCTCATCGAGGTGATAGAGCCTCATCCCTTTGTGCGCAGTCACGGGAGATGGCTCCTTAATCGTTGCGCGTGTCTTGTTGTAGAGCTCAGGGTCCCCGAGCTCGACCTTATCCATGACGACACTGCTCCCTTGGTCTTGAACAACTACGAGGTCCTTCGTTTCAACTGTTAGTGATGAAAGGAACAACGTCGCTAATGCTAGTGCTATCGCTAGTGTGAAGATCCTTGATGCTATCTCTGATGTTGATGGCAACATTCACGAGATCCCTCTAAGCTTTGGTTTGCTATACGAGCTCCGCAAGATCCAGCTTAAAAGGAGGCATCGCTATGCTGCAGGCAAAATAGGATTTGGAGGTTTCAAGAGAGCGACTCAACCGTTTTGGGCTGTAGTTTATGGAGAGGCATCTAAAGCACGCCTTACTTTATTGTACTACTCGGTAGCACAAAACTCTTATCGCTATGGTGTTGATGTCGACGCACTCAACGACCAGAGTGTAACTTAGACCACCAATAAGGTCTAAGTTACTCAGCTTTACTTTGTATACTATCGAGCCCTCGGCAACGCTATGGACTATCCCGACCGCCCTATCCATTGCTTTCACGTAGCCGATCGGTATCGAAGAACCTGTCACTGTCAGGATCGAACCTCTAATGGTTATGGAGACCGTCTTTGGTACGTGGACCACCACAACCACCTTCGAGCCTGGCTTTAGGGCTACAGACGTTATCGCACCGTGGAGCGCTGTTATATCGGTACTCGGCATGGCAAAGTGACCGTCGCTGGCAAATAGTCCAAGGGCCATTACCACGCAGATCGCTACGATTGTGAGGTGAAGGAGCTTGTCAACAACCTCCAAGCTCTCTAACCCCGCCAAGTAGCCCCAAAGAAAAGGCATAGGCTCCTTAGGCTCTCTAAGACGGAGGCTTCCTCCTCTTGTAGTTTAAGATGTCCAGGCGATGAAGGTCTCTCATAGACCCTTTTCCCCACAAAATTCGCGTGCCCTTGAGCGCGTCTGTCAATAACCGTCCTCCTCGAAGAGGCTGACGAGTAAGGCTCTTGCGTACAGCGCCGAGGCTCTTGTGGTAGAAGCTCCAAATAAGCCTTGAAACAAGATCCCAAGCCTTTAACACCTCATGGCGTTAGGTAGACTCTTAGCCCCCTTTCGTCCACCACTTCTATTGTGCTAGGCCTTTGAAGATAGTAGAGCTTGAACGCGTCGCTCTCCACGACCATCTTAATGGGTTTGGGGTCGAAGATTAGGTTCGGGTTGACGATCGTGCCATATTCGTTACACAACCTCGCCGCCACCACATAGTAAACGCCCTCTTTGGCAGTAAAAAGCACAAAGCCGCTCAGCTTCACGTTACATGTGTAGTTCAAGCTCCTTTTGCCAGTCTCTATTGTGTACTTGACGGAGAGAGAGGCCTCTGACCAGTGGCTTGAGGTCGACATAGGGCTGTATGAGAGGACGGTGTAAGAGGACCAAGGGACGAGGCGCTTGTCGAGGGCGTCTAGGTTCTGCGAAAGGGCTACGTTTATGTCAGTGTGCTTCTTGTTGACGTATCCGGCAAGTGCGTTCAAAGTTGCATGCCTCAAAGAGGCCTCTACGGTGCTGAGATCCGTCCTAGCTATAGGGACATAGGTCGGGGCGTTCACGGTTAAGGTGCTCGCCACCATCAATAGGACCGATCCCATAATTAGAGCAACCATTGTGAAGATCAAGCAATTCACCTTTGTTTAAACAACCCTTAAAAAGGGGTTTCCCACAGTCCGAACCTTCGGTTGAAGACGACTAGCACTTAACGACGAGGCTCACGTATCTCGCACTCACGTCGCCCTCGTGGCCCGAAAGCACAACCACGGCTGCTATCCCTTCCACGTCCTCTCCTATCGCCAACAGCAGGCTTCCACCGGGGTCGCATATCGTTAGCTTGAAGGGCTTCGGGCCGACGGTTGCCCTCACATGCTGTGCCAAAGAGGCAGGATCCAACTGATAGACAGCTCTCACGAAGCTCGGATCCTGAGCCAGAATTGCTAAAGCGTCGCTAGGAGGGTCGAGAGCTGGCGCTAATGAAGGTCTCGAGAGAGCGCTCATGCAGATCGTAGCAAAAATGAGTAAAACGATCGAGGCAGTAGTCGCATCCAACAGGTGGGCTTGTGCCTTGGCCTCGACGTTCATGTGGAGTACTCCTCCTTAAGCATTACCACGCCTTGATAATCCTTGAGGTTCGGGTCGCTCGGCCCAACATACTTTGAGCTTACGAACCTCAACTCGGAGAGGAATTTATCGTCGATAGACCTCGTCTGGAAGCTCGAGCATGTCTTCACGACCATAGATTCTGAGGGTTCCACAACATAGGTAGTCGTCACCTTCACCCTCGGGTATAAGCTCGGAGCGCTTGTCAGCGGGTATACCCCCGTTGTCGTGACAACGAGTCCACTCGGGTAAGCAGTACCTGTTTTAACTCCGTAGCCGCCAGGAGTCAGTGCAATTACCCACTCATCGGCCTCGGCGCTCACTTTTGTCGGCAACGCCCTCTCTTCGAAGAGCTTCACTTGATACGTTGCTGTGCTTGTCTTCACCACAGCTATCACGGCCCTCACGTCTTTCAAGCCAACTCCGACCGTCGCAATTTTAGATGAAGCATCGTAGGTTATAGGGATCTTAACAGGGTAAAAGTAAGCGATCGCCACGATTTCAGAGGACAGAGCGTTCAAGGCGTAAGCTAAAGTCGAGTGATAACATAGGCCTACGCAGAGCCCAACAAAGACCAAGAAGATTGCCGTGGCTATTGCTAGGTCTATGTGCTCCTCCACGCTCTCGACCCCTTCCTAAGGATGCTAAAAAGGGGGCTAGAGCCAGCCCATGACTGCCCCCACAAGGAGCTCTAGCATAACGATGAGACAGCAAATCGTGGCGTCTCTTAGGCCTTCTCCGAGCTTGAATGAGGATATCTTGCCGGCTATGAGACCGCAAATTGTAGCCGAGACCGCCATCCCAAACATCACTTGGCTCGCCACATAGGGCATACTTTCTGGGTTTATCGACATGAGGGGCATTGTCGTGGGAGCTTGCTGTAAAGTCACGATGCTTAGCTTGGCTAACACGGGCACGACGAAGCCCATGAGAGCGAGCGTAATGCCCCCGGCAAGTCCTACTCCAAAAAGTACCATCCATCGATTTAAAGAGATATTGGCCTTGTACTCAGCCATCGAGTCTACGTGTTCTCTAAACGCCTCCGCCAAGCCGTCGAAGGCTTCTGCTCCAGCGCCCAGCTCTTCCAAGTCCCTTATCAAGTCGAGGGCTAGGAGGGCTGGTTTGGGGAGGAGAGGCGCTATGTCTTTGAGGGCTCTTTCGAAGCCGCTTAGCCTTGACTTATTGACCAGCAACTTCAAGAACCTGTCAAAGAGCCTTCCATAAACTCTAGTCGAGAGGTGCTCGAGAGCCCTGAAGGGGCTACTGCCTCGTCTAATCTCGTCCGCCAGATCTCTCAAGAAGGCAGGGAGCCTCTCCACGACCTCGTTCAAGGCCCTGTCGTGCCTCCTCCATTCCACGTAGGCTGGTACTGAGAGGCCAAGGCAAGCCATCAGCACTGCAAGCGATGGAGCAAACCTCATCGCAAGCGGTAACTTGAGTAGGCCTGTGTAAACACAAATCCCCAGCACGACTCCCAAGGGAAGCCACTTCATCAACGGTTTAAGGTAAATCGGTGAGTAGCTACGAGGAGCCACGTCAGGGCACATAGCATCGGCAACCACTATGAGGGCCCCTCCCATTATCGAAATAATGATGGAAAAGGAGGAGACCATGATCCCTGTTTGTTGTGATGCTAATATCATGAACATCGTATAGACCGTTACTGGTAAGATGCAGAACGCGGAGGTCACGGCCGTCGCTAAAGCGCTCATCCTGTTCCCCATAGCTTTGAACGAAGCCTTCAAAGCGTTTAGTGCTCGGACATGTAGATCTCTAAATGCTTGAGTAGGAGAGCCCCCTGTTCTCTCTAAGAAGGCCAGAGTGGTGAGAAGTTGCCTCCACATCCCGCCTATGGGTCTGTCGGCCTCTTTGGAGAAGACTGCCGGAAGAGGTTCCAACATTATTGAGGCGTCTCTGAACAACCTCTTAAGCTCAAAGCTGACATGGGGCAAAGAGAGGTCCTTCTCCTTTAGCCTAGCCGCTATTTGAATTGTCGATAGACCCGCCTGAGCGTAAGCATCAGCTATTAGCGTCGTCCAGTAGCTCTCCTCGGCGAGGCGCTTCAAGTGTGATCTGTACTCCCTGTAGGGCCTCGTGTAAAGGAAGAGGACGAGGACAGGCAACGTCAACGCCATTAAGGCTATGGATAGTGGAACCGGGGGGATCTGGATGGGAGCAGAAGACCACGGCTGTCCTGCTAAGAGCCCTAAGGAGGAGAAAAGGAGAAGGGCGAGAGGGAGTACTAAGGAGT
>DAIQQE010000090.1:0-5176 GCA_036786905.1 Candidatus Nezhaarchaeales archaeon | reverse complement strand
ACCCCTCCTTGACTTCTTAAATATCTTGGAGAAACACGGTAAACCGATGCCAGTCCCCAACTCCACTGTCAGGGAAGACGATGGGAGAATCTTAGTGGGCGAGCCTAGAAAGCCCGAGCTAGAAATCGACCAACTCGAGTTTGTGAGGATAGACTTGCTAGAACCTAAGAGGGCCTTCCTTAGTTCAATGTCGTTGCCACACTTCTCCATACCAATATGTCGCGGTTGCACCTACAACTGCGTTACTTGCGGAGGATCCTCTTATAGCTATAGAACTTACTTAAACAGGGAGAAACCGTCGTTTAGGAGCCCAGAGAAGATATGCGAAGATCTCGAAAAGCTGAGCGAGCAAGGGATCGAGAGCGTATTCCTCTTTCAAGACCCTAGGATGGCTGGCCCAGATTATTGCGAGAGGCTCGTGAAGTGCCTGAGGTCAACGGTCCCATCATTGACGAACGTGTCGATGGAGCTCTTCGAGCCAGCCAACAAAGGCTATCTAGAGAGACTAGCCAGCATTGGAATACCTCTGACTCTAACGATATCGCCCGAGTCGGGAGTCGACGAAGTGAGAATGCTTCACGGAAGGGCGTATTCCAATAAGGAGCTCTTCAAGACCATAGAGGCGTGCCTAGAGCATAGAGACTCGATGCGCCTAATGGTGTTCTTCATGCTTGGATTGGCAAACGAGACCGAGGAAACACTGAAGGAAACTGTGAGGCTTTGGGAGGATATATGTGTCTTAGACGGAGGCCGCAATGCTGTTATGTTCGCCTTTGGACCCATGATATTACTAGACCCTGGCTCACTGGCATTCGACTACCCTGAAGAGCATGGGTATAGGCTTGTATTCAAATGCTTAGGGGACTACGTCAACGGCTTGTCGATGCCCTCTTGGCATCAATGGATAAGCTATGAGACAAAGTTTTTGGATAGGGCCAAGATAGCTGATTTAACGCTTAGGCTAATCGAATATTCCATAGATCTACGAGAGAAGTACGGCATATACAGCAGGCCCCAAGCGTTCAGAGAGCGAGCGTACTTTGTATGGGCAAATAGAATGATAATCAGAGAGGTCGAGAGAATAATGAAGGGCTCCAACGACATTGAAAGGTCATTAAAACTCCAGATCCTGAAGGATAAGATAAGTGACCACTTGAGGCGGCTCGGTCTATATTTTTAAGGAAAGGCACCTTACTCCCTCACCTAATCAACAAAGTATTAGTTTTGCGACCTTTCTTATGGAGACGATAGCGCAAGACGCGCTTTGGTTGATGTTTAAGCCTCGGCCTTGTACATGCAAAAGAATCACGATGTGTATTGCTCGTAATTGACGCGGTACGAGTTGGACGGGGAAAAGAAACCTCTTAAATCGTCTAAACCCTAAATCGCTTACCATGCTTAAAGTCTAATATAGCGATTAAGGCCGTCGATACCAAGGCTGTTGCGAAACCCACCATGTAGGCAGGCTTGTAGCCCATAGGCCAGTTATGGAGCCCATGATCCCAGCCGTAAGCGTCCTTGACGGGTGCAGCATAGAGCGGCCACACGGCTCCGTAGCCTATGCCTATTACGGCACCGCACAGGGCCATGCTAAAGTAGTTATGCTGACACGCTAAGACCGTAGAGCCCAAGAGCCCCAATGGCTGTTATCGCGTTACAAACCATTAACGCTAGTATCCTCTCTATCTTGTCCGACAAGATGGGCAGAACGAGCGTTCCAATTATACTAACAAAGCCTATTACGGTGAATAATGTCTTGGGGGTGCTTGTTCAGGCCCCAGCTCCAAGTTAGATGTAGCTTTTCACAAAGGTCATAGGGATCATTATCACAAAGGATGCTAGCATGTAAGATAAGCCGCCAAACCAGGACCGCTCGTCCCTAATACGGCCCTGAAGTCTCGGAGGTGCTCTCTGAGGCCTCCCTTCTTTGAGATGCCTTCTATTACCGGCTCCTGAGCCACTTGCCGTCAATGGTATTAGAACAGCAAGCGAGGTCGCTCCTAAGATTGGCCAGCAGCCCCCTCAGCCTATGTAAGGCACCATTAATGGCGTTATGAGGCCCAGAGCTCCGAAGCCTATAGTCGGGCCCTGTCGAAGAATCCCCAAAGAGAAGCCTCTTCTCGTCGGATAGGCTTTTTGAACCCACACGGTTGGGGCGTCCAGCACACCGATGCTCCAACCCCGGCCAGGCCTAAGAATAGCGCTCCGCTCCGGTCCGAAGACATCGTGCACATAAGGGCTGTACCCACTCCGAGCAACGGTAGGAAGGTAAGCATCGTGCCTCTTATGCCTCTGACATCCACGAGGAAGCCCGCCAAGGCAGAAGTAACGGTATAAAACGTTAGATAGCTGGTGTAAATTAGCCCGATCTGGGCGTTCGTCAAGTTTAGTTCCCTCATAATCTCCGGCAATAGCATGCTGTATACAAATCTTATGCCATATGACATGAAATTGACCGAAAAACACGCTATCAAGACCATTGACGGACGCTCTGCCTTCCTCGCTACCCCCAGCCCTGAATCAGCGCCTTTCAACCCCTTAGACGCAACTTGCTTTTGACTTGCCAGCCCCAAAATCGTGACCTTTCATGCAACACCTCACGTAAGGAAGGATCTTAAGACTGTCTATTAACGCGTGCACCGCGCTCCCTAGCAGCGCTCGTCTCTGGATTGAGCAACATCGCCTAAAGCCCACGCCGGCTCTGGGCCCTAAAGAGATGAGCTTCTCCACGGTCAGCGTCCTTCAAGCTCCGTAAGCCCTCGGAGCTTCCGTGCAATCGTAACCGTCGCAAGGCTTACTACGAGTAGCAAGGACGGCATAATTCACCCTCGATGTGGTATAGTAGCTCCCCTCTTGAAGACTTTAATGGGCCAGTCTGAAAGCTCGATTTTCTGCGACATACGTCCTTAAGAAAGTTGAGATCCGTCTAGTCCCAAGCTTTTGCTCATGAAACTCAAAAACATGTCCCTCTCCATAACCTCAGAACCTCCAAGTCTAGACAGCTAATTATTCTCCTGCCTCTATACTCCAGAGTTACATAGAGTTCGGCCTCAATTGCCGATATTTCAGCAACTAGATACGTTTGGAACTAAAAGAAAGGCTATGTGATTTATGAAGGCCTCTCTTCGTCTAAATTTAATTTAGACTCAGAAAGGAAAGGTTGATAAAAAGCTCTACGGTCTGAGCTCTAAGAGCTCTACTGGTACGGCGGTCACGAGCATTTTGTTGGCCTCGAGTTTAACAACGACGTTCTTGAGCCAGTTAGCGTCATCTCTTTGAGGGAAGTCTTCTCTGTAGTGAGCCCCTCTACTCTCAGTTCTATATAACGCGGCCGATGCAACTATTTGGCCCGTGCACACCATGTTTACAACATCTATGGCTTCGACGAGGGAACCGTAACTCTTTTCGTCGCCCAGATATATCTTGGGAAGCTCTTCGAGCTCTATTCTTCGAAGCTCGCTTAACGCTTTCTCGAGAGAGGCGCCCGTCTTAACAACGCCAACGTAGTCATCCATTATTTTCTGTATCTTGGACTTGAGCAGTGATGCCCTTATGCCCCCATCTCTCTCGTATATTTCATCGATCATCTTAATCCACTTATTCACCTGAGCCTCGTCGAAATCCACCTCGCCTATGCTCTTGGCTCTCTCAGCGGCATGGGCCCCTGCTCTAGCTCCAAAGACTTGGGTATCGGTCAGTGCATTTCCGCCTAGCCTATTGGCACCATGAACTCCGCCAGCTGCCTCGCCAGCCGCGTAGAGGCCGGGAACCGACGATTCGCACCTCTCATTTATCCTGACACCGCCCATGCAATGATGGACTCCGGGGGCCCACTCTATCGGTTGCCAAGTTATGTCTATTCCAACGGCTTGGTAGGCCTTCCACACCTTCTCCCAAGCCTTAACTATTTGCTCCGGCACACCCGACAAGTCCATGAAGAGCCCCCCTCGTGGAGTGGCTTTGCCTGCCTTGATCTCTCGATACGCAGCTATGCAAACTACGTCCCTGGTGGTGTTTTCAAGCCTCTCGCGGTCGTACTTCTTCATGAATCTCTCGCCCAAAGCATTGTAGAACCTAGCTCCGTGCGCAACCCAACCATCATATGGCGGTGGGAAGCCCCTAAGGCTTGGGGGGTAAACGACGCAGGTCATCCATTGTATGAACTCCATGTCTATTAGCTCTGCGCCTGCCCTATAGGCCAACGCATATCCGTCTCCCACCACATCAGGTGGATTAGACGTCAAGGGATACATGTTGCCCAGACCGCCAGTTGACAGTATCGTTGACTTCGCCTTGAAGACGTAGAACGAGCCGTTCTTCCAGTCAAAGCAAAGGGCCCCTGTGACTGCATCGCCCTTTTTGAGGAGTTCAAGAGCCAACATGTTTGGAAATATTTGAACGCCTAATTGGCGAACCTCGTTTATCAGGCCCCTCATGAATTCTCCCGCAACTGCGACGAAGTTCCTAGGACGCGACGTCCCTGCTGCGTGTATTATTCTGTAGTTACCAGCTTCGTCCTTGATGAACTGTGTGCCAAATTCCTCCAAGTCCTTCAATCTCTGTAAAGCCTCATTAGCCATTATCTTAACTAGCCTCTGGTTGTTCATGTACAATCCACCGATCACTGTGTCACGAAAGTGCTCTTCGGGGCTGTCTTGAGGTAGGTAAGCTGCTTGGTATCCCCCCATGGCTTTTGGCGTGGATCCTGATGGAAAGCCTCCCTTGGCTATGAGGGCCACATCTACACCTCTTCGCCTAGCCTCTATGGCTGCCCGCGTCCCAGCACCGCCAGCACCTATGATTAACACATCCGCTTTGATGACTTCGTAGTTTTTCACCAAAGACTTCACCGGACTTAAACGCTACGAAGACCCCTTAAAAAAGCATTTCCTTAATAATGAATGGTAGCTCAGAAGTCTACTTCTCAACAAATCGAATGTTCCCAACATAAGGGCATTTCTAAGCCCTTGAGAGCCCAGATGTGTGCTTTATAATTCAACAAGAGCTCTCCGGACAAGGGTGGTGTAACAGCACTTAGAGTAATGAGGCGACAGGTAGACCAGACTTATTAAGTGACCAACTTTCCTAGTCCACCAACCCTCATTACAGCACTCTCATAATATAAATTAAGGAAGATCGCTTAAGGGATGAAAGGCCCATGCGACTGGTTATGGTT
>DAIQQE010000089.1:0-5282 GCA_036786905.1 Candidatus Nezhaarchaeales archaeon | reverse complement strand
CTAGGCCGTACTTGTTCGCGTTCTCGATTATCTTGTCGACGACGTCTCTCGGGGCCATGTCGCTCACGGTCGCTATGACCTCTCTAAAACTCTTCGCGAGCTCGACGAACAAGTAGGACGTCAGCGCCACGGCCCCGAGGTAGTCTATGAGGTAGCTCACCAAGACGCCGCACGCAGAAGACGCTACTGACGTAGCGCTCTCTATGAGCTCCACGGAAGTGAAGCTAGCGTAGCTCGCCGTGATTGAGCGCGACCTCGCCACGAGGATGGCGATGCCATATGGTATCACGGCCATCGTTGCGAACAGCGGGGCCTCGTAGCCAACCTCGTAGCTCTTGCCCACGTCGTTCACCAGATCCAAGACCACAACTCCAGCAACGAAGGAGTACAGCATCAGCATCGATATAGGCCCGCCCAGAGTCAGTCTGTAGTGGCCGTAGTGGTGGTCATCGTCGGGCGGTTCCATGCCGGCCCTGAAGAACCTCAAGACCAAGATTATCGCTAAGGAGTTGGCTATAGACGTCAAGGCGTCGACGAAGACTGACTTCGACTCGCCCAAGACCCCACCGGCGATCTTCAACGCACCGCCAGCGAGGCTGAGGGCCACTAGTAGTGCTACAGTCCTCCTAGTGTTATCCAAGGCTCTCGCCTAGAGGGAGGGGCGAGGGCGATTTAAGCTTTGACTAGGGCTGGGCAACGCGTCTATCACGCGGGGCCCGAGGACGAACGCGGTCTGAGGGCCGGAGGCGCTCTCTAGAGGCCTAAGAGGGTCCTGGTATGGTATGGCTATGGACTTATGATCGCTGTGAGGCTCCTTCACGGCATCTTCACAAAACGAGGATACTAATAGCAACACTTCAAGAGTTATGCTTTAAGGTCTTCTTAATAAAAATTGATGAAGGGTTTATTGGTCTTGCTTACCACGCTCTCTCGACTATTATAGCGCCGTAGCTCCCGTATGCTCCGTAAGCGGTGCAAAGCCCTATCTTTAGCTTTTTAGTGGCCTGCCTCTCGCCAGCCTCGCCCCTTAATTGCAGGAACAGCTCGTGAATCATCATGAGCGCTTGGCACTGCACAGCCTCGCCGAAGGACGCGGTGCCGCCGCTCAAGTTCACGGGCAGCCTGCCGTTGTGCCTTATCTCCCCTCTCCTTATCAGCTTGTCGGTCTCCTCTCGCTCCCATCCCATCGCCTGGTCGATCCAGTTTATCGTGTTGAAGCAATTGGTGTCGTGGACCTCCATTATGTCTACGTCTTCGGCCTTGATCCCCGCCTGCTTGTAGGCCTCTTCTATAACCCTGCGCCACTCCGCGAAGGGCTTCGTCGCCCTCGCCCCGCCAGCCGTCGCGAAGTGGACGAGCCTAGGAGACGGCTCGGTGGAGAGCGGGCCGCCTATCGCAGACGCAGCTATCTTGACGGGCTTGTCCGTGATCTTCTTAGCCATCTCCATCTCCGTGACCACTACGGCGCCAGCGCCGCTGCTCGTAGCTGCTATCATGTACAAGTGCAGGGGGTCGCAGACCACGGGCGACTTCAGGACCTCCTCTACCGTGAACACCTTCTTGTACCTCGCGTAGGGATTGCGGGCCCCGTACTCGCTGTGGAGCACCTTCACTAGGGCCATCAGCTCCTTGATGTCTTGGACGGACTTCCCCATTTCGTAGGCCCGCCGCCTCGCCCACATGGCCCAGTAGGACGGATTGGTTATGCCGACCGCTTTATGGGGATAGCCTGTGGCCAAGTCAGCGTCTAAGACCGAGGGCGCTTGGTAGTAGAAGCCGCGGGGAGAGTTGTCGGCCCCCACGACCAGCGCCGTCTTTATGTAGCCGCTCTTTATCATGGCATCGGCGGTCGCGAAGGCTATTGCCGTGCTGGCGCAAGCTCCGCACACGTTTATGCACTTAATCCCACGGGAGCCTATCTTCGACGCGAGCCTGTGGGCGAAGTGTTGGGCGCTTATCGTGATGTACGAGGGGTTGTCAAACGGTAGAGCCGTGGTCGTGGCTATGATGGCATCGACGTCTCTCGGCCTGAGCTTCGCCCTTCTAAGGGCCTCTACGGTAACGCCGGCTAGCCTGTCCATGAGCGAGGGGGTCGGCTCTCCCGATGCAGTCCATTCGGTTATCGCCGCACTAACAATCGCGGTCTCAGTCATCATCTCACCCCTCCACGGGCTCGAAGAAGTACGTGAAGTACGTGTTTTCTCCATCAGAGTAAAGCTCGCCTACTTTAAGCCTTACCTTTGCACCTATCTTCAGCTTGCTCTCGTCAGTCGTCGTCAGCCTCCCCACCACCATAACTCCTTCAGGTAGCTCGACGGCCCCTATCGCGTAGGGGGCTTTGTGATAGTCGAAGGGCGGGCGGAGGTCGTAGTAGTGGATCGTGTAGGAGTACAAGGTCCCCTCCGGGCTCAGGAGTATCTCCTCGGGCTCCTTGCTGTGGTCGCAGTCGGGGTTGTTGCATACATTGGACTTCGGAAATTGCACGCTCCCGCACACCGGGCACCTGCTGCCTATCAACTTAGGTTCATCCGACGGCCAAGTAAAGAGGCCCTCCACTATCGGGACCTTCTTCTTCTCGCTCATAACCCGTCCCTGAACGAGAAGTGGGATGTTTTGAGAAATTTAAGTTTTCTCTTGGCCCCCAGCACGACAGCCCGAGCTCGTTCTTCCGCACTACTCCACGAAGCATCGCGACTTGAGTTGCCCTTAGGCGAGCGGGCCCGACGCGAGGGGCGTTACAATACGTGCGCGGGGCTTTTGAGGTCTTCACAAAGTTCTGTCTAGTCCTTGGCCATCAAAAGATGAAGGAAATAAAATGAGGAAGCGCGAGCTAGAAGTACTGTGCCGCTTCCCTTCCTAGCACGTACCTTGCCACTGCGTTCTTTTGTATCTCCTTCGTCCCCTCGACTATTTCTAGAACCTTCGCAAACCTGAACCAGCGCTCTACGTCGTATTCGGCTATGTAGCCGTAACCTCCTAAGACGTCGATGGCCAAGTCGCAGGCCTCGACCGCGAGCCTAGCGCCGTACCACTTCGCCATGCTGGCTAGCTTCACGGCCTCGTCCATGAGCGTCTTGTCGTGCCTAGCCCTCTCGACAACCCTAGCCGTCCTAAATAACAGCGACTTCCCGAGCTCCACCTTCGTCGCTATATCCACCATCCTATATGCGAGTCCTTGGAATCCGGCTATTATCCTGCCGAAGGCCTTCCTCTCCTTTGAGTACTGGATCGCCTTCTCGAGGGCCGCCTCGGCGGTGGCCACGGCCGCGCACGCGACTTTGACCCTGGACTCGTCCAAGAAGGATATCGCCTGATAGAAGCCCCTGTTCAGGTTAGCGGGCCCGCCTAAGATGTCGTCGTCCGTGGCCTCGTAGTCGCTAAACGAGACCTCGCCGGTCGGAGAGCAGTGCCAACCCATCTTGCCCTTTATGAGGGTCGTGTCGATGCCAGGCTTCCTCTCCACAACGAACACGGTCTGCCCCCTGTAGGGGGGCTTGGCGTTGGGGTCCGTCTGAGTCAGGACGCAAGCGACGCTGAATATAGTCGCGTTAGTTATGAACGTCTTGGTCCCATTGATCTTCCAGACCTTGTCTCCGACCTTCACGGCCCTAGTGTCTAGCACGCGCGTCAAGTCGCTTCCTCCGGCTGGCTCAGTGAACATGGCTGTGGAGACGATCTCTCCCTTCGCGAGCTTGGGCAACCACGTGGCCTTCTGCTCGTGGGTCCCGAAGTTTACTAGGTAGTCCACCCCGAAGACGCCGCACCAAACAGTGTACGCCAGCAAGGGCTCAATCTTCGTAGACTCGTAGATCACTATAAGCTCTTCAAGCAGACCGAGGCCCTGCCCGCCGTACTCCTCGGGGATCTGCACGCTCAGGTAGCCTTGTTGACACATCTTCCTGTAGAGGTCCCATGGGAACTCGCCCTTCTCCTCGTACTCCCTCGATCTCTCGGGGGTGAACTCCTTCTTGGCGAACTCGCGGACTGCTTCTTGAAGTAGCTTCTGCTCCTCGGTTAACTCGAATCCTGTAAACATGTAACCACCTCGGGAGTATAGCTCATCCTTGGCTTTAAGAAATTTTCCCAGCAAGCCATGCCCCTAGCCATCGACATAGCTACAAGCCTTCAAGCGCGTACGGTACCTCGACAGCTCCAGCACCTCATTTACAAGGCCGAGGGCATCGATGACGCCGAGCCCGGCCGAGAGTCGTCTGAGGCCTCGCGAGGTGTTGGGCACGGCAGTTTGGACTTAGAGGGGTGCGAGGGCGGACCCCATGCGATGAGGCAATGAAAGGATCTGGGACCGGAACCAGCTATTCGCTCTACGCCTCGCCTCTCCTTGAAGTCGCGGCCGCTTCCTCTTCGGTCAGGGCTTCCCGCGCTGACATCCTCTCAACAGGCATCCTACCGGGCGTCTCGGACATCCTGAAGGGCGAGTTTGGTACCAGCATCTCCTTGTCGTCTACCTTGACCCTCAATATCGACCGCCTAATGTACCAGTGCCTCTCGCTCAAGGCCTCCTTGAGCGTATAGGACTTCACTATTACAGGCCTGCCCACAAGCCTCCTGAGGGCTTCTGGCAGCAGGCCTCTGCTCAGCGACTTCCTTATCAGCTCCTCGCTCGAGTACTTCACCAGCTCCTTCCGTATCTCCCTGTCCAGCTCGACTATTCTATCGACGTCGTCCGTGACCCTGTCGATGCTGTACTTCCAGTCAGGCTCCAAGTCCCACCTCTTAATCACCTTCAGGAAGGCCCTGAAGTCGGTGTCGAAGGGCGTCGCTATGGTGACGTACCCGTCCTTGCTCTTGAAGACGCCGAACGGGTAGAGTATGTAGTCTATGAAGCCGTACCGGGGCCTCGACCTTCCGAAGAGGAAGCCGGCCATTATCGGATATATGTGCACCGCCGCCAGCGCCTCGTGAGTAGCTATGTCCACGAACTGCCCCTTACCGCTCTTCAATCGCTCGAATAGGGCCAAGAGGACCCCCGTCACGGCGCATATGGCCGCCATGGCCCACGCAGCCCATATGCCCGCGCGCAGGGGCAGAGGCCTTATGCTGGGGTTCCCTATGAGAGACGGGTACCCGTTGTAGGCTTGGGCCGTTAGATCGGAGTCTGGCACGTTGGACATCTCTTCGGCCTTCTTCGAGAAGTGCCCGTAGGGCGATATCGCCACGTATATCACCTTCGGGTTCTCGCTCGAGATGCCCCTATACCCGAGGTTCATCGAGTCCAAGTACCCCGGCTTGAGGGCGTCGATCACGACGTCGCACGACACCAA
>DAIQQE010000088.1:0-5341 GCA_036786905.1 Candidatus Nezhaarchaeales archaeon | reverse complement strand
GCTATAGACTCTAGCAGCTGCCCTATGGTCATCCTGGAAGGAAATGCGTGTGGATTTATTATCACGTCAGGCACAACGCCATCCTCAGTAAATGGTAGGTCCTCTTGCGGGAGCAAGAGACCTATGACTCCTTTCTGGCCATGCCTTGAAGCGAACTTGTCGCCGAGCTCCGGGACCCTTAGATCACGTACTCTGACCTTAACTAGCTTGTTCCCCTCGCTTGACTCTGTGATTAAAACAGCATCGACGATTCCCGTTTCTCCATGCCTCATGTCGACCGAGGTCTCCCGTCTGATTCTACCCGATATCTCGAACTCTCTATATTCACCCATGAACCTTGGCGGGCTCGTCCTGCCTATTAAGACGTCTCCTCCGCGTACTTGGGCCTCAACCTCAACTATCCCATCTTCTCCTAGGTACCTGTACA
This sequence comes from Candidatus Nezhaarchaeales archaeon, assembly GCA_036786905.1. Classification (GTDB taxonomy): domain Archaea; phylum Thermoproteota; class Methanomethylicia; order Nezhaarchaeales; family WYZ-LMO8; genus WYZ-LMO8. Next base: position 4,914 of record DAIQQE010000088.1, on the reverse strand, counting down.
CCTCTCCGGCCCTGTACCCCCTAACGTTCGGCGGTGGCTTCTCGATCCTGTCCTCCTCTCCTCCTGGATACTTCCTCTCCTCTGCTTCGTACGTCCTAAAGAAAGTAGACCTTGCCAACCCCCTATCGACTGCCCCTCGGCTAAAGACAAGGGCGTCTTCGATATTGTAACCTGTAAGTGTAAGCACTGCCACGACCATGTTTTGGCCCGAGGGCCTCTCGTTATATCCTATGATGTCCAGCAACCTCGTTTGAACTAGTGGCATCTGCGGATAGTGTAAAAGATGGCCTCTGGAGTCCATCCTTAGTAGTATGTTTGCGCAAGAGAGGCCTAGAGCTTGCTTAGCCATGGCGGCTTCGTAGGAGTTTCTTGGGGATTGGTTGTGCTCAGCGTAGGGTATTATTCCAGCGCACACGCCAAATATTGCTGTGGGCATCACCTCGAGGTGTGTATGCTCGGGCGTTACGTCTTCGGGGTTTATGGCTATGTAGGCGTTTTCTTCCTCCATGGGATCTAAGTATTCGATTAGCCCGTTCTTTATGAAGTCGTCCCACGCCCACTCCCCGCGTCTCAACTTGTCCACGTGCTCTTTACTTACTAAGGCCCTACCCTCCCTGATCACTATGAGAGGTCTGACTATCCTGCCGCCGTCGCAATTAACGTAGACCTCCCTGATGTGCTCAGTTTCTATGTATGCTACGTTGACTTCTGGGCTTAGCTTACCTCTCCTCCTCTCCTCTCTTATGTAATTGACCAAGAAGTGTGGATCTTCGTGCACTCCGATGAGCCTGCCGTTCAAGAACACCTTCGCTCTCTTCCCTCTCTCGTGCTCCGGCTTCCCTCTCTCCTCCTTCCTTGCCTTTTGAATGGGGACGACGCCAAGCTCGTAAAGCTTGGCCTCTATTTCGGCTTCATCGACGCCGACCGTTATACGAGCCATCAAGGACAAGTTCTTAACGAGTCCACAGTTGGGTCCCTCTGGAGACTCATTTGGACATATCCTGCCCCACTGCGTTGCATGGAGGTCGCGAGCCTCGAAGTGGGGTTGACCTCGACTTAACGGAGATACAACCCTCCTTAAGTGGCTCAGCGTTGACAGGTAGTTGGTCCTATCTAAAAGCTGGCTGACCCCAACCTTCCCTCCAGTCCAATTGCCCGTGGCTAGCGCGTGGCGCAACCTTTCCGTTATCAAGTCGGCCCTCGCTAAGTTCTCTACGTAAACGGCCTTCCCCGTGTCCCATATTCTTTCAAGCTGATATTGTAGATCTTGACAGAACCTCTTGAAAGCCACTCTAAATAAGCTAGCCAGAAGATCCCCGGCAAGCCTTAGCCTCTTATTCGCATAATGATCTTTGTCGTCAGGCTTTCTCCTGCCTAGCACTAACTCGAGAAGCTTCTCGACCATTTGACCTAAGAAGTAGGCCTTTTTAATCCTGTCTTCTGGCCTATTGCCTAGGTGTGGTAAGAAGTACTTGTCGAGGACGAGCTCAGCCCTCTCGATCCTCTTCGGCCTCGGTTGCCCGAAGACTATCTTCCCGCCTATGTAGTCTAAAGCGTCTTCAACTGTGGTCACGTCACTCGCCGCTTCTAGTGAGGGCAAGAGCTCTACCTCTATTTCGGGGTCCCAGGTTATGGCCTCGACTATCTCTCTATCTCTCTCTAAGCCCAAAGCTCGCATTACTATGAAGAGTGGTATTCTGCTGGCCACCGAAGGTATCACTACGTGGAGCGTCCCATCCTTTAACCTCTCAACCGAGGTGGGTATTCTGAGTCCTGCCGTCGCTGAGAGCACTTTGGCTATGTGCGTGACGTTTGAAGTGCCATCAAGGACGTCCACTAGTACGTGGTTAGTGGCGAGGTCTTCTTGAGCTATCAAGACTCTTTCAGAGCCGTTAATGATGAAGTACCCTCCGGGGTCCTTTGGGTCTTCGTTGTTCATTATGAGCTCTTCTTTGCTCATCTTTGAGAGAGGGCAAAGGACGGACTTAACCATTATTGGGAAGTAACCGACGAAGACTTTGGCCGTTCCCTCCCGCATGCCATTAACATACTTGGTCATCGTTATGAAGAGAGGCCCTGCATAGGTGAGGTTCCTAAGCCTAGCCTCCATGGGCAAGATGTTTCGCTCCGAACCGTCGGCCTCTTTGACCATCGGTGAGCCTATGTGGACTTTATCAAACCTTATCCTAACGCCCCTAGCTTCGATGCCTCCGAACTCATAGACTATTCTCTGTAGACCATGCGTTACGAACTCGTTATAGGATGCCAAGTGTTGGCGCGTCAGACCATTTTCCTCTATGTAAGCCCTTATGAGGTCCCACCTATCTTCGATAGTTAAAATCTTGACCACCACCTTTCACGGGACTACAAACCTGTAGGCCTCGACCTCGCCAGCTGTAGGGCTCTTTCTTATTATCTTAACTATGTCCCCTGGTTTTGCACCTATCAGCTTGGCAACGGGGTCAGAGGCTCTAATCCAAGGCAATCGCTCTGGTCGTATCTTTAGTCGCTCAAGCAGTTGCTTCTTCTCTTCCTTGGTCAGGAGAATGTGCTTGGGGACGAGCTCGTGATCTAAAATCGTGAACTTCTTCTTCAACATTTAACCCCCAAAACTGATTGACCGCATACAAGATCTACGCTTAGCGAGAACGAAACACTACGAGGGGTAGCAAATAAACTTTTACCCCAAACGTTTCAACCACTCGATGATACGTGACCCTGAAAAGGGAGAGAAAGCCTAAAAATCGCCTCTTAATTCTCATGCTTAGGGCCCGTAGCTCAGCATGGTAGAGCGGCGGGCTTTTAACCCGACGGTCGCGGGTTCAAATCCCGCCGGGCCCGCTACCTCAATTCGAGCCCCTCGGGATAGTGACTCGTGATATCAACGAACCTGTAGATGATCCCGAGCTCGCCTCATCCCTTTAGTCCTCGAAGCGAAATCTGTGGCCCCTCCCTTCTTAGTCGTCACGAAAATGCTCTTCGAAATCAAAACTGGCTCACCTCGCAGTCAATGACTATCTGCCAACGCCTTGGAGCCACTTGCCTCACCATTCCTGCGTGAGAGATCCTGACGACCTTCCAGCCGCTCTCTTCCACTTTCAACTTGACGACCTCTTCTGCTTTCTCGACTGGCCGTGGCTCTTCTTCGAATACGTAGACGTGAAGGGCTCCGCTACCCCTTAAAGCTTTGAGGGCTACATCTATGAAGTCCAGTGACCTTTCGGGCAAGTTCATGATGACCCTGTCAAATTTGCGTGATAGGCGTTTTTCAACTATCTCTCTAGCGTCTCCTAGGTGTGGTATGACCTTGTCCCTCAGCTTGTTCAGCTCTATATTCTTCTTGAGGCATTCGTATGCCACGGGGTTTAACTCTATCGCATGTACTAAGACGTGCCTCCTTAATGCTATTTGTATGGCGAAAGGCCCTACGCCCGAGAACATGTCAAGTATCACTTCACCGTCTTTGACCTGCTCTGCAACCCTTCTCCTTTCAGTCGCTAACCTAGGGCTGAAGTAGACGTTCTTGACGTCTACATAGAAGAGTGCCCCGTGCTCTCTATGTATGGTCACGCTTTTATCTTCACCACCTATGAGCCTGAGCTCCCTTATCCTGAAATTGCCACTTACAGGACCAGCTTTCATGTAAACGCTCTTGACGTTTTTGTGGACGGTTAATATGGCCTCAGCTATCAACCTCTCATGTCCTAGTAGCTCGTCGGGGACCTCGACTATCGCTATATCGCCTATAAGGTCCCAAGAACGAGGGACAGCGGCTAAGAGGTGGGGAGGCAACTTATCGTTGAGCCACTCTATGACATTTCTCGGTTTTTTGGGTATTTCTTCGAACTCCTCCTCCCTGACGACAGCCTTGTAGACGTCTTTTAACAGCTCTTCTACCTCTCTTGGCAACGATCCAGATATCGGTATGACGAGCTCGCTGCCCAAGGCTTTAATCTTCAAGCTGTGATCTAAGACGCCTATGGATGCCAACAACCTCCTGACTTCCTCGCCCATTGCCTTTGCTACTACGACCGCTAGGGCCCTCGTCAATGCCTAGTCCCTGTTCCAGCCGTACTTCCCTCTCAGGGGTACGAATACGCATCCGCCGAGCTCCACTTCTTCGTAATCGTTCTCCCCCACACGCCTCACGAGCGTCAATTGCTGGAAGAAATACGGCGTCCCCACGGGTATCACGAGCCTGCCGCCCACCTTGAGTTGCTCCTTGAGCGGCCTAGGTATTCCTGGCGACGCGGCTGTGACTATTATGGCATCGTAGGGAGCGGCATCAGGGTAGCCGAGGGATCCGTCCCCCAGAATCACCGTCACTCTATCGTGATAACCAAGCCTCTTCAAGTTCTCTTCCGCCCTCTTTGCTAAGCCCTCTATTATCTCAATCGTGTATACATGACCCTTGACCTCGTAATTCCTTGGCGCGACTATTTCCGCGTAGACTGCTGCCATGTAACCGCACCCACCGCCAACCTCCAAAACCTTGTCCCCAGGCTTGAGCTCGGCTGCCTCGCACATCCAAGCCACCATGTGTAGAGCAGAAGTCGTCTGACCGTATCCTATGGGTATGGGGCTGTCAACATAAGCGGAATCGCGATAGGCCTCTGGAATGAACTCTTCGCGCGGGACTCTCAGAAAGGCGTCGGCCACTATCTTCCTCTTTATGATCCCAGCCTCTACCAGGTTTTGTACGGCCCTCCTCCTCAGCTCTTCAAAGTTCTTGGGCATGCTCGCTTCCTCAACTTTAACAGATAAAGCTAAGAGTAATTAGCGCTTCTCACTCGTACTTTATGGCGCTCCGACAAAACCTCATTACTTGGGGTAGGTATTGAGTGCGCATTAGGGAAGCGTTTTATGCATGGGGCCATCACAACGTAAAGGCGACGCACAAGACAACCCTCGAGA
>DAIQQE010000087.1:0-5343 GCA_036786905.1 Candidatus Nezhaarchaeales archaeon | reverse complement strand
GTAGTATTCCTCTAAAAGGTCGTGAGGGCTCGCAGCGGTCTCGAAGTGCAGTGCGGGCATTATTTTCCTGTACTTTAGTATTATCTTGCCATCGGGATCCATTATGAACGACGTGTTAAAGACTAGGTCATCGCCCCACTCAGGGTCATACTCAAGCACGACACCGTTTATGTAGGCGTCTAGTTCTATGGCTTTTTCAGCAAGCTTATCCGTTTCCTCGCCGGGTACTTGTACATGGACCCCTCTTCTGTTCAGCTCCTTGACGCTGAGACCGAATCCGGATCTATGGAAGAAGAGCTCGCCCTGAATGAAGTACTCTGGAAAGCATATGAGTTTTATGGGGGCGAACTCGTTCTTCGCGGCTTTGCCCACAGGTCCGTACACTTGAACGCTATCTAGGAGTTGGAGCGCGTGTTGTAGGTTCACCTTTACGTCGCTTTTCTCGAAGGCCAACTTTTGAAGTTCTACTTGCATGAGGGCAACTCTATAGAGGTCGATATACTCCATCGACCTTCACCTTGGTGGAAAGGTAGTAGCGCACCCCAAATAAACCTTTTGCAGAAGAGCACAATAGAAAAAAGCCGTGCCAGATGAGAGATGTTTGGTCAAATAAGGGATGTTGGTAGACCGCCTAAATGGATACTTGAACAGTCTTTATCTTCTTCGCTATTTCATCTCCGACTTGGTCGGTATGTGCCGACCCTCCAAGATCCTGAGTTAACACCCTCCCCTCTTTAAGGACCTCGACTACTGCTGTCTCGATCCTCGCGGCGGCCTCGGCAGCCGCTTTGTCTCCGTACTTTTGGTGGAAGTACCTCATCAACCACATGACTGAAAGTATTGCGGCCATGGGATTGGCGACCTTCTTCCCATAATACTTTGGTGCAGAGCCATGGACTGGCTCAGCCATGGCTAATCGATCTCCAACTTGCAAGCTTGGAGCTATGCCCAGCCCTCCTTGAATCGCTGCGGCCAAGTCCGTTATTATATCTCCGAACATGTTTGAGGTCACACAAACGTCGTACCACTCCGGCCTCCTTATGGCCCACTGCGTCCAAGCATCGATGTAGGAGTAGTCCTTTTCTATATCTGGATAGTCCTCCGCCACCTTGTTGAAGATCTCTCTCCAGAAAACACACCCTTTAAGGACGTTGCTCTTGTCTATGCAAGTAACTCTCTTCTTTCCATCAAGCGGGGCTCCTCTTGGCCTGGATCTGGCTAACTCAAAGGCATATCTTATGACCCTTTCGCAACCCTTCTTCGTTAACACTCTCACGTCTATTGCCAGCTCAGACTCTCCTCCTCTGTTGAGCCTGCCACCTATACCTTGGTACAGATCCTCCGTGTTCTCTCTAATTATGACCATGTCCACATCTTCCGGGTTCTTCTTTATGGGCGTTGGTACATTGGGGTACAGCTTGCAAGGCCTTACGTTAGCGTATAGGTCTAGGCCGAACCTCAAATCAAATATCAGCTTTGCACCCGCGTACGTGCCATCAGGCCACCGGGCGTCTTGCCACCCAACGGCCCCGAAGATTATGCCGTGGCTCTCTCGACAGGTCGGTAGGAGCTCGGGAGGGTATTCTTCCTTGAGGTTCTTCAGGTAGTACATCGCTCCGGCTTCGAACTCTATGAACTCGAAGTTCAGCCCTGACACTACTTCTTCGCAGGCCTTGAGGGCTTTCACGGCCTCTGGCGCGACTTCTCGTCCTATCCCATCTCCTGGGACAACAACTATTTTGTACGTTCTTGGCATGTGAGTCACCCTGCCGAGGTCTCAGGGGAAGCTTTAAAACCTTGAATATTTAACGCTTACTGAAGCTAAACGAAGTTCGGAGGTCGAAGGCTCTTGAAGCTCTACGAGGTCGCGGACGACGTCGTGGAGACAGACGTGTTAGTGGTCGGCGCCGGCGCCGCAGGACTTCTCGCGGGCATTAAGGCAGACGACATGAACGTCGACGTTGCGATATGCTCCAAGGGTCTATTCAGGAAGAGCGGCGCCACGGTCATGTCCACTGGAGGGATGGAGGTTGCCATAGGTCACGGGGATCCTACAGATAACCCAGAAGTGCATTTCATGGACACGGTTGTTGGAGGGGAGTTCATAAATGATCAGAGGCTCGTAGAAATACTAACAACAGAAGCCGTTGAAAGACTCGTTGACCTTGAGAGGATGGGCATAGTTTTCGAAAGGCAAGAGGACGGAAGACTGTTCCAATTTGCGCCGGGTGGAGCCCATGCGAGGGTGGTGATACTTGGAGATTTAGCCGGGTCTCACTACATGGTCGCCCTTAACAGAGAGGTCATGAGGAGGAGCATAAGGACGTTTGAGGAGGTCATGATAACCAACCTATTGACGTCTAATGGAGCGGTGAGCGGCGCCGTGGGCCTAGACATAAAGAGTGGAGAGCTCATAGTCTTCAAGTCTAAGGCCGTCGTTTTGGCGACCGGCGGCGCGGGACAAGTATACAAATACACATCAAACCCAGTTCAGAGCACAGGTGATGGTAGGGCGATGGCCTACAGAGTCGGGGCTGAGCTAATAGACATGGAGATGGTGCAGTTCCACCCAACTGGATTAGCCTATCCTCCTGAGAGGCGCGGAACCCTTGTGACAGAGGCTGTCAGAATGGTCGGCGCCTACTTGCTTAACAATAAAGGCGAGCGCTTCATGAAGAGGTATGACCCCCAACGCATGGAGCTCTCAAAGAGAGACGTGGTTGCTAGGGCGATATACACGGAGGTCAAAGAGGGCAGAGGCACCGAGTGGGGTGGCGTGTACCTCGACGCAACTCACATTCCCGAGGACCTCATAGAGCGAAGGCTTGGTGTGACCCGAAGAAAGATACTGTACTTGACAGGGCTTGACTTAGCTAAGGAGCCCATACACGTGTATCCGACATGTCACTACTTTATGGGTGGCATCAGAGCAGAGCCGGACTGCTCGACCAAGGTGCCAGGGCTCTTCGTTGCCGGAGAAGAGATGGGCGGTGTTCACGGGGCCAACAGGCTTGGAGGGAACTCCATAACCGCACTTATAGTGTTTGGGTGGAGAGCTGGCATATTCGCTGCAAAGTATGCTAAGAACAGCGATTTCAGGCCTCTAAGCTCTAACGACGTTGCGAAAGAGAGGGATAGGATCTTCGGCTTCTTCAGTAAGAAGGACTTCGTCCTCCCATCGAGTGTCAGGAGGAGGTTGCAGGAGGTCATGTGGGACAACGTCGGCATAGTGAGGACCGAGGACTCGATAAAGAGGGCGCTGAGCGTTATCGAAGAGATGAAGAAGTTCGAGTTGCCGAAGGTCGGAGTACCTGATGGGAGCAAGAGGTACAGGACGGACTGGGTAGAAGCCATCGAGCTCGAAAATTTACTGACGGTGGCCGAAATGGTCTCGCGCGCAGCGCTCTTCAGAAAGGAGAGCCGAGGCGCCCATACAAGAGACGACTACCCGCAGAAAGACAACAGCGGGTGGCTTGTGCATACAGTCATAAAGAACGTTGACGGTGAGATGAGAGTCTGGTCTGAGCCCGTTGAAATCGTTAAGCTTAGGCCGCCCGGCATGTAGGAGGTGGTGGCATGGTCCAAGGAAAGGATGTGGTAAGGCTTAAGGTCTTTAGATACGATCCCGAGAGGGACGAGAAGCCGAGGTACGAGCTCTACGAGGTGCCTTACTATCGAGGTATGAAAGTTTTGGACGCCTTAATATACATACGCGAGAACTACGACCCCACACTGGCCTTCAGATATAGTTGCAAGATATGGCGTTGCGGTTCATGCACGGTAATGGTAAACGGCGATGCTAGGCCGGCTTGTAGAGCTGAAGTCGAACCGGGCAAGGAATACGTCATAGAGCCTATTAGCATTTTACCAGTCGTCAGAGACCTCGTCGTAGACTTTAGCAAACTCTATAAGAGGTTCGCAGGGCTTGGACCATACTTCGTCACAACGAAGCCTAGAGGAAAAGAGCCCGCTCGAGTTCCAGGCCACAAATACGAAGACTTCATAAAAGTAGCTGGGTGCATCGAATGCTGGTCGTGTTTGTCAGTGTGTCCGGTGGTGAAGGTTGCATGGTCTGAGATGGCGGGTCCAGGACTCATGGTTGCGATGGCCCAGTCGACGTACAACCCGCTCAACGAACACGACGTACTGCCCACGGCCTTCGCCCAAGGGCTTTACAGTTGCACTACTTGCAGAAAATGCGCTGAGGTATGCCCTGAAGGGATAGCCATTCCCGAGGTTGTCTTCGAGAAGATGAGGCACTTAGCGGTCATGAGGGGCATGGGTCCACTACCAGGACACATGGTTCCCAAGGAGCTCATAGAGAAAACTGGAAGGTCCGTGGTTAAGAAAGACGTTCCGTTCTTGGAGAGCATTCAATCTGAGGTCTTTAAACCTAGTGAAAAAGCCGTTGACAGAGTCGGTTACTTCACAGGTTGTCTAGCCGATTACAGACTCCAGTCAGTGGCTAAGGCTACGGTGGACATACTCGTTAGACTCGGCGTTGAGGTCGTCGTACCCAAAGACCAGGTCTGTTGTGGCTCGCCCATGGTGAGAATCGGTGTATGGAACTTGTTAGAAGGCTTGGTCAAGAAGAACGTGGCAACATTCGAGAAGTTTGGCGTAAAGACCATAGTAACTCCGTGTGCGGGTTGTAGCTTAACGCTTAAGACCAACTACCCAGAGTACGTTAAGAAGTTCCTTGGAAGGGAGATGCCATTTAAGGTCTACCACCTCTCGGAGTACATAATGGACGTGTTGAGACAAGAGTTGCCCAAGCTCAAGCTCAAGGAGATGAAAATGAAGGTCACATGGCACGATCCTTGCCACTTAAGTAGGGGGCAAGGGATCTACAAACAACCACGGGAGCTACTGACTTTGATCCCAGGGGTGCAATTGATAGAAATGAAGGGATCCGACGAGTGTTGCGGCGCTGGGGGAGGCGTAAGGTCTGGTAGAAGAGAGCTCAGTGAATTGATAAGGGCCAACAAGGTGAAGATGATACTTAATACTGGCGTCGAAGCCGTTGTGACAGAGTGCCCGTTCTGCGTTATACAGATAAGGGATGCGCTAGACGAGGCTGGATACAAGGACATAAAGGTATATTACCTAGAGGACCTCATAAAAGAAGCCATGGGATAGTTATTTAATAACCCTTTTCAATTTTTAAGTTTTAAATGAAAATTAAAAAGAAGTTTCATGAACTTGTTCGGTCTCACAGATTAACACCTCTACCCAATAGCGTTTTATACTTAAACTAGGATGCACGGATTGCTCTGTCTAAGTTTTAGGTTAGGATCTAGTGGAACCCAGTTTAAGGTGAAACCTCGTATTGTTCTAATAGAG
>DAIQQE010000086.1:0-5348 GCA_036786905.1 Candidatus Nezhaarchaeales archaeon | reverse complement strand
AGGCAACCCAATGTATAGCGCTACAGCCAATACACTGCATGCGATTACCAATAAATATAGAGGGTCATTAAATATGAATGACAGAAGGAGAACGGCAAGCAACCAAAAGACCTTAGTCCTCACATCGATTCTGTGAAAGATGGAGCTCCCAGGTAGATATTCTAGGAAGACCATCGCTTAACACTCCTGATAGCCTCGTATAGTATCGTTGATGCCTCATCAACGGTCAAGATCCCCCTAGGTATGCCGCACTCGCTAAGACCGCTCATCAATAAGGCTATCGGCGGAGGCTCTATGCATGCCTGCGCTAAGCTCTCAATTTCATAGAGGACCTTCCTAGGCTCACCGCTCATGAGGACCCTCCCGTCACGTAGAACGACTACCCTCTTAGCGTACTCGGCGACAGCGTTCATATCGTGGGTAACTACTATAATTGTACGACCCTCTTCGTTGAGCCTCCTTAACATGTCCATGATCCTACACGTGCCGAGCCAGTCCTGGCCCGTGGTCGGCTCATCGACTACTACGACTTGGGGTTTCATCGCAATCACGGACGCGAAAGCCACCAATTGCCTTTCAGCCTTTGATAAGCGGAATGGGTGCTCATCTTCCAACCCCCTCAAGCCGACGAAGCTGAGCGCTTCTTCGACTCTTCTCTCAACTTCATCGCGACTACATCCCATATTTTTTAGCCCGAAAGCTATTTCCTCTTTGACCGATGGGGCGAATATTTGATGGTCGGGGTTCTGAAAGACGTAGCCGACGAACCTAAAGAGGGCCGAGGGCGTCACGTTTTTGGTGTTCATATCAAAGACGTAAACGTCTCCCCTTGATGGTTTGAGCAACCCATTAAAGTGCTTAACAAGCGTCGTCTTTCCAGACCCATTTGGCCCGACTATGGCTACGAACTCGCCTTTGTAGATCTCAAGGCAAACCCCCTTCAGTGCCGCGATGCCATTAGGGTAGACGTGCCATAGATCTTCAACAACTATGGCCTTTTCTTCCGCTTGCTTGCCGCTATAGCTATCAACAAGTTCTCTTGGCATTACTCTTTCCAGTAAGTCCTTTGAAGACCCTGTCTGCAATAGCTTCTTAAGAGCTCGTTCGGCTTCCTCGATATCAAAACACCGACCAAATTCGCTTGTTATCATCCCTTTCTCAGCTAACTTATAGAATAAGCTAGGTATCTGGGGCGGTCTAATGCCGTGTTTTGTAAATCCCTCTACTCCGAGCTTTGCGAAAACCTCTTCAGGGGGGCCCATTATCACGAACCTTCCGGAGTCGAGTACGCCAATTCTATGGGAGAAGCCCATGGCCCAATCGGTTTCATGCGTGATCATTATGATCGTCTTCCCCGCTTTGTTCAACTGAAGGAGCGTCTCGAACACCTCTTTTTTACCCACGGGATCCAGCTGCGACGTAGGCTCGTCAGCCACGATGACCTCTGGGCTCAAGGCCAGGATTCCGGCTATAGCGAGTCTCTGCTTCTCCCCACCTGACAGCGTATGGGTCTCTCTGTCTTCATAGCCGCCCAGTCTAACTGCCTTGAGCGCGCTCTTGACCCTCTCTAAGACAACTCCCTTGTCTAGCCCAAGATTGCATGGGCCGAAGGCTACATCGTCCTTGACGGTTATGCCCACTATCTGATCCTCGGGGTCCTGGAGTATTAGCCCAAGCTTTGTAACCACCTCATGGATGCTCTCCGAGGCCACATACTTACCGTCTACTATCACTTCCCCTTCATAGTCTCCTTCGATGTAATGAGGGATGACCCCGGTCAAGCACAACGCTAGCGTGGTTTTGCCGGCTCCATTTCGCCCCAGTATTGTGAAGAACTCCCCCCTTCTAACCCTAAACGTAACCCCATTTAAAGCGTACTTCTCAGAGCCAGCGTATCTAAACCTCAAGTCATTGACCTCTATTATGTAGTCGTCTCCGCCATCGTGGGCGCTCACAACCCCGATCATAGAGCTAATCACCTTTAAAGTCGTGTGCTCGGATCACCCACTTCACTCAACACCTCGAGCCCGCCTCCGCGAGCAAGGCTGAGGTGAAGGGGCTTCGATCGACCAACCCCCACGCTAAACCACGTGCTCCTCCTCTTCGTACTTCAGCTCTACCCCCAAGACCACTCGTTGGTTAAAGCTCGCCGGCGTCAATGGGTATATCTGTATGTTGGCCTCCTTGCCCTTTATCAGCCTCCTGAGGCCGGCGATCAGCTCGGCCCTCTGAGCGGACGTCAGGGGCCCCGCGAACGCGCTCTTCTGGACCCTCTTGAGGCCCTTGGACTTCAAGTACTTGGCCACTTGATACCTCAAGTCGTCGTCGGGGATGTCGTATATCACGAGGGTTACGAGCTCCAAGGAGCTCACCGCTTCGAGAATACGCCCTCGTAGGGCATCGGGCGACCCCTCGCGTCTAACTTAGCCGCGGGCCGACTTAGTAGCGTTGCGCGGGGCCTCAGGCGACGGGGCGGCCACTACGCCCCCGTCGACGACGTCGAAGAGGCCTCGAGCCGGGGCGGCCAATAGTCAAAGGCCTTGGCGGATCGAGAGGTCGCCCCTCGGTCGGGCCGGCCCGCTCGAGGCCATCTAGGGCAGGGCCATGAGCCGGAGGGCTTATAGGTCGCCGAAGCCCTATGCCACTTGAGGGCAGAATGGAAGTGATAAAAGCTCTGGACAAGCAAGGGAGGCTGGTGCTACCGAGGGAGTGGAGGGAGAGGTACGCGAGGAGGGGGCTGGTCTTGGTGAGGGTGGAGGGGGCCAGAGTCGTCATAGAGCCCTTCGAGCTGCCCGACCTGACCCAGTTCTTCGACTCCGTCGAGGTCGACCTGAGGGCGGACCTCACGGACTGGAGGGCCGTGAAGGGCGAGCTCCTTGAGGTTCGTTGACGCCAGCGTCTTCGTCTACGCGTTCTTAAAGCCGAGGAGGGGGCTCGCGCCCCGCGAGAGCGAGGTCAAGGAGCGGGCGAAGGGCATAGTGAAGAGGATCAACGAGGGCGAGAGGGTCGGGATGACGGTCGCGCAGCTGGTGGAGGTGGCGAACCTGCTGGAGAGGTACATGGGGGAGGCGGCCTACCAAGTCGAGCACTTCCTGCTCCACGCCCCAAACGTAGCGGTCTACCCAGTGGACTGGGCGGTTTGCGCCGAAGCGCTGAGGGTCGCGAAGGAGAGGAGGGTGGGGTTGGCCGACGCCATAGCCTACGTGGTGATGACGCGTCAAGGGGTCAGGGAGATATACTCCTTCGACTCGGACTTCGACAAGCTGGAGGGCGTCAGGAGGGTCACGGAGTAGATCGAGCGGCTCGCGAGTCGCCCCTCGACGAGCCTAAAACCCTTGAACTCTCGCGCCAATGGGAGGGCAAAATACAGACGAAGGCCTGGAAGTCCTTCGCTTTGAACGCTCAGGGCGTTTTTCGATCTCTCTTGGTGAGATTCAGGGCTCTACCAAGGCATATCTGAGCCTGACGCGCGAAACGCGATACTTTCAATTCTCTCCTCTTGAGATTCGGAGGGTCGGGAAGACTTCTCTAACTAAGGCTGCGACGCACGACGCCCCGCTTTCAACCCTCTCTTCGTGATGTTCAAGCCGACGACTACAGTTATGGCGCGGGTGGCTATGGCCCTCCTAAGGCCCTCGAACTCCTCCCTGTCGAAGAGGTCTTCGGCCTCTCTATGGGCCTGTCGAAGAAGGGCACGACTACACACCTCTGTAGTCGTGGCCCCTAGTAAGCCTGCGAGGCGGCGGGGTGCTCGAGGGCTGGCCAAGAGGGCTCAGCGCGCCTTGGCGATGAGGGGGTCCGGCGCGTGCGTCGCCGAGGCCTGTCTCAGCGGGATGGCAAGCGCGCGATCGACTTTGAGCCCCAATCGTTAGTCGACTAGGCCACGAGCTCACAGAGGGCCTTAGAGGGAGTCGATGGGTCGAAGGGCTCCCAAGGGCTCGGCACCCCTCCCTCAAGAACTTGAGGCCCTCCAAGAGCCTTGCCCTCTTGGGATCGGCGGTGGGAGCTAAGGAACTCCTCGGGCTCGCCCTCGGTCCTTGAGCCTCTCGAAGACCTCGTCTACGCCCGCGTCCCTGAAGGGAACCTAAGCTTCAGAATCTCACGAGGAGGGAGTTGAAAGCTATATCCTGAGCCAATACCTCGAGATCTCCCTGTAAAAAGCCCTGTCCTTGAGCTTCTCGAGCTCTCTCGGCGTTAGCGCTATTATCTCGAACGAGATGTCCTCGGGAAGCCTGCGTCTTATGCGCGAGACCCTCTCCGGGTGCGCCAGTCCCTCGAAGTCCTCTGAGACGACGAGGACGTCGACGTCGCTGTCGAGCACGTGGTCCCCCCTCGCGTAGCTGCCGAAGAGGTACACCTCGCACTTCACGTCCTCCTTCAAGCTACGCAGGGCCTCGATGACCCTCTCACGGATCTGATACAATCTTTGAGACCTCATCGATCACACCTCTAGCGGTCTCGTAAGCCCTCTCAGCTTGCTCGGCGGTTATCTCCTCCGACGGCCTTTCTAGGCCGGCGTTCGGATATCGAGCCTGAGTGTAGTAGGCCGACAGCTCGGACAGCCTCGCGACGTCCAACAGGAGGTCGCGGCGGGCATCTCTCAGAGACTTGTACAGCTTCACCAAGTCGCGTCCTCGAGCGTACTCGCCCTTGACGTGGAGTATCGCGGCCTTGAGGGCCTTCTCAGCCGCTTGCTGGGACACGAAGCAGGCCCAGTTAAACCTCTCGAGCCTCATGCAATCGCGAGCGTGCCTCAGATCGGCCTTGGCCTCCTCAAGCCAGTTCGACACTTCGTCCCTAATCGGCAAGGCCCGTCGAAATCTAATCCACGAGCAGGACAAATAACCTTTTAATGGTGCCGGCCGCGAGGTCGATCGAGAGTCGCGCTCGCGAGCCCGGGTGGCCGCGCGAAGCTCAGAGGTCCGACGCGCTAGAGAGTTGGCGTCGAGGGGTGGGCCCCTCATCGGCTTTTCGGGCTCAGGAGCCGCCGTGGGAGGCTGGCGCGCCTAAGAGAGGGCCTATATACGGCTTTTCGGCGGTCGATGGCCCATCCCTTCATTCGACGAGGCCAAGAGGTCGCCGCGATCCACACGACGGCTGGGCTAGGGCTCACCAGAGCCCAAGGGACGCTCGAAGACTCGGTCAAAGCGTGAGCCGTGGCATCGCGCAAGATCGATGCGAGCCGCGACGAGCAGGGCGAGGCCATGCGAGGCCTCGCTCGCGACCGAGGCCCACCCACTTCGCGGGGTTCAAAGGAGAGCTTTTAGCTCTTACTCCTAAAGCGGCCCCTCTTTTGTCCTTTCAATTCTCTCTTCGTGAGATTCCCCCTCCCTCTCCTTCAGCACAGC
>DAIQQE010000085.1:0-5396 GCA_036786905.1 Candidatus Nezhaarchaeales archaeon | reverse complement strand
CCACTAGGTCCTCTACCGTCAGCGCGACGCGAGGTACTGGCCTCCAAGGCTCTTGGAGGCTCTTCGATGCCACGATAGCCCCGCTCGCCAGCCCTCTCTCCATGGCGTAGATCAGGAGGGTCGTGACCACGCCCCCGTCTTGTGCCCTCGCCCTCACTCCGTCGAGCCTAGTCCTCGCGCTGACCATCTTAATGTACCTCCCCAGCACCTCGTCTTTGTTCTCGCCGTCCAGCGAGGCCTCGAGCAACTCAGAGGAGACGACAGGGCTTCTCGGGCACCCGTAATAGCAGGCCCCGCACTCCCTGCACACGCCTACGATTTTTGGCCCCTCGTCAGTCATAGCGAGGGCGTGGATTTGACAAGAGGAAACGCAGAGCCCGCACTTGCAACACACTTTACTCGCTACGACTTCGCTCATTAAATCACTAGAGGTCTTGAGCATGGCAGGAGCTTGGAAATTAGCTCCTAGACTAGCCACTTCCACGACCGTCACCTCACGACGAGGTCTTCTCTCCTCCAACTCGCGAGCTCGAAGTCCTTACCTCGCCCTATGGCCCCTCGTGGGCAAGCGTCTTCGCACCGGTAACAAAATATGCACTTGCCGAGGTCTATTACGGGGAGCGACCTGCCCTCTATGACCGTCATGGTTATGGCGAAGGCCGGGCACACTTTAACACATAGCTCGCAACCCACGCATCTCTCCCTCACTAGTACGTGGCGCCCGCGATATGTTGGGGGAGGGACCAACCTTTGCTTAAACGGGTACTGGACTGTCGCGGGCCTCTTAAAGAGGTTCGACCAAGCCTTCCTCAAGAGTGAGGGCAGCGTCATTTCTTGTACCTCCTAGCCAGCGTGCGCAAATCTATGCTGACCCTCTTACCGGTCCCGACGTCAACGAGGGCGACTCTGTCCGTGCAGGAGAAGCAGGGATCTAAGCTCACGAGAGCTACGGGTATGTCGGCTATATAGCCGCCTTTGAGCATTTCGCATGCCGAGGGTATGTTGGCGTAGGTCGGCGTCCTAACCCTATACCTCAGCGGCTTATCGTCGCCCTCCCTCGTGTACACATGGTGTATGAGCTCTCCACGGGGGGCCTCGATTACGGAAAAGCCCTCAGAGCTGCGAGGGGCTACCTCGGGGATAGGCACCTTGACAGGGCCTGAGGGCATCTTGTTTAGGCACTCCTCTACTATCCTTATGGACTCCAAGGTCTCGTCCACTCTGACCATCAGCCTAGCCCACGAGTCCTCCTCCTCGTACACGACGACATTGAACGGCACTTCATCGAAGGCGGCATAGGGCTCCTCGGCTCGAACGTCTACCTTAACACCCGATCCCCGTGCAGTGGGCCCCACAGCCCCTAAGGCTAGTGCCTTGGCCCTACTTAGGCGACCAGCTCCTGCGAGCCTAGCCCTTATGGTCGGGTCTTCAGCAAACACCTTTTTGTACTCTTTCACCCTCTCAGCTATGGTGCCAAGCACCTTCTTTATCTCAGAGACTTCGTGATCTCTGATGTTCCTCCTAACTCCGCCTATGATGTTGTAAGCCGACGTCACCCTATTGCCCGTGACCATCTCTATCACGTCCATTACCGCCTCCCTATCCCTCCATATCAGCATGAACAACGTGTCGAAGCCTATGAGCTCGCACGTGACTCCAAGAAGCAGCAGGTGGCTGTGAATTCTGTTGAGCTCGTGGACCACCGTCCTGAGGTACTTGGCCCTCTTGGGCGGCTCTACGCCAAACGCGTCTTCGATTGCTTGAACTGCCGTCAAGGTGTGGGCGACGTTGCATATCCCGCAAATCCTCTCTATTAAGTAGAGGCCTTGGGTGAAGGTCCTCTCGGTCAGGGCCTTCTCGATGCCCCTGTGCACGTAGCCGATCCTAGGCTCTACGTCGACGACTACTTCGCCGTCAACTTTGAACACGAACCTCTCAGGCTCGTGCAAAGCCGGGTGTACCGGCCCCACTATCACGTTGACCGTGGTCACGTCAATCCCTCCTCAAGGGGTGGACGTTTTCGGGCCAATCCTCCGGGAGGAAGAGCTTCTCGAGCTTAGGATGCCCCTCGAACCTCACTCCTAACATTTCATACACCTCCCTCTCGTAGAGGTTTGCGGCCGGGGTCACGTTCACTATGCTCTGAACCCTCGGATCTTCCTTCGGCGTGCTAGCTTTGATCACGACCCGCAGCCTCTGAGGGAGGAGCCATAGGAAGTACGTGAGTTCAATGTCATCACCATCCAAGTCGGCTCCGGTGATCGTCGTGAAGTGGTACTCTCCATCACTAACCCTGTTTATGAGCTCGAAGGCGTTCGAGAGGGCGCTCCTCTCGACTAATAGCTTGAGCGCTCTCTTTTTGGGGTCATACTCGTAGCCTAAAAAACGCCCTTCGAGCTCTTTTCTAAAGAGTTCAATCAATTTCACATGTTCCCCGACTTCTTCAGCCACCCTTCGTCACCTTCTCGATAAGTTTTACGACTCCATGGATTATGGCATCGGGCCTCGGGGGACAGCCGGGGACGTAAACGTCCACGGGTATCACTTTGTCGACCCCTCCCAGCACGCCGTAGCACTTTTGAAAGACCCCTCCGCTAATCGAGCAAGCGCCCACGGCCATTACGAACTTTGGATCGGGGGTCTGCTCATAGACCCTCTTAACCCTCTCAGCGGCCTGTTTCGTCACGGGCCCCGTTACAACCAGCACGTCTGCATGTCTAGGAGACGGCTTAAGGAGTATTCCGAACCGCTCTACGTCAAATCTGGGGGTCAAAGCCGCTAGAACCTCTATGTCGCATGCATTGCACGCGCCAGTATTGACGTGGAGAACCCATGGGGATTTAAGCCTCGCCCACGTCGCAAGTCTCAAAAGCGTTGACAATGCTTACACCGTCCTAGCCTTCGCTTTTTGAAGCGGTAGGGCTTTTTAAATTTTTTGGAGTCCTACCAATCCCGCTAAAAGCTATTCATGTGCAGCTTTCGCACAACCCCTAACCTGACATGTAGCCCGCCGCGCGTTGAGCGCAAGCCCTCACTTCATTTCTCAATACGATTCTCAAATGGTGGGAAGAGTAAAGCTTATAAAGAGAACAAAAACCAGCCTTTCCTGGCTCTAGGTGCATGAAATTGATCATCGAAGACGTCGTGAAAATGACCATCGTTGCCATAACGCCTATATTCGTTACCGCAATGGCGCTCTACGTAGTGAGGGCGATTAAGGGGCCCACCGTCGCGGACATGGCTTTAGCTATTGACTGTTTAGCTTTTGACGTTTGCTTCTTCATGGCGGCGTTAGCGATTTACTTTGAAGCCCCCTTCCTCATAGTATGTTCGATATGCTTAGCTCTTTGGGCCTATATATTCGACTTATATATAGCCAAATACCTCGAGCGCAGAGAGCTGGGTGAATAACGCATGTGGATCATCGAGCAAGTACTTCTGTACATAGGTATCGCTTTGGTGGTTATAGGAGCGTTGTGTGATCTGATAGCCGCTATAGGCCTTAATAGGTTTCCAAACTTCTTCGTTAGGCTTCACGCCGCTACGGTAGGAATTATCGGAGGGGCGGTTTGCCCCCTCTTCGGCGTGACCCTCATGGCCTTTGCCTGTGACTTCCTCGGGTACTTGAAGTGGTTCTTGGCGGGAGGCTCCTTCATAACGGCCATCATGATCATGGTGGTAGCGCCCGTTGGCTCGCATGCGCTGGCCAGGGGCGCGCACCGCCACGGCATCCCCGTAGAGCCCAAGGTATGTGACTTCTTAGAAGAAGACAGGAGGGGGAAGGCCTAATGGTGCTGGCGATTTCGGTAATGGCTTTCGCCCTTACGCTGGCTGCCATCTTCACTTACTTCGCGATCAAAAGCAAGGATCTGGTCAAGGCGGCTGTGTTCTCAGCTGGCCAGTCGGCTGCCTTCGCCCTGGCCTTCTTCTTGTTGATGGCCCCCGACATAGTCTTGGCATACGTCGCAGTGGCCGTGGGGATCTACACGGCCGTTTTACTTTACGTAATAAGCAAGACCGAGAGGTATGAAGAGGAGGGGGAGCGATGAAGGGTAAGGACGTGGTCATAGGGATATCAGCGGCCCTCCTTCTCGTCCTCGTAGCGGTCATCGTGTTGCTTGGTGGTACCGCGTACACGCCCTCGAGGGAGATAAGGCCCTTGGCCAAGTTCTACTTAGAGAACTGCATCAATTTATTCAACAAGGATTGGTGGGCCGCGAGCCCAGAAGCAGTCACGTCGATGCTGTGGGACTACAGAGGAATAGACACCTACTACGAGACTTCGGTCTTCTTCCTAGCGATAATTAGTGGGGTCGCTCTCTTCAGGATAGCAGAGATAAAGCTGGATGCCGAGGGTAGGAAGGAGGAGAAAGAGCTCGGCCTCTCTATAATAGTCAAGACCTCCACGAGGATAGTCTTCCCGTTGATATTAATAGTGTCAGCGTCGGTGGCCTTCCACGGGCACTTGACCCCAGGAGGGGGCTTCCAAGCGGGATCTATCTTGGCTGTCGGCCCCCTCCTCTTGATAGCCGCCTTCTCGCGGCACTTCTTAGAAGATCGCCTTAGGCTCACCGAGGACAAATGCTTGACTCTAAGAAGCGTGGGCTTGATATTGATAGTCCTGGTCATAGCGCTACCGCTCATCACGGGAGCGGCGTTGTTGATGTTGAATCAGCCGAAGCTCTGGGCACCAGTATCTCCCTTCCCAGCATACGTAGGCCCGATATGGATTGCTGGAACGCTCTTCTTCCTCAACGTAGCTGAGTTCCTCGCCGTTGGGGCTGGCTTCACACTCCTATTCCTCCTGCTCTCGATACCTGAAGAGGTCTTTAAGAGGGTCTTAGGTCTATGAGCTTGGAGAACCTCCTTCAAGTGTACTGTTACATAGCACTTACCGTGATAATAGTCATGTCGCTCTACGGAATCGTCAGAGGCCTCTCTTTGACGAAGAAGTTGATAGCGCTAACGATCTTCGGCGACACGGCCAACGCCTTGATGATATACGTAGGATTTCGACTCGGCGAAGAGGTGTACGTCCCTGTGATGCCCACTTTAAGCCCGAGCCTCGAGGACATAGCATGGTTCGCTTCCGTGGCCGTGGACCCCGTGCCCCAGTGCCTCGTCATAACGGCAATAGTCATAAACATGGCTATAACCATGTTCTTGGCGTTTCTCATAATCCAAGCGTTCAGGCTCTATGGAACTACGGCGGTCAAGAAGATAGCCAGGCTTAGGGGGTGATGTTGTGCGATCCAAGGCTTTGAGCTTCATAGCCACATTCTTCTTACTCTTGGTGGTGTACCTGATAGCCTCCGCTTCCGTTTTGGTAGCAGACCTGATCTTGGGCTCGATAGCCTCCGCCGTCCTAGCCCTCTTAACTTCGACAATCTTAATAG
>DAIQQE010000084.1:660-5422 GCA_036786905.1 Candidatus Nezhaarchaeales archaeon | reverse complement strand
GCTCAGCTACTACAACCAGCGAAGGTCGTGGCAGAGATATCAGGGAGCAACGTGGTGAAGCCAGAGCACGTGAAGAGGGTCATGGGCGTGTACCTAGACTTCAGGGACTCGATAAATTACCTCAACGAAGAGCTCAAGAAGGACCCTGTGCTCTCCGAGTTCCTCCAGTGACCGACATGGCAAGTGCATAACGCGTTTATTGTCGTTTCGCACAAGCTTCCAAGGTCTTAATGGTCTTACATCTCCTCACTCTATGAGCTCTCTCCTCCCCGTAAGCATGTATATCAGGGATTCGTGAGCGTATACCATGTGGTCGGCTATCCTTTCTAAATATCTCACGATTAACACGCTGGAGACGATGGCTCTGCTCTCGCTCGTGCCCTTGGCTATTTTGTCTAAGAAATTTTTGTAGAGCTCATCTACTTCCCTCTCCAGATCGGAGACCTCTTTGACGCTTTTCAGGCTCTTATTCTTTATGGACGTGAGGCTCAACTCCACCATGCTCATGACTTTTTGGCTCATGTCCTTGATATATGCGCGGATCCATTGATCGCAATCCCTGACCCCGTTAAAGCGCCTATTTACGTAGGCTATATCCAAGGCGTACCTGCCCAGCCTTGCTAAGTCGTATGAGATCCTCGTGAACGTCTTTACCATGCGAAGGTCTGAGGCCACTGGCTGGAACTTCAGTATTATCTCGACTGCTTTATCCTCTACTTGGTCAGCCAAGATCATCAAAAAATCTGACGTCTCTCTTATCTTGTCGTACGAATCCCCGTGGTAGAGGGACTCATGAAGGGCTGTCGAAACGGCCTTCTGCGCCAACTCGCACATCTGAGTGATCATGGTCTCCAAACCCCTAAGCTCTGAGTCTATGATCCTCTCCACGGCTTATCACCTTAGCCAAATTTTCCGGTTACGTACCTCTCAGTTAATTCGCTCTTAGGCCTTTCAAAGACCTCTTTAGTAGGACCGTATTCTATGAGCTTGCCCATGTAGAAGAAGGCCACATAATCAGAGACCCTGGCCGCCTGTTGTACGTTGTGAGTCACGATGACTATTGCATACTTTTCAGCGAGCTTCCTGATCAACATCTCTATTTTAGCCGCGGATATGGGATCCAAGTGAGACGTGGGTTCGTCCATTAGTATCACTTCTGGCTCGAGGGCTAGTGCGCGGGCGATGCAAAGCCTTTGTTGTTGACCTCCTGAAAGGGCTGAAGCAGGCCTGCGGAGGTCGCCTTTGACCTCCTCCCAGAGCCCGGCCATCTCAAGGCTTTGCTTAACAATCTGGTCAAGGAGCTTTCTATCTCTTATGCCGTGTATCCTCGGGCCGAAGGCTACGTTGTCGTAGACCGACAGCGTGGGGAAGGGATTTGGCTTCTGAAAGACCATGCCTATCCTCCTCCTAACCCATGTGGGATCTACGCCATTATCGTATATGTTCACGCCATCGAATATCACTTTTCCAGAGACCTTGGCCCTCGGGACTAATTCATGCATCCTGTTTAGACAGCGGATGAAGGTGGTCTTGCCACAACCGGATGGGCCCATTATGGCCGTCACGGCCTTGTCCTTAATATTCATGTTTATGTCAATTAAGACTTGCTGATGGCCATACCACGCATTCAAGTTCTCGACCTCGATTTTATGGAGCGAGCTCATAGGCTCTTCTCCCTCATCAGCAACCTGACGATCACGTTTATGCCCAATATTATGACTACCAGAATCAAAGCCGAGCCCCAAGCTAATGCTATCCAGTTCTCGAAAGGCGATTTGGCAAAGAGGAAGATGTTTAGGGCCAAGTAGGCGACCGGTCTATCGAATCCGGTAAACCACCACTTCCAATAACCCATGGTCACGAGTACTGGGGCTGATTCACCAGCTATCCTGGCCATCGCAAGAAGTACCCCCGTTGCAACGGCTTTCCTAGCACCCCTTAAGGCAACGAATATAGCGGTCTTCCACCTAGGCATTCCAAGAGCGAGGGCCGCTTCCCTTATCGTCGCCGGCACGAGCTTGAGGGCTTCTTCCGTTGCCCTACTTACTATCGGTATCATTATCAAGGCCAAGGCGAAAGAGGCCGCTGTTACAGAGAAGCCTATCTTTGTAGCTATTAACGCGTAGGCAAATAGTCCTATCACTATCGAAGGCATCCCGTTCAATAATTCGTTAAACAACCTTACAAACGACGAAAGCCTAGTCTCGCTGTATTCGCTCAAGAACATTCCGGTGATGATGCCTATGGGGACGCCTATGAGGGAGGCCAGTCCAATGGTTATCAGTGTCCCCTGTATGGCGTTCGCGACTCCGCCTCCTACCTCTCCAACAGCAGGCGTTGGCTTGACGAAGAAGTCGAGGTTTATAGCACTTATGCCCCTTCTGAAGACCTCCCAGAGTACGCTAAATAAAGGCGTTAGGGCCGCTATGAGGGCCAGGTATACGAGGATGTGCACGAGCTTGTCTTTGAGGCGCCTAAACCATTCACGGAGCTCGGTCATTCTCTCATGATACCTCCCACCGCCTTCAAATGGCGCCAGATGACCAGCCTGGCGCAGATTAGCACGACTAGGTTAATAACTAAGAGCAACAGGCCGACGTTTATGAGGGCGCTTATGTGAAGGTGGTCAATTGCCTCTATGAACTCGTTAGCGAGTATGGCCGCCATAGTGTACCAAGCGTCAAAGAGGGAAGAAGGCAATAGCTGGAACCTATTCCCTATAACCATGGTCACGGCCATTGCCTCACCCATCGCCCTCCCTAAGCCCAATATGGTTGCGGCTATTATGCCTGACCGAGCATAGCTCATCATCGTCCTGATCGCTTCCCACTTGGTAGCCCCAAGTGCTATCGCAGCCTCCTTTAACGCTGAGGGCGTCAAGATGAAGAGGTCTCTCATGATCGCAGACATTATAGGAGTGATCATTATGGCGAGGAGCAAGCCAGCTGTCAAGACCCCTCCTCCATATATCGGGCCAGAGAAGAAGGGGAGAAAACCAAGAGACGATTTAATGGATGGGTATATTGCTTCGCGCAAAAAGGGTATCAGGACGTAGATCCCCCAAAGCCCGTAGACGACGCTTGGCACGGCCGCCAAAAGCTCTACGAAGAAGGAAAAGATGTCGCTGAGCTTCTTAGGCATGTACTCAGAGAGGGCTAGCGCGACTCCGAGGCTCACTGGGAGGGCTATTAAAAGGGCTATGGCCGACGTCACCAAGGTCCCCAAAATTAGGGGGAGGGCTCCAAAGACTCCCTTCACCGGGTTCCACTCGATCCCAACCGCAAATCCCATTCCAAACTTCTCGATAGAGGGCCAAGAGCCCAAGTAGAGATAATAAACCATTAGCCCGATGATCAAGAACGTGCTTGATGCCACTACTGCCGTAAAGACCTTGAATGCTTTATCGCCTATAAGAAAGACTTTTAGCTTTCCTTTGCCATTGGACGACGCTTTGGGAAAAAATGTGTGGTTTTGGCTTGCCCGGCCGCTATCGGCCACTTAACCCCTCAACCCTCCGAGCACTCTCTGACCATTGAACGTAATCATCCTCAGCGTGTCCTCGTTAAGTCTCACTACGTTGGAGGGTAAGGGGACGTAGTAGAGTTCAGCTGCGTATTTCTGCCCGTCGTGCACGCACCACCACAAGAAGTGCACTAAGGCCTCTGCAGTCGCCTTGTCCATTCCAGGTAAGACGCTCAGCTCCTTGTAAACTATTACGTAGGAGAAGCTAGTTATAGGGTAAGCCCCTTTGGCTTGGGCGTTGTGCACAACGCTCTGGACTATCGAGACCTTAGACCAGCTCTCGTCGCCTCTAGGCAACTCGATGGCGGCGTACTCGACTGCCTTTTTAACGGACTCGATGCTCGGCTCTACGTACTCTCCAGCGGCGTTCATCACCTTTCCGCAAGGTAGTCCTGTCTTCATAGCGTACGTGAACTCCACGTAGCCTATCGAGTATGGTGTTTGCTTGACCAGAGCGGCCACGCCGTCATTGCCCTTAGCTCCTAACGATCGCGGTGCGGGCCACTTGACTGCAGTCCCTTTCCCTACCCTCTCCTTCCACTCTTGGCTGACGGCAGAGAGGTAGTCAGTGAACACGTAAGTGGTTCCGCTGCTATCAGACCTATGGACTACGACTATCTCTTCGTCTGGTAGCTGGACTCCGGGGTTCAACGCAACTATGGCGGGGTCGCTCCACTTCTTAATCTCGCCGAGGAATATCTTCGCCAAGACCTCTCCACTAAAGTTGAGGCCTTTAGGTACATCGGGCAAGTTGTAAATCACGACCACCGAGCCTATCGTTATCGGTATGTGTAGAGTGCTCGGGGCTTTTTGAAGCTGTTCTTCGCTCAGCGGGGCGTCGCTAGCCGCGAAGTGGACCGTCCTCTCGATGTGCGCTCTCTGGCCACCGCCGCTACCGATGGGCTGGTAATTGATTTTGACGTTAGGATGGGTCTTGTGGTACTCTGACGACCACTTGTCGATTAAGGGGAAGGGGAATGTCGCACCAGCACCATTGATGGACACCTCTTTTGCCGATTGAGGGGGTCGCGACGTTTCTTGCCCTGCCGTCTGTAGAGCGAGGAGTTGCCAAGTCGCTACGCCCACGAGGACTATGACTGCTAAGAGGGCCGCCGTCAGAGTCGTGCTCTTTTTCACGCAAATCCCCTGAAATATTGGAAAAAGATGTCCACTTATATAGCTTGTCGAAGTAAACTATATAGGTATCCAGGAAATTATATAGATAGAAGAGACCATGGTG
>DAIQQE010000084.1:0-650 GCA_036786905.1 Candidatus Nezhaarchaeales archaeon | reverse complement strand
AAATCCAGCTCACTGGCCGATCCACGTTCATAGTTTCATTGCCGAAAAAGTGGGTCACCAACATGGGCCTAAAAGTTGGCGACCAGTTAGTGATAACGCAAGATGGTCCATCGCTGATAATAATCCCCAAAGATTTAGCTAGGTCGAAAGCAGGACTTGGCGAAGCGGTCCTTAAAGTCTCAGAAGACGACGCTCCCGGAAAGATCGTGCGAGCAATAATAGCGGCTTACCTCAACGGCTACAATTCCATTAGGGTCGTAGCCGTTGAAGGACAGATAAAACCTTTACACAAAAATGCCATAAGAGAGTTGGCCAGAAAAAAGCTCATAGGGACCGAAATAATATCGGATGAAGTCCATGAGATGACCTTAAAGGTCTTGGTGGGCTACTCCGAGCTCTCGATAGATAGTGCTCTGAGGCGCTTATGCTTGATTACGTCTTCACTTTTCGAGAATGCCTTGAAGGCCTTGATAAGCTTAGATAGAGAGCTGGCCAGCAATGTAATAGAGCTGGACGACGAAGTAGATCGCCTGAGCTTTTACATAGTCCGTCAACTGAAGGTAGCAGTTCGGGACAGCAAAGCAATGCGGGAAATAGGGCTTTTAGACCCAAGAGAGTGCTTGGCTTACAGGATACTAGTGAAGTTCGTG
>DAIQQE010000083.1:0-5450 GCA_036786905.1 Candidatus Nezhaarchaeales archaeon | reverse complement strand
GCCGAAGCTTACGACTTGGATCCCAAGCTCGTCGATCGTGATGTCGGTTATCAATGGCTCTATTAGGCCCTTCTGGACGACCAAATCCGCCACCACTCTCGACAAGGGCTCGCCGAAATCCCCCAATAACTCGAGCTCTACGGCCCCTTCCATCACGTACGCCTCACTTACCGATGAGGCCTCCTCGACTTTGTGCACCTTAAAGGTGCCAGAGGGCCAGAGGCCTAACTCCTTCGCGACGCCTTCATCGACTACTATGCAAGGCCTGGGACTCTCAGCGCCGCTGTTGGCCAAGACCGTGACTTCAACGCTTCGACAGCTCCTCCTCGACCTGACCCTCACCTTCACCCTCACGACCAACGAACTCACCTATTTCCTCTCTCAAAACCCACCTACCGAGCTTTACCCTGTAATCTTCAAGGCCTCCTCTCTCGCACAGCCTCTTGAAGAGGCCTTCGGAGATCGAGATCTTCCTACCCACTTCGAGCCCCCAAAGTAGAGCAGTCCAACGTCATTATATAGCTTACCGCTAAAGGTCTCTAATCTACGTACTTGCCGAACCTCTCTATTAGCTGGTGCCTGTCGACCACGGTCACGTTGTCAAATATCGTTCCCTTGGACTCTCTCAGCCTTAACACGTCGATAAGCCTCCTATATCTCCCGCCAGCTAGCCCATTCGCTATTATAGCCGCTCCCTCGGCGGCCTGCTTGGCTACCTTACCGAGTCCTTCGAGCACTAGCACACGGGGTTTATCGCGAAGCGAGCTGAAGATATCTTCGAACCTCCTCTCTAAGTCCTCGACGAGGGCTGGAATCCTCGAGAACCTGCCGCTGAGGTATATGGCGCTCGGCCTCGTAGAGGACAGCAAAGCGAGCACGTCCTTAATCGCTGACTCGACCAACAGCTCGTAGCCGGCCGACGCGCTCCTCGCGAGCTCCTCCACTGGAACCCTGAACGGATCCGAGCCCGACAGATACGCCGCGCCGCCCCTGAACAAGAGCTCCTTGGTGAACTCCACTGTGTTCGCCACGGCGTATGCCAGCTCGCCGTCTATGAAGCCTAGCCCCAAATACCCGGGGAAGCCAGCGGTCCCGGCGACGGCGTCGACTATCTCTCCGTTCCTGACGGCTAGGGCCGACGTATACGCAAACCCCATCTCAAGCGCCACGAGGTTGACCTTGCTATAGTCGATCCCGAAGAGCTCCGCGTGCCTCGCTATCGCCAGCGCGGCCGTGTACACCTTATCCGAGGTACCCATGTCGATCCTGTTAGCCTTCCTGTGAGCTGGCACGGTCGGCAGTTGCACGACCCCTGGCGTGAAGTACGTCTTGTCGCTCAGCTTCGAGTCCTCCTTGAGCAACTTCAGCAACTTCCTCAAGCCGATTATCCTGAGCCTCCTCTTGACGTCATTCTCCGTAACGAAGGTCGCCAGGGCTATCTCCTCGTCGCTGGCCTCTTTGGCCAGCTTTAGGGGGATGCCGTAGCCGCTCGAGGCAACTATGGCATCGACGTGGTACTTCTCGTCGATCTCCCTCAAGCGCTTCACGACCATGTGGGGGTCCCTGACCATTTCCTCCCTCGGGATCGCCTCGTCGACGAAGACCTCTCCAGTCTCGTCGTCGAAGCCGAAGACGTCGTAGCTCTTCGTGCCGCTGTCCGTGCCTAAGGCCCTAACCAACCTCGACCACCTCCAACCCTTTATTTCTGCCCTTGGCAATAAACACGTCCCCTCCTCCGTGATCGCTTAGGAGCCTCTTGAGCTCCTCGACGAGCTTCAAGGCCTCGTCCTCTCTATCCAATATGCCGTAGAACGTGGGGCCCCACGAGGACTGGCAGGCGCCGTACGCGTACTTGAGCATCACCTCAATGCCCTTGTCGACTATCGGGTCGCAGTACACCCCTCCTTGGTACCTCTGCCACACGAGCCCCAGCCTCCTGTTGAACTCCGTTAGCGCCTCCCCGAAGCCTATCAAGTCCCCCTCGACGAAGCTGGGTATGATCTTCATGAGCACCAGCCTAGATAGGTAAGACGCTTCCTCGCTACTCATGGACACCTCCCGCAAGATGCCCTCCTCTCTGCTAGCGCGGAGCTCAGCGATCCTCTTTCGAGGGGCCTCCGGTACGGCTATTACGAAGAGCCAGTCGTCCGGCACCTCGCCCCTGAAGATGAGCGGGGGCACGGACTTCTCCACGAGGTCCTTCCTGAAGCCGCCTTCAACTATGAAGCCCCCCAGCTTGCAGGCATACAGCCCGAGAGCCGTCAAGAGCCCTCTTCTGATCATAAAGGCTACGTCTTCGATTTTGAGTCCAAGTCCGTGCATCTCCGCAATGCCCAGCCCGATTGATAGGCCGAGCGTCGTTACGTACCCCAAGCCGATGTACTCGGGGAAGCGCTCCCTGACGACTACTCTGACGCCCCTTAGGTCAAAGCCCTTCACAACGATCCTCGCGAAACGCTCTGCGAAGGGGTCGTTTGCCTCAACGACGCTTGACTCTTCGATGTCCACGACGAGCCTCGGGCGGTCGATAGCAAAGCCCACGGTACCGTACAGCCTGCCCAAGCCGCCGTTTAGATCCATGTTGCCCGCATGCAGGTGGGCTGGAGCTATTACTCGCACGCGCCTCATGACGAAGCCCTCTCGTTAAACGAGACCGATAGTGGACAGGCCTTACCTCTCTCAGGCCTTGCCCTTTTACGTGTTTCGCGCTCGAGGCTTAGCCTTTAAAGGCTAAGCCTCGAGCGCGAAACACGTAAAAGGGCAAGGCCTGAGAGAGGTAAGGCCTGTCCACTATCGGTCTCGTTTAACGAGAGGGCTTCGTCATGAGGCGCGTGCGAGTAATAGCTCCAGCCCACCTGCATGCGGGCAACATGGATCTAAACGGCGGCTTGGGCAGGCTGTACGGTACCGTGGGCTTTGCTATCGACCGCCCGAGGCTCGTCGTGGACATCGAAGAGTCAAGCGTCGTTGAGGCAAACGACCCCTTCGCAGAGCGTTTCGCGAGGATCGTTGTGAAGGGCTTTGACCTAAGGGGCGTCAGAGTAGTCGTCAGGGAGCGCTTCCCCGAGTACATCGGCTTGGGGTACGTAACGACGCTCGGCCTATCAATCGGGCTGGGCATTGCGGAGATGCACGGACTTGGACTCAAAATCGAAGACGTAGCCTTTATGATCAGAAGAGGGCTCTTGACGGCTCTCGGGCTGTATGCCTGCAAGCTGGGGGGCTTCATAGTTGAAGGCGGCTTCAGGAAGGACCTCGTGGAGAAGTCCGTGCCCCCGCTCATCTTCAGGGGCGAGGTGCCGGACGACTGGCTCTTCGTAATAGCCGTACCGGAGGCCCCTCGAAAGAGGATCGCTGAGCTCCGCGCTAGCAGAGAGGAGGGCATCTTGCGGGAGGTGTCCATGAGTAGCGAGGAAGCGTCTTACCTATCTAGGCTGGTGCTCATGAAGATCATACCCAGCTTCGTCGAGGGGGACTTGATAGGCTTCGGGGAGGCGCTAACGGAGTTCAACAGGAGGCTGGGGCTCGTGTGGCAGAGGTACCAAGGAGGGGTGTACTGCGACCCGATAGTCGACAAGGGCATTGAGGTGATGCTCAAGTACGCGTACGGCGCCTGCCAGTCCTCGTGGGGCCCCACGTTCTACGGCATATTGGATAGAGAGGACGAGGCCTTGAAGCTCGTCGAGGAGCTCAAGAGGCTCCTAAGCGATCACGGAGGAGGGGACGTGTTTATTGCCAAGGGCAGAAATAAAGGGTTGGAGGTGGTCGAGGTTGGTTAGGGCCTTAGGCACGGACAGCGGCACGAAGAGCTACGACGTCTTCGGCTTCGACGACGAGACTGGAGAGGTCTTCGTCGACGAGGCGATCCCGAGGGAGGAAATGGTCAGGGACCCCCACATGGTCGTGAAGCGCTTGAGGGAGATCGACGAGAAGTACCACGTCGATGCCATAGTTGCCTCGAGCGGCTACGGCATCCCCCTAAAGCTGGCCAAAGAGGCCAGCGACGAGGAGATAGCCCTGGCGACCTTCGTTACGGAGAATGACGTCAAGAGGAGGCTCAGGATAATCGGCTTGAGGAAGTTGCTGAAGTTGCTCAAGGAGGACTCGAAGCTGAGCGACAAGACGTACTTCACGCCAGGGGTCGTGCAACTGCCGACCGTGCCAGCTCACAGGAAGGCTAACAGGATCGACATGGGTACCTCGGATAAGGTGTACACGGCCGCGCTGGCGATAGCGAGGCACGCGGAGCTCTTCGGGATCGACTATAGCAAGGTCAACCTCGTGGCGCTTGAGATGGGGTTTGCGTATACGTCGGCCCTAGCCGTCAGGAACGGAGAGATAGTCGACGCCGTCGCCGGGACCGCTGGCTTCCCCGGGTATTTGGGGCTAGGCTTCATAGACGGCGAGCTGGCATACGCCGTGGCGAACACAGTGGAGTTCACCAAGGAGCTCTTGTTCAG
Organism: Candidatus Nezhaarchaeales archaeon; assembly: GCA_036786905.1. Taxonomy (GTDB): domain Archaea; phylum Thermoproteota; class Methanomethylicia; order Nezhaarchaeales; family WYZ-LMO8; genus WYZ-LMO8. The sequence goes on along the minus strand of DAIQQE010000083.1, from coordinate 990 downwards.
GGGCGGCGCGGCGTATCTGTCGGGCTCGGATCCGTTCAGGGTTCCAGTGGAGGAGCTCGCGAGGAGCGCGTCGGCCGGCTACGAGCTGTTGGTCGAGTCAGCGATTAAGGACGTGCTCGCTTTGCTGTCCTCTACGAGGCCGAGCGCCATATACCTCAGCGGCAGGTTCTCGAGGATTCCAGCCCTCGTCGAGGACTTAGAGAGGAGGTTCGAAGATATCTTCAGCTCGCTTCGCGATAAACCCCGTGTGCTAGTGCTCGAAGGACTCGGTAAGGTAGCCAAGCAGGCCGCCGAGGGAGCGGCTATAATAGCGAATGGGCTAGCTGGCGGGAGATATAGGAGGCTTATCGACGTGTTAAGGCTGAGAGAGTCCAAGGGAACGATATTTGACAACGTGACCGTGGTCGACAGGCACCAGCTAATAGAGAGGTTCGGCAAGTACGTAGATTAGAGACCTTTAGCGGTAAGCTATATAATGACGTTGGACTGCTCTACTTTGGGGGCTCGAAGTGGGTAGGAAGATCTCGATCTCCGAAGGCCTCTTCAAGAGGCTGTGCGAGAGAGGAGGCCTTGAAGATTACAGGGTAAAGCTCGGTAGGTGGGTTTTGAGAGAGGAAATAGGTGAGTTCGTTGGTCGTGAGGGTGAAGGTGAGGGTCAGGTCGAGGAGGAGCTGTCGAAGCGTTGAAGTCACGGTCTTGGCCAACAGCGGCGCTGAGAGTCCCAGGCCTTGCATAGTAGTCGATGAAGGCGTCGCGAAGGAGTTAGGCCTCTGGCCCTCTGGCACCTTTAAGGTGCACAAAGTCGAGGAGGCCTCATCGGTAAGTGAGGCGTACGTGATGGAAGGGGCCGTAGAGCTCGAGTTATTGGGGGATTTCGGCGAGCCCTTGTCGAGAGTGGTGGCGGATTTGGTCGTCCAGAAGGGCCTAATAGAGCCATTGATAACCGACATCACGATCGACGAGCTTGGGATCCAAGTCGTAAGCTTCGGC
>DAIQQE010000082.1:0-5513 GCA_036786905.1 Candidatus Nezhaarchaeales archaeon | reverse complement strand
ACGAACATTAGGGCTCCGGCGACCCTACCGCCGGGTTGCTCCATGCATCATTTGTAAGAACATAGCGGAGGATAAAAGCCTTTTCACGGGTCTCAAGTCATTTTCTGCATATGGTGAGCAGAACAATAAAACTTTTATTGTTCTTCTTTTAGCAGAACAACAAAAGGGCGATTGTAGACGTCTCGTAGAAAGTAATTACGTCAACGCTGATTAAGACCGCAAAACATCGGGTTCCGATCGCCGATCTATGTAGCGCCTTAGCGTGGAGGATCGACCCGCTCGGGTCGCCGAAGAGCCCCTCGATCTAGAGGCCCGAGGTCTGAAACTGGAGTCGGGCCTCGAGGAAATCGCGACACCGCGACGTCGTCGGGCAGGGCATGAGATCTCTATGCTTAAAGCCCAGGCTTTGCTAATTAAGATGTGAATCGAAGTCCGGATAGCCCATCGACCTTCGGCTCGAGCGGGTGGGTGACGAGTGAGGGGACTTAATAGGGTCTCAGACGCCTTGCCTGGGGCCCTCAAACACTTACATCCCCCTCGCGAGGTTCGAGTCTCAGTGGAGGAGGCTCTGGGCAGGTACTCTGCCGAGGACGTTCTCTCCAGCTTCAGGCTCCCGCCCAAGCCCAAATCGGTTATGGACGGTTACGCCGTCCGCGTGTGCGATGTAGAGGGGGCCTCGCCCCTCTCCCCGGTGCCCCTCAGGCTGATCGATGGGGTGCTCAGGCCCGGGATGGACATCGACATGACCCTAGGGCCTGGCACTGCCGTTAGGGTGGAGACCGGTGCCTTCTTGCCAGAGGGCGCCGACGCCGTAGTGCCCATAGAGGACGCCGTCGAGGAGGGAGATAGGGTCCTCGTCTTGAAGAGCTTGGCCAAGTACGAGAACGTGTCGCTACCCGGCGAGGAGTACGAGGAGGGCTTGGTGATAGTCCGCAGAGGGTCTAGGATCACGCCTCAGGCCTTGGCCGCTCTCGTGGTCGAGGGCATCGAAGAGGTCAAGGTCTTTGATCTCAGGGCGAGGGTCTTGAGCGTTGGGGACGAGATCGTGAGTGGCTCGTACTTCCGGCCCTTCACGCACGTCTTCGTGAGTGCGTGGTTGAAGTGGCACGGCATTGCAGTGAGCGAGACGTCAATGGTCGGCGATGACGTCCACGAGATACTCAAGTGGCTTGAGCGGGACGACGTCTCCTACCTCTCAATACTCATAGGCGGCACCTCCGTCGGAGGGCACGACTACACCATCAAGGCCATAAAAATGGCGGAGCCGGAGCACCTCGTGCACGGGTTTGCGATCCAACCCGGCAAGACCGCTTGCTTGGCGGTAAAGGACTGCAAGCCCATACTAGCCCTGAGCGGACTCCCCGTGGCCGCGATGTCCACGCTGGAGTACGTGCTCAAGCCCTTGTTGAGGGGCGTGGGCCTCGAGCTTCCGGACTACCCAAAGGTCAGGGCAATCTTGACCCGCAGGGTGACGGTAAAGTCTGGCCTCAAGGGCCTCGTCCGGGTAAGGGTTCAAGAGAGGGACGGCAAGCTCTACGCGGAGCCGATAATGAGCGGGGGCTCCGGGGCGCTCGCGAGCCTCTTAAAGGGCAATGGCTTCGTGGAGGTGCCGGAGGACGTAGAGGGCTTCGACGAGGGGTGCGAGGTCGAGGTGAGCCTCTACAAGCCGGTGGCCTAGCTTGCCCGAGCGCAAGATATATCGCCGATTAGTCTCGGTAGACGACGTCATACCGATCATCGAGAGCTATCGACCGCTGAGGCCGCTGGAGGAGGTCGAGCTATCCTTGGCAGAGGCGATAGGGAGGGTCCTCAGCCGCAACGTCTACGCTAAGACGAACTACCCGCCCTACACTAGGGCCCTCATGGACGGCTACGCCGTGATGAGCGACGACCTCGCGGGAGCTTACGAGGACAGGCCCAAGAGGCTGAGGCTCGTGGGCCGCTTGTCGGCTGGCGAGTTCAAGTCAATCAGCATCGGCAGGGGCGATTGCGTAGAGGTCTCGACGGGGGCTGCTGTGCCCCATCCAGCAGACGCCGTAGTGCCCGTCGAGTACACCAGCGTCGAGGGGGGCTACGTGGTCTTCTACAAGAGCGTGGCTCGAGGAGAGAACGTCGACCAAGCGGGCTCCGACTTCGCTGAAGGAGAGGTGGCGGCATGGAAGGGAGAGGTCCTGACCCCCTCGCTCGCCTCCCTGCTAGCCGCTCTAGGCATCGATAGGGTCTACGTGTATAGGCCGGCGAGGGTCGGGATACTGCCCACGGGCAATGAGCTCAGGAGCCCCGGCGAGGAGCTGGAGTACGGTTGCCTCTACGACTCGAACTCCTACTTGGTCTACGGGTACGCTAAGATGATGGGCGCCGAGCCAAGGATCTACGAGAGGGCCTTGGACGACGAGAGGGACTTGGAGGGGAAGCTCTTGAAGGCCATAGAGGAGAACGACCTCGTGGTCACGATAGGGGGGACCTCTGCCGGCCTCGAGGACCTCACGTACAGGGTTTTGTCGAGACTCGACCCGGGCCTGATAGTCCACGGGGTCAGGGAGAAGCCCGGCAGGCCCCTCGCCGTCGCCGTTCATCGAGACAAGATAGTGCTGAGCTTGCCCGGCTTCCCACTCTCGTGCTTCTTGACCGTGAACCTGTACCTCTTGCCGATCCTGGCCAAGCTCCAAGGCCTTAGGGGCTACGAGCACAAGTACGTCGTCGCGAGGACGTCCACGCCGCTCAGGGGGGAGCCGGGCATGAGGGTCTTCGTCCCAGCGATCTTGGTCGAGAGGGGAGGGCTCACCACGGCCTACCCCTTGCCGAGGCACAGCGGGGGCATCTCGGCGCTCAGCTTGGTCGACGGCTACGTGGTCGTGCCCGAGAGCGTCGAGTACGCGCCCGCGGGCTCCGAGCTGAAGGTCTTGGTGAGCCCGTTCTGGAGGCCGTACGAGGTCAACGTGATCGGGAGCCACGACCCCCTGCTCCAGCGCGTATTAGACGCAATCGCGTCTAGGGAGAGGGTTCGCGTGCTGAACGTCGGCAGCACGGCTGGCCTGCAGGCCCTGAAGGCCGGGGTGGCCGACGTCGCCGGAGCGCACCTCTTGGACCCCGAGACTAGGGAGTACAACGTGCCGCACGTGGAGAGGATGGGGTTGAGGGGCGTGGTGCTGATCAGGGGCTACCTGCGCGAGGTGGGCTTCGTGCACAGGAAGGGACTCTCAGTGTCTTCAATGGGCGACATCGTGGACAAGGGCTTTAGGTTCGTCAACAGGAACCCGGGGAGCGGCACCAGGGTCCTCGTGGACTTGCTGCTAGAGGAGGAGTCCAAGAGGAGGGGGGTCGATCTAGAGGATCTGAAGCGAATGGTCATGGGCTACAACTTCGAGGTCAAGACCCACGAGGCAGTCGCGCACTTGGTCTCCAAGTCGGTGGTGGACGTGGGGGTGGCCGTCAGGTACGCGGCAGAGAGGTACGGACTGGCCTTCACGCCGATAGGCCGCGAGAGGTACGACATCATCGTCAGGAAGGACTCTTTGGATAAGGAGGTTGTCAAGAAGCTCGTCCATCGGTTCAGCGAGCTGGTTCGAGACCTCGTCAAGGACTTCAAGGGATACGAGGTTGACGAGGAGACGGGCAAGGTGCTTGACTTCCCCTCGCCTTCTTGAGGTCTTAGACCAGCTGACTCGCACGGACCCTACGTCAAGGGCTAGACGTCGATATGCGTGACCCTCAATCCTCCTGCTCAAATGGCGAGAGACGATCTTTAACTGACCTCAACGCCGTCGCCCGAGAAGCGCGAGTCCGCGCTGGCAAAGCGCCGCCACAGCGGTCGCGCAGCTTATAACTCCTTGGATGGGCAAGTGTTAATCGTGCACTACGAAGAGTTGATGGAGAGGTTGGGGTTCCCGAGCTCCGAGCTCTTGAGAAAGATATTGGAGCATTTGATGACGCCAGAAGAGGCGAGGATCGCGACGGCTCTGCCGGGCTCGGTCGACGAAATAGCAGAGAGGCTCTCCATGGACAAGTCGAGGGTCGAGGAGGTGCTCGAAGGCCTCTTCAGAAAGGGGGTCGCAATACCTAAGGACTTTAAGGAGAGGAACTACTACAGGCTGGTCAGGAACATAGTCCAACTCCACGACGCCACCCTGGCCTCGAAGCACATGAGGGACCCAGAGTACGCGAGGCTCTGGAAGGAGTTCGGCGAGAGGGAGGCCCACAGAGTCGTAGGAGAGTTCTTCGCCGCCACGGGCATTAAGTTTGGGAGGGTCGTGCCGGCCTACAACGCGATAAAGGACTTGCCGGGGGTCCTCCCGTGCGAGAACATAGTCGAGATGATGAGGGCTCAGAAGAAGATAGCCGTCGTCCCCTGCTCTTGCAGGAACGTCACGCGCTTTGCCGGCGACGGCTGCCGGTACACCAAGGAGCTCGTCGAGGACGAGAAGACTTGGAAGTGCGTTCAGGTAGGCAGGGGGGCCGAGTACGTCATAGAGAGGGGCTCCGGGATAGAGCTGAGCGTCGACGAGGCCATAGAGCTGATAGAGAGGATGGAGGAAGACGGCCTCATCCACACGTGGCCGAACACGGCGAAGATCGTCGACAGGACCGTGACCGTGAACTGCAACTGCTGCAGCGATTGTTGCGAGAACTTCTTGGCGTCGAAGCACTCGGGGGTGCCGGTATCGGCCTTCTTGGAGAAGAGCCGCTACGTAGCTTACGTCGACGAGGACCTCTGCGTGGCCTGCGGCCTCTGCGTGCAGAGGTGCCACTTCAACGCCATAACGCTAGGCGAGCACGCGGCCGTCGACGAGGACAAGTGCTTCGGCTGCGGCGTCTGCGTCGTCGGTTGCAAGCAAGGCGCCATAAAGATGAAGGTCGTGAGGAGGCCGGAGCACATACCGCCATAGCGCCGTAGCCCGCCTACGAGAGTGAGGCCCGTGGTCAGCGCTAGTAGAATTTGACACCTCATGCGCTAGGTCCCTCACATCTAAGCTTTTAGCCTCGTTTAGTGTAGTGATATTATGGTGGGCAGCTTTGGCCATAACTGTAGTTAAAAGGGACGGCTCTAAAGAAGAGTTCATCCCCGAGAAAATAGTCGTCAGCTGCCTCAAGTCGGGGGCGACTGTCGAGGCCGCGAGGAAGATAGCCAAAATAGTCGAGGCGAGGTTGTTGGAGAAGGGCGCCTCGGAGGTATCGGCCCGAGAGCTCACGCGCATGATACTAGAGCTCCTCAAGAAGGAGAACGAGGAGTGGTACAGGAACTGGATAGTATTCGATAGGGCCGTGAAGAGGAGGAGGACAGAGGAAGAGCTCGCGTGAGGCATGACCCCTGACATGGGCATTGACGCCAAAAAGCTCGTCTGTGACGGAGAAGAAGGGAAAAACACCCCCCCCTTTATCGTCCCGTCCCCTGACGGGCGAGCCGCCCATAACAGACCAGACGGCCCCAAGCCTATTTTCCTCCAATCAAAGGCTTCTTGGCGATGAGGTTCACGCACATGAGCGCGAGCGGTAGGTTCGTCGTGGCCAAGAAG
>DAIQQE010000081.1:0-5549 GCA_036786905.1 Candidatus Nezhaarchaeales archaeon | reverse complement strand
TCGATGGATAGGGCGACATTAGATGACGTCCACGACTTCATATCGAAGACTTTCTACGCCCATCAGTTCACACCTCTCGGCGCTATGCTCACCGTCAAGGGGGTTCTGAAGTTCTTGGAGAGAGAGGGCTTCATCGTCGTCGAAGGGAGTGTGCTGAGGGCAACGAAGCTCGGCCATAGAGTGTCGGAGCTCTACGTAGATCCGCTGTCCGCGGTCATACTGCTGAGGTACTTGAGGAGGCTTAAAAAGGAGGCCATTCTCAAGTACTTGCACTTAATATGTAAGGTCCCCGAGCTACCCAAGCTCCACGTCAAGAGAGGGGAGAGGGAGAAGCTCGCCTCCTTAATCCTAGAGAGCGACGAGTTCTTGCAAGACGAAGACGAAGACTTGGTTACAGTAATGTCCGAGGCCAAGACGGCTCTCCTCTTATACGACTGGATAAACGAGACCCCCGAAAATGACGTGGTGTTGAGGTATGACGTCGGACCAGGGGACATATACGCCCTGACCCAAGTGGCTGAGTGGATATGCCATGCGGCCAGCGAAATAGCAAAGGTGATGGGCTTTGCCGTTCACGCTCAGAAGCTCGGCGTCCTAGTCCCTAGGATAAGGTGGGGGGTCAGAGAGGAATTGTTGGAGTTGCTACAACTTGAGGGCATAGGGAGAGTTAGGGCCCGAATCCTATATCGGCACGGATACAAGGGGCTCAAGGACGTTGCAGAGGCCGAGCCCGCTGAGTTGATGAAGTTGCCGAAGATAGGGCCGAAAGTGGCACAGAAGATCATTGACCAAGCAAAGAGAATTATAGAGCGAGGTAATGGGGCCGGGGGGATTTGAACCCCCGATCACCAGCGTTCTGTGAAGCTGGGGACTTCTCCCCAGGCTGGCATCCTAGTCCAGGCTAGACTACGGCCCCCTCCTTAAGGTTGGAGTTTAGAAAGGCTATTTATCTCTATTTCGCTCGACACCACGAAGCTTAGCACCCTTGTGAAAGAGTCTTCGGTTAGGGTTCTTTTGTATTCTCGCAAGACTCTAATGACTTCTTCGTCTTTAAAGGATGCCCCCAATTTCCTCCGTACAACGGTTGAGATCTCCGTCTTGGACAAGAAGAGGTAGCTGAAGAGGGAGGACACGTTGGCCGGTCTCCTGCTTCTGCTCGAACTACCGAAGTCCATTATCACGGGCTCGAGAGAGGGCCTTACGATTACGTGTCTATGAGCTCTCGAGAGCTCTCCATGGTCTAGACCTATGACGTCAAGCCTCCTGCACTGCTTCAATAAGTCGACCACAACCCTCCTGACCTTGACCTCGTCGGCTAGCCCAACGAATACATCTATGTGCTGTCCCTCAACCAAGTCCATCACAATGAAGTCCTCGCTGAAGCGGTGGATCTTGGCCCCGACCCCAACGCTATTAGCCAACAACTGGTTCTCGCCCTCAGCAATTAACGTCTTGACGTGAGAGTCGACCCTCCTGATTTTAAGTGCCACTAGCACGCCGTTCGCTAAGGCCTTGACTACTATGCTGTCACACCCCTTGCCCAAGACCCTGAGCCCATCGACATTCTGAGGGCCGTCGAGCAAAATCCCCGTTACTCCAAGAAAGCTCAGCTGTCGAAGCCTTCGCCTAAGTTCTTCCTCACTGGGCTTTGGAAAGCACAACAAATAGTAGAGGCGTTGGTCCGCGAAGCCCTCATCGATGGCTAGGAGCGTAGCACTTCCAGCCAATGCGGAGAGCCCCTCAAGAAGGACTTTAAGAAGCGCCTATACTCACTCCTCTTCCCCTTGCATGCTTCGAGGACCTCTTCATTTAGAAGCACGCGAAGCTCCTCTTTCAGGGCCTCGGCAAAGTCTTTACTTAGCTCCGCCCTATGGACGTTGTCCTTGATGAACGAGACGGCGTCACTCGCCCTCTTTATAGTCAACACGACCAATCTGTCGCCCTCGACGTAGGGCCCTGCCACAGTTGAGGACGAGAGGTAATGCTTCTGCACGAACCTGACGGCGTCTTCGACGGACGTGATCGGCGGGCCCAAGTGCTTGATCGTTGGGGTTATCGCGCTGCTTTCGAGCTCGACCAAGAGCACCACCTCCCTCTCGTCGTCCGACCAAGCCGACCACCTCAGAACCTTGAAACCCTCTTGCTCCAATAGCTTCACGATGCCGTTACACGAGCGCTTTATCTGCCCCCACAGGATGTCTGGCGGGGACGGCTTTAGAGTCGTAGCTATGGCGAGAAGCGTCGTCTTGCTCTTACCTATGTAGCCCCCTAGATCCTCCTTCGTCGCCTCGGTTAGCAGGCGCTCCTCAGGCTCGAAAAATAGCTTGCTCGGCTTCAAAAGGAAGAGAGCGGAGGCGAGCGTGAAGAGGGAAAGCTTTTCAAGAGATAGGGCCGCAGCAACGTTCCTGTTCTTGTCGACAGGGTCCACGACAACCAAGGGGCTATTGAACAGCTTAAGCGCTCGTTTCGGGTCTTCATAGTGCTTGGCCACATCTATGACCGTCGAGAAGGGCCTCCAAGACCTAGCGCTCCTCAAGACCTCTAAGAAGGAGCCGTAGTGCAGTACCAAGAGCTCGCAGAGGTAGCCCGAGAAGCCAGACACCTTTATCTCAGCGCCATAGGCGCCTATCCCCTTCAAGAAGCCCTTGAGTAATCGGACTTCAGCTCTCAGCCTATCGTCAAACCTCTCGTTTATGAGGCGTGTGTGCAAAGGGGTCCTGTCGACCGACGTCAGGGGTCTTTGGCTCTTGGGGTCGAACTCGCTACATGGGACTATATCGACGGCGTAACCGTCCACGAAAGCCCTCACGTAGGGGTGCTCGGCATAGCACTCTATGTAGTTGTTCCCGGCGGCCCTCTTCGCTATCTCGAAGCCCAAGGTCTTAACCTTGTCGACAGGGATCGCCTTTGGGAAGACTATGAAGATGTCTATGTCCCTGTCGCCGCTGATCCAAGTGTCCTTAGCTATAGAGCCTTGAACCTCGGGCCTTGCATTCACGTTCAGCTCCCTACAGACATCGTATATCCTCGTTATAAACGAGCGGACTATCTGATCCACTTTTCTGCGTTCATAGTCCTTTGGGGAGAGCTCCTCCAACACTTCGGCGAGGAGCTTTTCCAACAACTCATTGTTCATGGATCTTCGAATCACCCTCTCACTTCATAGAGGGTCTCGTATATCGGGCCCCTCGGAGTTAAAGTGCTCTTCTTGAGCCTCACAGCTTTGACCTCTTGGAGCCCTAGGTCCACGTCCTTCAAGTTCGCAATCACCTTCCTCAACGCGTAGCCAGAGAACTTCACCCTTGCTATCGTTATGTGTGGGACGAACTCTTCTTCAGGCTCGAGTCGCAAGGGTATCGCCTGTAGCTTGGGCCTCAAGGCCTTGTATATCGTCTGAACCTCTTCGAACCCCTGCGTCACGCCGATCCATATCACGCGCGGCCTTTCTTGCGATGGAAAGGCCCCCAGCCCTTGAAGCCTCATTACAAATGGCTTGAACTTTAAGGTTGCCATGGCCTCCTGGACCCTTTCAACTACCTTGGGCGGCTGTTCCCCCAAGAAAAACAGGGTCAAGTGGAGGTTCTCTGGCTCCACCGGCTTTATCTTCGAGCCCTCGGCTCCTAGCTCTCTCTGTATGTCAACTATTTTGCCCACTATCTCGGGGTCGTCCACGTCTATGGCTATGAAGCACCGAATAAGGTTTGAGGACAAGCCTAACCCTCCACTAGGTCTCTAACGGCGCTAGCTATCGTCTTCGCTGCTGTGACCCTCGACGTCTGGCTCTCTATAGTGTCCGTGCTTATTACCTCCTTAACTCCAGCGGCCGCAAGCTTTTCGAGGGCATTGGCGGCGTAGAGGCCATGGACGCATGCCGCTATTATCCTCCTCGGATTGTCCTTGGAGACTATTCTCGCAGCGTTGACTATCGTGCCCCCGGTGCTTATGATGTCGTCGACTATCACTACGTCCCTTCCTTTAATCACCAGTGCCCTCTCCTCGGTCGTCACCTCGCCGGTCTCGAGATCCCTCCTCTTCTCGAGGAAAGCTGCTTCACCGTTGACTAGCTCGGCGACCTTCTGCGCATCTGGGTACCGCTTCTTGTCCGGCGATAGTACCAGAGGGTCCTTCAAGTCGAGCGATCCCAAGTAATCGGCTATCTCGGGGAAGGCGTCGACGCTCAAGGCCCTTATCCTCTCAAAGTAGCTCAGTACCAGCTCGCTATGAACGTTGACGGTTACGAGGGAGCTAGCGCCGACAGCCTCTATAGCCCTTGCGATTATCTTGGAGCTCAGCGCTTCGTAAGGTAAAAAGACCTTGTCTTGCCTAGAATAAGCGAGATACGGGACTACGGCGACAACCTTCGAGGCCCCAGCCCTCAGGGACGCATCGATTAACTGCAAAAGCTCCATTATCCTCTTATCTTGAGGGGGAGGGCAAGACTGAACGACGACGGCCACTTCTCCTTTGAGGTCGTCTTCCACCCTCACGTACGACTCCCCGTCGGGGAAAACCCTATAGCCGACCTTAGCAATTTGATAGCCGCAAACGCCCGCCAATCGTTGTGCGAGCAACGGAGAAGAGGTTCCAGGGACTACTAGTGGCATTGCCTACCCTCCAAACCTACTTTGCGCAAAGAAGAAAAATGTTTTTCCCAAAGATTTCTAAGGGCCCCTGGTGCCTTACATGGACAACTTAAAGAGGGTCAGCGTCAGGATCGGTGGTGTCGTTGACCTCTCGACGGTCGATTGGCCTTCGAGGATATGTAGCGTTATCTTTTTCTCAGGATGTAACTTCAGGTGCCCCTATTGCCAAAACGGAAAGCTCGTAGATCCAAATTATGGTAAGCACTTAGAGGTCGAAGAGATAGTAAAACTGGTCCTGAGGGGCAGGCCATTGACCGAAGGTGTTGTAATAACGGGCGGCGAGTGTACTTTGCAGCCAGAGGGGCTTGCGCGCCTCTGTCGGAGGCTGAAGGAAGTGGGCTTGAGCGTCGGCATAGACACTAATGGTTCTATGCCCCACGTACTTAACGAGCTCCTCCAAGAAGGGATCGTCGACAGAGTAGCCATTGACGTGAAGGCGCCATTGGAACCCGGGATCTACGAAGAAGTCATAGGCTTGCGGGGTCGAGGAGAGGACGTGGTGAGAAGCGTCGAGAGGTCCCTCGACCTGCTCCTAAAGTCTGGCTTAGAGGTCGAGGCCAGGTATCTCGCGGTACCGAGCGTGACCAGTAGCGCTAATTACGTAAGAGAGGTCGCGAAAAAGGTCCGTGGGGTCGCGAGATTCGTTATTCAGCAGTTCAGACCTGAGGCCGACCTCCTCGACCCCTCGTTCAAGAGGGTGAGGGCACCCACGAGGCAAGAGCTCTTAGAACTGGCTCAAGTGGCGCTAGAGGAGGGCTTGTCCAACGTCTACATAAGGACGAGGGAGCACGGCCTCGAGAGAGTGAGGAGGTGAGGACGTCTTGCGTAAGCTGATATGTTTGACGGGCATGCCAGGGGCAGGCAAGACGGTCGTCGCGGATGTGGCCAAGGGCTTGGGCTTGAAGG
>DAIQQE010000080.1:0-5561 GCA_036786905.1 Candidatus Nezhaarchaeales archaeon | reverse complement strand
GTACATCGGCTCCGCTTAAGGGAAAGTCCTCCCTCTTCCTAGCTTCGTAGAGCTCCTTGAGCATTCGACGATTCTCATTGTACACTCTAATGGCCCTCTTTATGTCATCGTCGGACACGGCCCTTTCTAAGAACCTCTCTATCTTGTTTTTGAGACCTAAGATCTCCTTCGTGAAATACTCTTTGCAAAGCTCGCCCTTCAATACAGGAACTTGCAACATGTACGAGAACTTCGGCCTTAGGCCATGCCTTAACAAGTAGAATAGCGCTATGTATGTGTCCTCCAGTTTTGAGGCTACAAGGCCGTCGAGCCAGCCATACTTACCGTTCAAGGCCGTTTCTAGACATCTCCTCGAAAAGTTGCAACTCCAAGAGGGCAAGTAGGCGTGTGCCTTTTCGATCAACTGTGCTTCTCCAAAGAGCCTGAAGGGGATCACACCGCTGGCGTATATTACTTCCTCCGGTATGTTCCACGAAATTAAGCCAAAGATCTTCTCGCCCTTTCTATGAAGCTCTTCAGCGAGTTTTATGGCTTCTCCGATGAACCCCCTTTCAACCTCCTTAATTAAGTCCCTCAACTGCACTTCCATCCTCACAGTCATACCTTTAGCGATTGGTGCAAGTTAAATAGTTTTCACTCTCGATGGTTGGTACCTGTTGTCTCTCTTGGTGTTTTATGACATCGTCAAGAGGAGGTGTGGTAACCTTGGTACCCTTGCCTTGATCTCGTAGGCGCCTAAAGAGCTCCTCTTTAGATGATCAAATGAAATAATGATCATAAGAAACTTGTGAGGTTATATGAACAAATCTACACGGCGCTCGTGACAACCTTAGAGCGCGCACGGGTTGTAGCGCTAGAGGAGAGCTGCTCCACGATCGTAACGATCAATCAAACAACTTAGTTAATATTAAGGATTAAGGACAACGCAGGCCCTTTGACATCCATCATGGCTTTCCCCTCGTTTACGTCATTATAGTACATGAGCTTGCATCACCTCATAGCCCAAGAAGTTATGGAACACAACATCGAGGCGACATCGAGGTTCAATTTCGTGAGGTGCTTACGGGTGCTGGCATTTTGGCCGAGGGCGTTATACCAACATTTCGCGACGAAGACGTTTTGTAATTCAAGCACAAGCCAGAGAAGCTAGCTACCCGAAGCCTTCACAAAATCCCTAGGCTCGCTTGGAAGTGATATAAGTTGAGGTGTGGAGACGTTCTTCGACGCCTAGCCCAGTTTAAGCCCGATGGCGCTAGCGTAGCTCGAGCGCTTAGACGTAGTCAGATACGTACCCGCGCGGAATGTCGATGGACTACGTCGGCTAGCGGAGCCCACGTGACGTTGTTGAGCTTTGTGACAAAACTCGAAGAGTGGGGTGCACGAAATACAGCTTTAGGCAAGAGCTCAAAGGACCACAGCACGAGATGCCTCTAAAGCGTCTAACCGTGGTGGCTTGTCGGGACCAGACATAGTCTGTTCGGCGAATCCCCATCGGGAGATTCTTGGAAGTTAGTTGTCAAGCCCTGTAGCCGTGCTGATGCAATTTTGATCATGGACACGAGGTCATACCGGCTGCTCACTTGCCCTACATGGTTAAAAGGCGGGGCGGTGTCGTAATCGAAGCGAACGCCAAGCCAAGTACGACACCCATAGTGGATATGTTCTTGTAGGACAAGGTCGCCGAGGTCCTACCGGAGGTGGCCAATAACATAAAACATGCTTTGGCGATAGCTTGAGCCGGTCGGCGATCACTTGCGAGCTTTCAGCTCTCTCCTAGCCTCTTCGACAGCCCTCTTGACCTCTTCGTCCATCTCCTCTTCAGAGAGGGGCAAGGCCTTGAGGATGCCCAATAGCTCTAGCTTAGCTCTATTCAGCTTGTCGATGACCAACCTGAGCCTTTCTCGTTCCTCACAGATGTCTCCGCTCAACCAGACGCCCCCGGTCGTCATAAAACGCGGGATGAAATAAGGATTTCTAAGCCTTTAACCTCAGTCCATTAATTTCTTGGAAGGGGCTACTACTCAACAACGCACCTCGACGAGCATCTAGGCGATCTCGCTGAGTGAGCTTATAAGCCAAGTTAGTGCCTCTAGCACTGAACGAGGGTGAGAGCACGTCTGCCGAGGAACTTAAGAGCCTGTTAATTGAGGCGCTCAAAGAGGATAGGCGCTTTGCCGAGGAGTTGGCCGAAATACTCTTCAATCGCATGGTCGACAGGATAGCCGAATATGATATCCGAGCGATTAGGAGAGGAGAGCTGACGGAGGATCCGAGGACGTCATTAGAGGAGAATGGCTAGTCAGTTGCCCTTACAACGACCTTAACCTCCTCGGGCTCGATTGCATATTCGAAGGCGTCTTTAGCGCTTTCAAGGCCTCTCACCACTCTCGTAACGATAGGCCTAACGGCGTTTAGTTTGAGCAACTCTATCGCTCTCTCGAAGTCCCTACTGGATCCGCACCTACTACCCAGCACTCTGACCTCTTTCACCACAGCGTTGGTCATGTCGACGACGAAAGGCGATCCCGGCGTGGACTTTAAGTAAACTAGGCCGCGTGGTCTAACGAGCTTAATCGCTACGTTGAGTCCTTGTGAGGATCCCGTAACTTCAAAAACCGCGTGAAAGCCCAGTCCCAGCGACGTCCTCCTCCTTACGAAGTCTTCGACGTCCTCTAATTCGACTACGTCAACCCCTAAGTCTTCGACGTATCTCCTTTTCTTGCTTTCCCTTCTGATTACGGCTACGGGCTTAAAGCCCATGAACTTCAGGAGCTGGAGGGTCAACAGCGCGAGGTTCCCCGAACCTAAGACAGCAACTAGAGCGTTGGGCGAAAGAGGGAACTGATTGAGAGCGTTTATGACTGCGGCCAAAGGTTCCACAACCACCGCGGCCAAGGGGTCTAAATCTGTCACGTGAAGGGCGCTTAGCGGGGCTATGAAGTACTCGGCCATCCCGCCGTCGAAGTCTATCCCGAGGGTCTTCTTATGGGGACAGTGGACATAAAGTCCCTCCCTGCAAACCTCGCATTGCCAGCATGGAAAGTTTATTTCAGACACGACCAGCCTACCTTGCAGGCCAAGCGGTTTGACGACCTCTCCTACTACCTCGTGGCCCGGCACGAGAGGTTTTTTGAAGAGCTTATAGGTGCCCGTGTAGAAGGCCTTGTCGGTGCCACAGATGCCTACGGCAACTGTCTTTATGAGCGCCCAATCCTCAGGCACGGTCGGCTTTTCAAGCTCTTCAATGCGTAGGTCTCGGGGGCCATAGAGTAGAGCGGCCCTCAAACTCCTTCACCGCAGGTGGGACATAAGTCTAGGACTTACTAAGTCTAATCCTTGACCAAAACTCGCCTATTTCCTCACCTCACGTAGGGGGGCAAAGGCAAAGCTATTTCGCATAACTCGACTCTAACCATACAAGCTGATGAGAAAGTAAAGGGCTGAGCAGTTATGAATCCGGCTACTGCCGATTTAGCGCTTTTATCGCGTCTTGTTTAAAACGACTTTCAGCCATGCTAAATAAGGTGGAGTAAACGCCCCAGTGCACTTAAAAGCCGCATTTTCTAAGGAGTCTTGGACTTCTTCCTTCGTTAAAGCTTATTAACCACTTGCACGCACATAGCTCAACCAAGGCCTCTTTAAGAGGGCTTGTGAGGCTAAAGACATCAAAAACAAGCACAGGCCAGCCGCGTAGAAGCAAGCTAACCTAGCGTAAGGGACATAACCCCTTGTCGCCGTATGGACTACTGACAACAACGCTACAGAGATAGCGCTGACAAAGCCCTTAAAGAGGATCGAGGACTTGACGGGCTCTACACTCTTCAAAATAGGTAAGGCCGTCAAAGCCGCTAAGCTTAGCCCTAAGAGGGCCATCGAAGAACCGGGATCGGCCTCGAACGCCATAAAGTTATAGGTCGACAGTGCCACGGCAACTCCTGCGCTTACGTAGTAGCCAGCAAAGGATCTCCTCTTAGTGTAATGTCTGAGGGTTAAGTAAGACGCACATCCCACGGCACATCCTATCAAGGCGCCAACTACTACATCGACTGGGTTGTGTGCCCTCAGGGAGACCCTGCTCAAGGAGATCCCCACGATCATGAGCCCTGATATAACTGTGACTATAGCTTTCTTCGCCAGGAGAGATAAGCTCGACCAAAAGGACGATGATACTTGCGCGTGTCCGCTCGGAAAGCTCGGTCCTGAGACCTCTACGAGGGGGTTAGGCGGTCTCGGCAAGTTAAAGGCGTACTTCAAAGCCATGTTAAGTGACCCAGAAAGAAGCACGGCTATCACCAGCGCAAGGCCTTGTTGAGGTCTGGGCAAGAAGTAGTACAGGACGACCGCTACGACCATGTAAAATTCCTCGTCTCCAAACCTGCTCCACAGAGTCCATAAGCTGACGTCATTGGTCATCAAAGAGGCTATCAGTAAGACCGCTAGAAGCAGTGGCAAGGACGTCGCTATCGCCTTGAAGGAGCCCAAGTCTGACCACTGCTTAGTAAGAAGGACCCTACGAAGGGCATTTTAAGCGTTTCTCACGGCTTGATCCATGAGCTAAGTCGACAAGTCAGCGAGCTTTTACTGAGGCCCGGAGCGCATTTTAATGCTCGAAAGGCTTTTCACCTCACCGTGCAAACTAGAGCAGGGTTTGAGCGAGGTGGAGTTGTGGAGTCCAAGTTTGTTGGGTGCATGCTAGGTTGCGCCATAGGTGATGCCCTAGGCTCTAAGTATGAGGGGCTATTCATTAATGAGGTTGCTTCAGTGTGCGCGGAGTTCGTTGGCAGGTGGACAGACGACACTCACATGATGATAGGCATTGCTGAGTCGCTCATCGAGTGTAAGGGCTTCAACGAAGAACATATGATTTGGACGCTCATACGCAACTGGCAAAGAGAGCCGTGGAGAGGTTACGGACCAGGCCCACTTAAAGTCTTCAAGATGATACTGTCGGGGGTTCCGTGGTCTGAAGCTGCTAAGAGGCTCTACGGCGGCTTGGGCTCATTGGGCAACGGCGGAGCCATGAGGGTCGCGCCCATAGCGTTGCTCTACTACGACGATTATGAAAAACTGAGGGAGGTCGCGTACAAATCTGCTGCTCTTACTCATGCCCACGAGCTAGGCATGGAGGGGGCAGCTGTGCAAGCTTACGCGATAGCCCTAGCTCTCAGAGCTAGCAAACCTCTCAGCCCTAGTGATTACCTCGAAGAGCTAGCGAACCTCTCTAGGAGCGACGTATATCGAGGCAAGCTGAGGAAAGCCGTTGAGTTGTTGGACAAGGACGATAGGAAGGTCGTGGCAAGAGAGCTGGGCAACGGAATCGAAGCTCCGAACTCGGTCCCCACGGCCATATATTGCTTCGCCAAGAATTACGATAGCTACTTAAAGACCGTGTTCTATGCGGTGAGCCTCGGAGGGGACACCGATACCATAGCCGCCATGGCTGGAGCGATCGCTGGAGCCTATTATGGTGAGGAGGGATTACCGCACGACTATGTCAAAAGCCTTGAAAGGGCGGATTACATCAAGAAGCTGGCTAAGGAACTATGGGCCCTCAAGAAATC
>DAIQQE010000079.1:0-5579 GCA_036786905.1 Candidatus Nezhaarchaeales archaeon | reverse complement strand
ATATACCAAGTTGATGATCTCTTGGATCACTAGAAATATCAATAAGAAGGCCGCTAACATGTAGTCCTCGGCCTCTAAGAACTTATTGGCCACGAACCTGTAGATGACGACCGAAACCGCAAACATCAAGACAAACGACAAAGAGATCGAGAGCTCAAACGGCAACCCGACGTCGCGCCAGAACATCCAAGTGCCATAAGCGGGAATTAAGAAGAGTATCGGGTACGCTATATAGAAGATCCTCAAGACCCCAGCTATTATTGAGAAGCCTAATGCTATACCAAGATACAGGGAGCCAAAAAGGAAGGTGTAAATAAGTGTTAGGTAAATAAGGGTGAGCGTCAGCTCGGCGTGCATTGCCGTCACCGGGGGCTACGAAGTCTCTCCTAGCTCTTCCTAAGATCGGAGAGCTTCTTCGGAGGGCTGGGAACGCCGAAGTATTGTTTGAGGAGGTCCTCTGGGTATTGCTCCCTGAAGTAGGGGTTCTGGATGCCGTGGCCGACCAAGACTATCTTATCTCTCCCTTGGAACTGGAAGTGAGGGGGTATGCAGCCGGGGTAGGAATGGAACCTGCCTCTCTCCTTCGAGCCGAGCGTCGCCCTCTCCTTGGGCAACAACGTATGGACGCTACAGGGCACAGTCTCAAGGGCCTTTATGACCTCGTCTATGTTGTTGGGGTCTTTGCCGAGCTTGGCTACGTGCTCTATGGCCTCTTTTATGTGGTAGACAGCTGAGTAATAGTAGTGAGCGCTCATGTCGACCCTCAGACCCTTTTCATGCATCTTCTTGATGAAGCTCCGAGTGTAAGGCGATATCGGCGGATAGTCCTCGATGTCGAAGACCCCGCTTATCACTCCGAGCGCCGCTCCGCCCGTTATATCCCAGAATATCGTCCAGTGGTTCGGGCCTCCGTAGAGCTCCAGGTATATGTCCCTCGCTATGGACGCGGCCCACTGCTTGACTAGGGTTACGCAGTCCGTGTACCAGCTCGTCATTGCGAAGATATATTCAGCGCCCCTAGCGTAGGCGGCCTCCAAGTAGGGTATGAAGTTCTTCTCTCCGACGGGGAACGCGGCTTCGTAGACGACCTCCAAGCCTATATCCTTGGCTATCTCCCTCAAGGGCTTCTGCTCTATAACGCCGTGCCTCGTCTCGACCCTCAGCCCCTTCCTAGCGCCTAGGGTCCAAGCGGCATCCTCTATTAGTATCGCTATCTTCTTGACGCCGAAGACGTTCTTGGCGTCCCAGAAGATCGACGCCGGTCTAAGCACGTTGGCGTCGTAATCCGCGTCGAACATCCTGAAGGCGAACTTGTACTTGTCGTATTCGTTTATGACCTTTACCGTGACCTCGCCGGCCATGCCGACATACATTAGCACGTGTGGGTATCGCGGATAGAGCTTTGCCCCTTCCTCCATGAGAGCCAGCATCTCCTCGCTGACGCCTTCTAGGATCACGTATTGAGCCCCCCAGTCCACGACCGCTTCCCTGTAGGCGGCCAGGGCCACGTCGACCTTCCTCATCGTGTTCCACTCTTTGTACTCTATCTTGACTCCGAGTACGCCGCCAGCGGCGTTTATCTCCTCTATGGCCACTTTAGCCGCCTCGCCCTGAGCCTTGAGCACGGGCAACGTCGGATCGTACAAGAGGGCTATCTTCACCGACCTGAGCGGAGGGGCCGCGGGGGGCATGAGGAAGTAGGCGGCGAGGCCGGCTACGATTATGACCGCAACAACTATGGCGACTAATGCCGTCCTAGATACGACCAAAATCCCGCACCTCAATACTTTTGATAAATGATGAAGAGTATATAAGTCTTGTTTTAGCTGAATGGCATTAGTCCTTTTTGAAATTTTTAGGAGACGACCTCTAATACGGTTCATGATGTAAGTGGTGGGCTTTTTGTGAGGCGCCACTACGGCTATAGACCAGAATTAACCCCGCGGACCTTCTTGCGGAGGTGGAGCACTCGTTGGAGGACCGTGAAGTTGGAGGCGACCGCCAAGACCACTATGCCCAGCCCCAACGCAGACGAGCGCGGCCAAGCGATCTCAGCTATCGAGAAGGCCAGTAAGATCAACAACCTCTCCGCCCTCTCGAACAAGCCGACGGACTCCATGGCTATCCCCATCGCCTCGGCCCTCGCCCTAACGTAGCTGGTGAGGAGAGAGCCCGTGAGAGCCAGCGCGCCCCACAAGGGCTCGCAGAGCCCGCCAACCACTATGCCCAGTAAGACTGCCGACTCGACGTACCTGTCAGCCACAGAGTCCAAGAGGCCTCCGAAGGCAGTCGCCTCTCCATGGAGCCTGGCCATCGCGCCATCGAGCGCATCGCAGAGGCCGGAGCCCAAGAGCAGGGCCGTCGCCAGAGCCAAGCAGGCTCTGTACAATCCCAAATCGGCGCACGAGAGGCCGGCGGACCAGTAGGCCGCCCCTGATAGGAGGCCCAGGGCAAGGCCGATGCCGCTGACGTGAGTCGGCCTCAGACCCGTATTGCGGAGGGCCTTGGCCAAGCCAGCCACCAACTCCTGGAACCTCGACTTCAACTTAGTCAGCATTCCGTGCACGCTCAGTTAAAGCGATTGCAGGGCTTCGCTTTTATTTCTAAGCTAGGGGCACTTAACTGGCGGCGCTCTAAGGGGTTTTGATGATGTCGTTTTCCTTCAAGCCCATAGGGGTCGTCCACGTGGAGGCGAGCGACGACGAGGTCAGGGCCAGCCTGACCGGGGTCGAGGGGGTGCTGGAGATATACGAGGAGTACGCCGAAGGGCTACGGGGGATAGAGGAGTTCTCCCACTTGATCGTCATAGCCCTTTTGCACAAGATCCCCGAGGAGAGGAGGAGGACGCTAAGGGTCAGGCCGAAGCGCCTCAGGCTCCTCGGCCTGAGCGAGGAGGACATACCTGAAGTGGGTGTCTTCTGCACGGACTCGCCCCACAGGCCCAACCCCATAGCCTTGACGATAGTGGAGCTCGTGGAGGTCGACGGGAGGTTCTTGAGGGTCAGGGGCCTAGACCTCTTCGACGGCACTCCCATTCTGGACTTGAAGCCCTACACGCCCTCGAGGAGGGTCGAAGAGGTGAGGCTACCGGCTTGGTATCAGAAGGTCTTGGAGAAGCTTAGGGAAAAGAGGCCAGAGCTCAGGGACTTTTAGTCGCTAAAACTCGCCTTGGCGTTAGGTCGAGTTTTAGAGCGTAGAAGTTCTCACGCTTGGGAGGACCTCTGACGTCATTATTGGAGGACTTTAGGTTTCCCCTTGGCGGCCCCTCTTCGAGCGTGGCCTTCAACTTCACAAGGGCCTGCAAGGAAATGGCTCTTCAGTAGAGGGCTACGTTTGCAAGCGATAGTGAAGGACGAGGCGGGAATGGTAGCTCATACGCAATGTGAGAGGGCCCAAACATCGCCTCTCTATGCCGATTCCAAGGCCTTGAAATTCGAGAGGGTCCTTGACTCTGAGCATAAAGGGGTGGAGGCCGTAGAGGTAGAGAGGGAACACCAGGCCCCGAGATCAACGAGCAATGGCGACTTCTCGCAACTCTCAAGTCATCCAATCAAGTTTAAGACCCAAGATGAACGCTCTTGGGAAATGCACCTAGGTAGAGGAGCGACTATGCCCTAAGGCGAGAGATGGGCTCCTTTAAGTTAATAAGTTAAGAGGGACTTAAAGAGATGAATTAAGATGGCAAAACAAGTTTTTTAGCTCAAGCCATGAGAAACTTTTGTAGGGACCTTAACCCTCAAGGCAGGGAAATGGGAGATGCAAGTTCAGACGGCCAGGACTTTGCTCGGAGTACCCGGTCTAGATGAGAACTTCGGCGGTGGCATTCCGAAGGGGAGCATGATAGTCCTAGCCGGAGAGCCCGGGACGGGCAAGACGACCTTCGGAGCTCAGTTCCTGTATCGAGGGGTAGTCGACCACGGTGAGAAGGGCATTTACGTGAGCTTCGTGGAAGACAAGACGACCTTCTTTAACAACATGCGCGGCTTGGGCTTTGACTTCGAGAGGCTCGAGAAAGAGGACAAGTTCCGCTTCTTGGAGATGCTAACCGTCAGGGAGGAGGGCGTGCCGGAGACCTTGAACTTAATATTGAGAGAGATGGCGACCTTCGGAGCTCAGCGACTGGTGCTCGACTCCTTCACCGCCTTGGCCCAGGCCATAAGGGAGTCTCAAGATGTCAGGGTGATCCTGCACACGTTCCTGAGCAAGATAATAAAGTCCAGGGAGTGCACTACCATTATCATAACGGAGAAGCCCTACGGAGTCAACAGGATAGGCACAGGAGTCGAGGAGTTCATAGCCGACTGCGTCATCCTGCTCAAGAGGGGAACATTTGACCAAAGGCCCGTGAGGGAGCTCGAGATACTCAAGGCTAGGGGGTTATCGATAGTTGAGCCGCGACTCCTCTTCACGATAAGGGACGGCTTCAAGGCCTTCCGGCCCTTTAGACACGTTAGTGTGGAGCAACCGCGTAGGTTTAAGCCCGTGCCAGATACGAGCACTCACTTCTCGACTGGCATAAGGGACTTAGACGAGATCCTCGGAGGGGGGTACCCCAAGGGATCCATGGTGCTCGTGGAAATTGACGAGAAGGCGTCGATGCGGCACGACTACATAGTCCTCCCGACCATGTGGAACTTCTTGGCTAAGGGCAGGGGGGTGTTCATAGTCCCTCCGCCCGGCGTGGAGTACACGACCATACGCGACGCCTTCGCGCTCGGGGGCTTTAAGGAGGAGGAGCTCGAGAGCTTCGTGAGGATATTCATAAGGGAGGTCACTGAAGCTAGGACGGGGCCCTGCGTGATTCCTGTAGGGGGCAAGGACTTCGAGTCCGACCTCTTGAAGTACGACGCCGTGGGGAGAGAGCTCAGGAAGAAGAGTGGCAGGGGGAGCACGCTGTACATCTTCGGCATGGACACGATCACCGACTGGTATGGGGAGAGGGGGGCCTACACAGCGATGAGGGTCGTGGCCTCCGTCGCTGCTAGGGGCAAGCACTTGGGGATGATGCTGTTAAAGCCTGGCACCCCAGCGCTCTCGAGGCTCGTGGGCGCCATAGCGGAGGTGCATCTAAAGGTTACGAGAGAGCAGGGGTGTGTATTGGTCTACGGCGTCAAGCCTAGGACCCCCTTGTATGCCATGGAGATAGACACTTCAGAAGGATATCCGATGCCCAAATTGACCCTGATATCGTGAAAGCCTGCTAGGCTATGAAGTTGGCCGCGTAAAAGCTAGCTACTTTCCTAGACGCCTATCCAGTACGAGCCCTCTTCTGTGCACTCCTTCTTCCATATCGGGACCTCGGCCTTTAGCCTCTCCACGGCCTCCCTCAAGGCCTTGAAGCCCTCCTCCCTGTGCTCGGCCGCCACGACTATGTAGACTATCTCCTCGCCGACCCCCAGCGAGCCCACGAAGTGGTGTATCCTCACGTCCACGACTCCTGGTATCCTCTTTAAGTCTCCGGCTATCTCCTCAAGCTTGGCCTCCGCGGCCTCGGGGTAGGCCTCGTATTCGAGCTTCAAGACCTTGGACCCGTCCCTCGCCACTCCCCTGACCACGCCGGTGAACGTCAGGATGCAACC
>DAIQQE010000078.1:0-5616 GCA_036786905.1 Candidatus Nezhaarchaeales archaeon | reverse complement strand
GACCCCTATGACCGCGTCTCCAAGTCTTATGTCGTCGCCGAAGATTGCCTTGTCGAGGTCGACGACCCCTATGCTCAGGCCAGCCAAGTCGAAGCCCTTGCCCTCGACAGCCCCCCTTATCACGTCGGGCATGATGGCTGTCTCACCGCCTATAATCGCTATTCCCGCGATCTCGGCCCCCTTGACGAGCCCTTTGATTATCTCGGCTGCCATCTCCTCGTCGCTTCTCTCCATCGCCAGATAGTCTATCATCGCCACGGGCTCGGCGCCTACACACACCAAGTCGTTCACGTTCATGGCGACGCAGTCTATGCCGACGGTGTCGTACCTGCCCATCAACTGGGCTATCAAAACCTTGGTCCCGACGCCGTCAGCGTGGAGGGCTAGGGCCTTGCCCCCGCCGATGTTTATTAGAGCAGCGTAGTGCCCAGCCCCCTTCAAAACTTGACCGAAAAGCCCTTCCCTGAACTTGTACGTAAGCTCTATTAGCTCGAGGATCGACTTATGGGCCCTCTTGACTCTCTCAAGGTCCACTCCGGCCTTGCTGTAGCTCCACGCCATGATCCATCAACCGTCAGAAATTACGGACTATAATGCGTCAACATCTACTGTTGGTAATTGTAGTGTAAAAAGCTTTGCAGTCCCATCCATAACATCACTTGGCAACCTCTGAGACCATCTAAAAGCTACAAGGAGTGGGCGATATTCTAGCAGGTAATTAAGCGAGGTGGCTATAGCTTGCACAGAGCTTGCGCAGACACACCATCGATTAGTAAAAGCTTTTATCATTAGAGAGCCTCTACTCCACTTAGGTCTTGACCTAGGTGAAGGTTTTGAGTTTAAAGGAGCGCGTGGCCTCGGCATTTATCAACCTATTGGCTAAAGTTGGCTTCGCCTTCATCGGGTTGTGGAGTCGCAAGCGTATAGTCTTACCGTCCTTGTTCGTCATTTCGATAATCTCTTGGTTAGTTGCGAGCACTCTGCCCCATGCTTTAACTCTCAACTTGGCCGTTCTAGCGACCTCCATATTCTTCACGGTCCTGCTCATAGGGGTAACGGTTATAGCTGACATGGAGGGGGGCCTCACGCCTCTCGAGAGGGCCCCAAAAGTCATGCTCGGAACCCTCGCAGGCGTGGTGGTAGTCTACTTGGCGCTGTTCCTGTACTTGAATGGAGTGCTCATAAGTCCACTCCAGCCCCTTCAGATTATGGCGGTACTGCTAGCCCCAAGCTATGCGTTGGAGATCACCTTGTTGGTAACGCTGGCAGTCGTAGTCCCTCCAACAATAGGGTACTTCCTGCTTAGGTGGAGGTGGTTCGAGGCGAGGAAGAGATATCCCCTCTGGGGGGCCTATCTAGGCATTTTATCGGCGCTCCTCTTCGCCTATCCCATACTTCGCGATCCAGGCCTATTAGCTGTTAGGGTTCCTCTACTCATTGCCTCTGGAGCTACGATCATAGCGTCCCTCGTACTTATAGCACGTCCGGAGAGCGCGACGATCAAGGGCGCTGGGCTCACGTTAGTACTCTCGGGCCTCTTGAGCTCGATCGCGTGTATCCATTACACGATGCTTGGCTCGATATTCGCATTAATCGGAGGGGCTTTTGCTTACTCTTGGAGGGGCCGAGGTCAATAAACGTCCCGTTGCTTCGTCGCGCGTCAAGAGGCGACGCAACCACGGAGGACTATCCCGTGCCGCTTTCATAGCGACGCAGTCGAGAGCGAACTTACGAGCCCTTTCATTAGGCTTCAGGACCAAAACAAGTCATAAGAGCGACTCGACGAAGGCGTTTATCTTCGTTATGGCCCTCTCGAGCGGCATCCCCCTCGGGTCGCACTGAGGGGCCTCGACTATTATGCTGGGTATTCCCAGCTCCTGCTGGAGCAGCTCCCTGAAGGCTCGCAGGCCGAACGATATGGGCCTGCAGCCGGTGTTTTCGAACAGTACAGCTCCATCGACGTCGGCTTGCTTTATGCGCCTCAACACGGACTCTATCCACGCTTCGAGCTCGCAGTTCAGCGGAAGCAGGCTACGCCTAACGAGGCTTTCGAACGGCCTAGAGGCCTCTATGAGGTAGAAGGTGCCCTCGACGTAGAGGTTCACCGGGAAGACCACGCCTCTCTCCTCGTAGTACTTGTAGAGCTCGCTGTACCACGGGATGATGCCTTGGGAAGCGAGCCTGGCCCTCTCCTCCTCCACGACTCCCTCCTTCTTCTTCACCCTCTCTTTTATCATCGCCAAGCTCTTCTCGGTGAAGTCGAGAGCGTAATCGGCAGCAGTGACGAAGAAGCCCACGGCCGGGAAGTCCCTGTAGTCCATCTGGCTCATGGGCACAGGCCTCGACGTCATGAGGTTGGCTATCTCCATCAAGTTCCTCGACGTCTTCTCGGACACCTCAAAGACCTCCTTCATGCGCTTCTCATCCAGCCTGTCGCCCGTTAGCTTTTCGAGGAAGTGGATGAAGTCCCACAGCTGAGCGGCCACGAAGTCGAAGTCGTCCTTGTCGATCCTCTCAGGGACCTTCGTCAAGAAGTCGACTTTTCCGACCTTTTCCACCGTCCAATAAGGCGTATCTATGGTGAACTTCTTCACATCGCCGTAAAGGTTCGCGAATATCTCGGACATCGCGTGATGTCCATAGCAACACATGCGAGAGTCGAGCACGAAGTCCGGCTTCATGCCGCAGTGGCCGCCTAAGGGGGCGGCATCGCTGTTCAGTATAGAGCCAACAGAGCACTTCAGGTAGTCGCAGGTGAACTCTCCGTAGTGGTACTCGACGGCCGCGTCTATCAATTCGTTACTCTTCCCTCGAGAGGCGCAGAAAGCCGAGTACTGCTCTGGGAATATGTTTACGATGTCGAAGACATAGGCTAGCTCGACGGGAGAGGCCGCCCAGAACCATCCCACGGGCCTTCCTCTGGCTCGAAGATCCAACACCCTCATTATGTGGCCCTGGAACATCCCCCTGAAAAGCCTCTGAACCTCCTTCAAGGGGTTCCAAGACTGGACCTTTAACTCACCAACCACGCCCTCGAGCCTCCGCTAAAGCCTGCAATAAAGGTGCCCTCCTTAGATGTCGGTTGAAAAAAGAGGGATTTGATTTTAAGAGGGCCGTCCCTTGGCCTAGGCCCCGGCCTTCTTGAGCTCCTGCTCTCTCAAGACCCTCCTCAGTATCTTGCCCGCGGCGGATATCGGTAGTTCCTTCACTATCTCCAGCTCCCTTATCGCCTTGTAGGGCGCCACCTTTTCATTCACGAACTTCATGAGCTCCTCCGGGGTCGCACTAGCTCCCTCCTTCAACACCACGAAGGCCTTGGGTATCTCGCCCGCCACTGGATCCGGCTTGCCTATCACGGCGCACAGCTTCACGGCTGGATGTTCATACAACACGTCCTCTAGCTCCCTCGGGTAGACGCTGTGGCCCTTGTACTTTATCATGTCCTTCTTCCTGTCAACTATGTAGAAGTAACCGTCCTCGTCCATCTTGGCGAGGTCCCCGGTCAGGAGCCAGCCGTCCTTGAAGACCTCGCGCGTCTCCTCGGGCTTGTTCCAGTAGCCCTTCATGACCTGCGGGCCCTTGACCGCTAGCTCGCCCACCTCTCCTGGAGGGAGATCTTTGCCGGTCTCTGGGTCCACGATCTTTGCATCAGTGTTGGGGAACGGTATCCCTATCGAGCCTATCTTGACGTATTTCATGGTCTTGTCGAGGGGGTTGCCGTGAGTGACTGGCGAGGCTTCAGAGAGGCCATAGCCCTCGACGAGAACGCCGCCCGTCAGCTCCATGAACTTCTTCTGGACCTCTGGCGGGAGTGGCGCCGCGCCCGATATGCAGAACTTTATCGATCTTAGGTCGTATTTCTTGATGTCAGGACGGCTTATTAACATCGCGTACAACGTCGGTACGCCTGGGAACAGGGTTACGCGATACTTTTGAATCGCTTCTAGAACCTCTTTGGGGTCGAATCGCGGTAATATGACCCCCGTCACGCCCGCGACGGGCCCCATGTTCAGAGACGTAGTCATGCCGTAGCTGTGGAACCACGGGAGGATCGCTAAGCCCACTTCCTCGCCCTCCTTGAGCCCAGCGGCCCTCATCCATTCATAGCATTGGTAGGCATTTGCAACTAAGTTCATGTGAGTGAGCATGGCGCCCTTCGGCAACCCGGTCGTCCCTCCAGTGTACTGGAAGACTGCTATGTCCTCTCTCGGGTTTATCTCGACCTTCGGCGGGTTTGGCGGGTACTTGGCTATCAGATCCTTGAAGAAGTGGAGGCCTGGCTTGGGCTCTATCTTCCGTGTCGGAATACGCTTCAAGAGCTTTCCGAGGAAGGCCAAGGCGCTCGGCATGTAGTCGGCCACGCCAGTCACTATGACGTTGCGCAGCTTGGTCCTTCCCCAGACGCTCTCGACCGTGGGGTAGAACATGTCTAAGACCACTAGGGTTTCGGCGCCCGAGTCATTTACTTGGTACTCGACTTCACGCTCTCTCGCGAGGGGGCTTATGGCCGTTACTATTGCACCAAGAGCCATAGCGCCGTAGTACGCTATCACGAATTGCGGGCAGTTTGGAAGATATAGCGCGACCACGTCTCCCTTCTTTACTCCCAAGTCCGTCAACGCGGTCGCGAACTTCTTTACGAGAACCGCCAATTCCTTGAAGGTTATCTTCTTGCCGAAGAATATAAGAGCAGGCCTATTAGGCCACTTTTCGGCCGCTCTGTCTACAAGTTCCGGAAGCGACACCTCCGGGATGTCTATGTGCTTCCTAATGCCGAGCTTCTCGTAAACCTTGAACCACGGCCTGTCCTCGGGCACTCTTTCTAAAAAGCCTTTTTCAAGGGACATTTCCTGCGACTAAATAGTGGGTTGCTGGAGAGTAAAAATTGCTTGCGAAAGAACTAAGAGGCGTCTGATGGATTCGCTACTGGTTGGCACGCAACCCCAAAAGACACATAGTCCGCGATCTGTGCGACTCCCGTTTGACCCATTTGTCAAGCCCATCGAAGAGCTTCTTTCACGAAGCCAACTACCATCGAGAGGGCCTCTCCGGCCTTTCCGCGTATAACGACGTCAGCGCTGTCGTCGAAGGGGGTCGGCTCCTCATTTATTATCGCGACCCTCGCGCCCCTCAATTTGGCGTACTCAGGCAGGCTCGATGCCGGGTGCACTAGCAAGGACGAGCCCACGACCAACATCAAGTCGCACGTCCTACTCTCCTGAATGGCTCTTTCGAGCGCCTTTTGCGGCAAGGGCTCGTTGAACAGGACGACGTTCAGCTTGAGGGGGCCCCCGCACCTCCTGCACAGCGGACGCAGGCAACTCCTCTTGGCCATCTTTAAGGCCTCTTTGAGGGGGATCACGTCGCCACAGCTCAAGCACACGGCCTCCCTCATGTTCCCGTGGAGCTCTATGACGTTCCTGGAGCCGGCCTTGAAGTGCAGGCCGTCGACGTTCTGGGTTATCACGGCGCTGAGCTTGCCCATCCTCTCCAGCTCGGCGAGGGCGTAGTGGGCCCTGTTGGGTTTTGCCTTCAAGATCAGGTCCGCGCTCTTGAGCATGAAGAGCCAAAAGGCTTCGGGGAAGAGCTTAAAGGATTGTATCGTCGCGAGGCTAG
>DAIQQE010000077.1:0-5798 GCA_036786905.1 Candidatus Nezhaarchaeales archaeon | reverse complement strand
GCTCGTGAACAAAGACGGGCTTCCTGAGAAGGCCATGGAGGTCTACAACATGTTGAAGCTCAGGGGACTGTTGGTGGAGTACGACGACTCAGGATCAATAGGTAGGAGGTACGCTAGAGCTGATGAAGTGGGCGTGCCGCTCGCGATAACCGTCGACCACCAGACGATGGAGGACGGCACCGTTACCATAAGGGACAGAGACACGTGGAGGCAAGTGAGGTGCCCGATAAGTGAGGTCCCAGAGGTGGTTGAGGCTTACGTCAGGAGGAGAGAGGTAAGGGGGGCTTTAAGGGAGCTCCTCTCAAATAAATAGAAGTCGGAGCTCGAGGACAACTATGCATTGGGGGCTGTAGGTGATCCCATGAGCAAGATCGTGGAGAAGAGGTTGAAGTTAAGGAAGAAGGACGAAGTCAAGGAGGGGGTTGCGAGGATAAATCCCAAGACCGCCGAGTTCTTGGGGATAACGAGTAAACTTGAGGTGGTTCTAGCCGGGAAGAAGAGGTACAACTTCGACGTGGTCCTGAGCGATGCTGTTCCAGTAAACGAGGTGTGGCTTAACTCGGAGCAAATGAGAAGGCTCGGCATAGCGGACAACACGACGGCCACCGTCAGGAGGCCCTTGGCCCAAGCTACGTGAGCTTCGCTAGCTTCAATGCCTGTTCGTAATACCTTTCTCTCCTAGTCAAGACTATCTGCTGAAAGCTCGAGCTCTTCGTATGGACCTCCTCGAGCCAGCCAGCGACGAACCCCACCTCGTCTTTAAAAAGTTGCATCCTGAACTCCTCGACATAGGACACCACCCTCTTGGGCTCAACCTTCACTGGCGGCTTCGACTTTACCTCGATCAGCTCTATCTCGTACTTCGAAGGCATGAAGGGCGCGTAGCGGTCGTCGACGACCCTCACCAAAGCCTCAACGAGGCCCAGGGTCTCTATATCGACTATCGTCTCATACTCGTTGACGATCTCGTCCCACTTTAACACCGGCTCGAACTCGAACTTGACCATCCGCTTCAAGCTCTTAGAGTTTAGGACTCCGTAAACCACCTTCCTACGCTGGTGCCACACGTACTCCTTGGCCGTGTACCTCTTGAAGCGCCAATTCGCGAAGCGAGACACATCGACCACATCGAACTCGTTCGCCAACAAGCCCCTCTCGTAGAGCTCAAAGAGAGCACTCCTCAGCTCGGCCAGCTCCTTAATGCCGTAGACCACGAAGTCGAGGTCGCTTAGCTCAGCTCTGTAGAAGCCGTGCAGGAGAGAGCCGAACACGCCGAAGTCGTCGGGCTTTAATTTAGAAATGCTCAACACCCTCTCCAAGACCTCTGACGAGGCCTGGGCCATGGAGTCCCCCCTTTCAAGTAGCTTTGTCAAGCCCTCCTGCGGCCTTCGCACCTCGGCCACTTGTTCCTCGCTCACCGCGACCACCCTTCTCTTGAGCTGAGGGAGGTAGAGTGTGTACTGAGGATACTTGAATAGGACGAACCTCAAGCCCTCGTCTTCGTAGAACTTGTAGTACCTCTCGCCTCCGCCGTCCCTCAGAGCCTTGGGCAGGTCGCTCCTGTATATGGCCTCTGAAGCGTACTCGACGTCGCATATGTACTTGTCTGAGGGATGGTCGTAGCCGTAGACCCTCATTATTATGCCCTCCTTCGTCACTGGGGAGTCGCGATCCCTTAGCATGCTCACGCCCTCGCTACATAGCGCCCGAGTAGACGGGTGTACCTCGCTCCACTCTTGGATGCGCGCCTTAATAACACCTCACTTGAGCTCCTTCAACTTGTAACGCTGACGAGTTCGTAGAACTCAGCAAAGGTCGTAGACGTCAGCGCCGACGTTCGCTCATCTCAATAAAAGATGGTCACTTGACTGAGCGTGACTTCTTAGATCCTTGTGAGGTGTTCTTAGAGCGGTAAAGCGTCGAAAACTATTACGAAGAGTTACAGAGCTCAGAGGTTATGAAGTATAGACCAGAAAGGCCCTGTGAGGTTACGGGGCCACGCCCTTCATGAATGCCTTTATGTCCCGGACTATGGCGTCTAAGCTCAACCGCTGTCTCATCCTCTCGACCCAGTCACGAGGGAGGTAGCGCTTGAAAGACCTAGCCGCCCTTGAATCCATTAGTATCACGAGGCCCCTGTCTTCGGGCCCCCTTATTAGCCTTCCAGCCGATTGGGCTATGGCTATAGAGCAGGGCATCACTGTAGCGTACTTGAAGGCTTGCTCCCCGAACTTGACCTTAAAGTGCTCAGTGAGCGCTTGGTGTAGCTCCGTGTTCTTAGGAAAGGGCAGGCCTGCTATGATAACCGCATTAAGCATTGACCTCCCCTCGGACACTACCTCGACCCCCTCGCTTATCTTGCCCCTCGCGACTCCTAAGAGCACGCATTTCTCGTTCTTCGCAACAAACCCTTTCACATCTGAGATCTTCGTGCTCTTATCCTCGATGAGAATTGGCATCTCAAGCCGTCCCTTCAGCCTGCTTGCTATTGCGCTCATGACCTCGTAAGATGGGAAAAACACCGCGACCCTGCCCTCTACCGCCTTTATAATCTCCGCAAGCCTTGAGGCCATCTTGTCCCACTCTACGTCGCTTCTCCTCTCGAACTTAGTGGTCACGGCCATGTCTACTATTATCATCATGTTCTCCTCAGGGAAGGGCGATGGCAACTCTAAGAACTTGGCCCTCTTCGCGTCGAGCCCGAGCACGTCGATGTAGTAGTCTGGCTCCCATAGTGTCCCGGACATCAACATGCAGGACCTGAACTCGTTGAGCACTCTGCAGGCCACGGAGGGGTCCAAACACCTTATCCCCAGCTTGAACCTCCTGTTCGAGTCGTAAGCCTCTACGATAGCGTACTTCGCGAACTTGCTACCCTCGGTCTCGGCCCAGAGCCTCAAGAAGTTGGCGACCCTGCCGACGTATGAGACCGGTTGCTTCCCCTCTTGGGACCTTTGGAGCCTTATCCGCTCGCCTTCCTCCTCGAGGTCGGCCAGCAACGACTTGAGGGCCGACGGGGACCTCAGCTTGGTGCCCTCGATCAGCGCTAGGATGAGGCCCCCGTGGTCTACGAGCTTCTCCTCGTTCAGGGCATCGGACTTGACCAGCCTCTCCTCCTCCCTCTCCATGAAGCTCTCGAGGGACTTCAAGAGGCCAGCGTCGTCTACCTTGAACTCACCGGCCTCGGCCATGGCCCTCTGAACCGTCGTCAGCGAGAGCTCGTCTGACAGGAGCTCGGCCGCGTAGAGCGGGAGCGCGTGCGCCTCGTCGAACACGCAGTTCAGGTCCTCGACGTCCGCCCCCATCTTGCTAAGCACGCTCTCCCTGACGGGATCCATCAAGGCGTAGTTGTAGTTCCCGATGATCACGTGCGCCCTGTGGGATAGCAACTTCGTGACCTCGTAAGGGCAAAGCCCCTCGCTCTCTGATGCCTCACAGACGAAGTCCGGGCTAGAGACGCCGAGCTCGGCTAGCTTGTCGACCACCCTCCTAGCCCTCTTGGTGGGGTACCAGCCGTGGACGGTGTTGAAGTAGTACTCGCAGAGCTCCTCGCCTAAGCCCTTGCGCAAAGCCCTGCAGAAGACCAAGAAGTCGCGGTAGGTCGTCTTCAGCCCCCTCCTCTTGACCACGGGGCACATGTCCTGCCTGCTGACGAAGATCGAGGCTATCATCCTCACGCCGCGCCTGTCCCTCAGGACCTGGAGCTCCCTACAGTACACGTCGCTTTGGTTCTTGGTCCTCGTGAGTATCAGCAGGCGGCCTATGGAGGGGCCCCCGGCCGCCAAGTAGCCAGTCAGTACCGAGATAGACTTACCAGTGCCGCAGGGGGATGAGAGGAGGCCTATCAGCCCGTCCCTGAAGACGTCGCGGGAGAAGGCTATCGCTTTGTCTTGGTAGGGCCTGAGGCTGGGGTAGGGGAAGTACTCCAAGAAGTCCTCTTGGGACATGGGTTTGCTGACCTACCAAGGCTTAAGTGCGCATAGTCCTTTATATGTTGCTGTCGAGGTGCCCGCGTTGACTCTCATAGCTTCGCACTCGGGGGTTCGAGGGATTTACGGAAAGGACTTGACCGCGGACTTAGCGATGAAGCTGACGAGGGCTTTCGTGAGGCTGTGGAACGTCAAAGAGGTGGTCGTTGGGAGGGACACTAGGCCCAGCGGCGAGCCCATAGAGCGCGCGGTGCTCTCGGCGCTGGCCGACTTGGGTTGCAGGGCCTACGTGGCCGGCGTCCAGCCGACGCCAGTGATTTTGTGGGCATGCAGAAGGATGGAGGCCGACGGGGCGATAATCATCAGCGCCTCTCACAACCCCCCGGAGTGGAACGCCCTTAAGTTCGCGCTGAAGGGCTTGTTCCTCGACACTGACGAGGTCTCAAAGCTCGTGGAGGCCGTTGAGGAGGTGGGCAAGGCAAGTGAAGTGGGAGGACTCGGCGAGGCGACAACTTGCGCGTACGACCCGCTTGAGGACTACGTAAGCCAGGCCTTGAGGGTCCTCGACGTAGAGGCTGTGAGGAGGAGGGGGCCGAAGGTCGTGGTGGACCCGGGAGGAGGAGCCGGCTTCAGGTCTACGCCGCTCCTCCTCAGGAGGCTGGGCTGCAAAGTGGTCACGGTGAACTCGGCTCCGGGGGTCTTCGCTAGGAACATAGAGCCCACCCCTAGCTCCCTAGAGCTCTTGAGCAAGGCCGTCAAGGCCTACGGAGCCGACGTCGGCTTCGCGCACGACGCCGATGCCGACAGACTCGTCTGCGTCACCGAGGAGGGAGAGGTCTTGAGCGAAGACTACGGCTTGGCCATAGCCTCCTTGCACGTCCTAGAGAGGCGCAAGGGGCCGCTAGTGGTGAGCGTCGCCTCTTCTATGATGTTCAAATGGATATCCGAGGTGCTTGGCGTCGAGCTCTATTGGAGCCCCGTGGGCGAGGTGAAGGTGGTCAAGGAGGTCATTAGGCGAGGGGCCCCCATAGGCGGGGAGGGCAGTAGCGGAGGCGTAATCCCAGCTTTCTTCAACTTGGCCAGAGACGGAGCCTTCGGTGCCGCCTTGGTGGTCGAGGCCCTAGCCCTTAGAGGCTGCAAAATGTCTGACTTCATCAAAGAGCTACCGAGGTACTATCAGGCGAGGGCGGCTATTGAGTGCAGCTCCGAGAGAAGCGAGCTCGTCGTGAAGAGCTTGATTAATGAGCTCAAAGGGCTCGAGCTTGACCTAATAGACGGGATCAAGATCTGGCTAGACGAGGGATGGGTTCTGATAAGGCCTTCGCGAACCGAGCCCAAGATAAGAGTCATGTGCGAGGCCATGAGCCGAACTAGAGCCGAAGAGCTGTTGAGAGATTACGTGGCGAGAGTACAGGAGGCTATGAAAAAGTCGTTCGCGTATGATCGGTTTCGATAAATCCATACCCTCCCAACTGAACGTTGTTATTCGTTTTAGATCAAAAAATACCCTTCAGTTATCGCTATATGGAAACAGATCAACACAACTCATAGATACGCTCGCTACAAAGCCCTCTTTACGCAAAGCCTTAGAGGGTTGATCTTGGTCTTAATACCTCCTGAGAGGCCTTGAGCTACCAAGAGATGAAGCTCGGCAAGCTGCCCATTGAGCTCGTCGACTTTCTGCCAGCCCCCGAGAGAGTCTTCGGAGTTCCTAGGCTGGACTTCAAGAGCTTGTTGTTCAGGGTCTTGGGTCCGAGCGTGATAGCCGTGGGCGTCGCTATAGGCGGCGGCGAGTGGCTACTGGGCCCCGCGACTGCTGTGAAGTACGGCCTAGGCATGGCCTGGATAGTCGTGGTCTCCGCCCTGCTT
>DAIQQE010000076.1:0-5838 GCA_036786905.1 Candidatus Nezhaarchaeales archaeon | reverse complement strand
GGCTAGGGCTCGCATGGCCCTTAGGAGCGAGGTCACGGCAGAGGGCATCTTCTGCCGTGACCTCGCTCCTAAGGGCCATGCGAGCCCTAGCCTCAGCGGCCCTCACGAGCGTCTCCAGCTGCCTTACGGTGATGGGCACTGGGCTGTCCTCCGAAGCTTTCTCCCTCAAGCTGAGGAAGTACTCTCTCATCTTCTCTATCGCCTCATCGGTTAACCTAGGCCTCACGTGCTTCCTGGCATAAGCTATGTACTTTCTGAGGAAATCCGGAGAGAAGGGGGCTACGGGCTCACCCTTCATGGCCCTTAGGGTCAAGACGTGGTCGGCTAGGGCGGAATCTCTAATCTTGTCCGGCTTGTCCGTGGTCACGAATATGAAGTCGAAGCGCGACAATATAGTGACGGGCAAATTTATGTTCTCCGACACGGGCCTGTTCGACATGTACCTGCCGAACCTCGGGTTGGCCGCTGCCAAGATTGAGGTCCTCGCATTAAGCGTGGCCACAATACCTGCTTTGGCTATGCTCACCGTCTGTTGCTCCATGGCCTCGTGCATGGCGACCCTATCCTCATCCCGCATCTTGTCTATCTCATCTATTGAGGCGACACCATTATCTGCGAGAACCAAGGCGCCAGCCTCGAGGAAGAAGTCTCCCGTGTTCTTGTCCCTGACGACGGTTGCAGTGAGCCCGGCCGCCGTTGAGCCCTTGCCGGACGTGTATATCCCGCGTGGCGCGAGCTTGGCCACGTACTGCAAGAGCTGACTCTTGGCCGTTCCAGGATCTCCGACTATTAGGACGTGAATGTCTCCTCTTATCTTAACCCCATCCGGCATGACCTTGGGGACTCCCCCGAAGAGCATGTAGGCTATGGCCTCTTTTATCTCCTCCATCCCGTAGATCGAGGGGGCTATCGATCTCACTATCTTCTCTACGATGTTGGGGTCTTTGGCTGCCTCCCTTATCTTCTCTTCGTCCTCCGGTGTTATCTCGACGTCCTCAATCCCTTTGGTCGAGACCTCTACGTGATTGGCCTCTAAGTACGTCGTGAAGGTGGTCAGCTTGCCGAGCTTAGGCGAGTGCTCCTGCCTGACCGATAAAATTCCGCTTATCAGGACCCTATCGCCGGGCCTCACTCTGTCGACCAAGTCGTCGGCAACGAAGACCTCTATTGAACGTGGCAGTTGACCGGAAGGCACATCCTCGGACCTCTCTTGGACGACGAGGGTCTGAACGTCCATGAAGGTCGAGTTTTCGGGGCTGAACTCCAAGACGCCCCTCTTCCCGCATCGGGGGCACATGTTCGGGTAGCTGAACGTCCTAGACTCTTGGGGGATCTTTATCATCTCTCTGCACTCGACGTTCTTGCATATGAAGGTGCCCTCGACGAGCTTTTGCTTTATGCTGCTCGCCCTGACGACGACGCCCTCTATCGTTACCATCCTGTTTATGTGCTCAGCCCTTATCTTCCTTATTGGAACCAGATCGCCGGCCCCTCTGAAGCGTGCATGGAACCTGCCGACCTTTTCGGCGAAGGCCCTGCTCTCGGTTCTTATGGCGTCGTACAGCGCTGCAGACGCGTATTCTATGTATTCCCTAGGCTTGTCTACGATCCCCTTAGCCAGGTTGTCGTCATACAACAGCAAGTCGTCGAAATCTATTACGAGGGACCTGAGGCCAGAGACTATCATCTGACGTATCCTCTCTCTGTACTTCAGGTTGCCCTTGCTATCTGCGAACGACTTGAAGAACTCCGCGAACTGTCCTATGGGGTCTTGAAGCTTAGCCTCAACCATTCTCCCCACCCTTGACGCTTCGACGCCACCTCGAAATGAGACCGCACACCTCGTTGAAAAGCAACTTCTCTTCCGGAGTGAGGCATTCGAGGACCTCTCTCGGCGGCTGAGTGCCTGTCAAAGCCATGTTGACGATCTTCTGAACCCTACAGTTAATGATGTCGATCAGCCTCACCTCTGCTTGCTTCTTCTCATTTAAGGCCTCTGGATTGACCTTCGCCCTCTCCGCCAAGGACTTGAGGTAATTCCTGGCTTTAACGTAAAAAGTCGGCTCGAGGGGGATAGGCTGAGGAGTCCTGCTCTCTCTCCACGCGATCTTCGATATAGTCGCCAAGTCGACCCCCCTTTCATCTACCACTTCAACGTACCCTTCTTCCTTCAGGATCTTAGCGACCCACCTCTCTACCTCCACCTCTTGATCTTGGGAAAAGGGCCCTAAGACCTCTTCTCCGACCCTTATCTCTGGAACCCTCTTCAAGACCTTGACCCTTACCTTTTCGAGGTCGTAAAGAGGCTCCCCGCAAAGAAAGGTAACCATCGTTCCCAACCCTTACTCTGCTTCGTACTACAAAAAGGCTTCTCTCGAAGCGTAGGCCCTGTCTACTTCACGTTAGCTAAACTATAAGAGGGGTGCTGAGAAAAATAATCTGAGAGCCTTATGGCCTTCAAGGAGGAGTTACCAGCCCTCTGGGTCGAGAAGTACAGGCCCAAGAAGCTCGACGAGATTGTAAACCAAAAAGAGATAATCGAGAGGCTGAAAAAGTTCGTGGAGGAGAAGAACATCCCTCACCTGTTATTCGTGGGCCCTCCTGGGACTGGTAAGACTACTGCGGCCCTCTGCTTAGTCTATGAGCTCTACGGCGAAAACTGGCGCCAGAACGTCTTAGAGCTCAACGCCTCTGACGAGAGGGGTATACAGACGATAAGGGAGAGGGTCAAGGACTACGCTAGGACGGTGGCCCTAGGGGACGTCCCCTTCAAGGTCATTATACTAGATGAGTGCGACGCCATGACCTCAGAGGCACAGTGGAGCCTGAGGCGCATTATGGAGATGTTTTGGAGGACCACGAGGTTCATATTGATAGCGAACTACGGGTCGAAGATAATAGAGCCAATTCAATCGCGCTGCGCGATCTTCAGGTTCTCCATGTTGTCTAAAGAGGACGTGGCGGAGCGATTGATGTTCATAGCCACTAAGGAGGGCGTTAAGCTCACCCAAGGAGGCATAGACGCCATCTGGTACGTGGCCGGCGGTGATCTGAGGAGGGCCATAAATCTTCTCCAAGCGGCGGCCGTGTATGGAGGACCAGTCGACGACGCGACGGTCTATAAGGTGGCTGGCAAGGCCAGGCCGACGGAGGTGCAAGAAATGCTCAAGCTGGCGTTAAAGGGCGACGTCTTAGCGGCAAGGCAGAAGGTTTACGACCTAATGATAAACTACGGTTTGACGGGTTCCGACATAATAAGGCAAGTGCATACAGAGGTCTTCAGACTCGACGTGCCCGAGCCGTTAAAGATGGAGATAGAGGACTTGGTCGCTGAGACCGATTACAGACTTGTTGAAGGGGCTAACGAAGACATACAAATCACGGCCTTCTTGGCCCAGCTCGCTAAGCTGGGCAAAAAGATGGCTGGTTAGCCATGTCGACTCCCTCCTACGTCCCTTGGACCGAGAAGCACAAGCCTCGTTCGATAGCTGAGATAAAGGAGGTGGTGGGAGAAGCCGATTACATAGACGCCTTCGTTTCGTGGCTGAAAAAATGGAGGCCGGGCGAGAAGGCGGCTCTACTTTACGGCCCCCCAGGCGTTGGCAAGACCCTGCTCGTAGAGGTCGTGGCCAAGGAGCTAGGCTACGAGCTCTTTCAGCTGAATGCCAGCGACACGCGAACTGAAGGGATTCTGAGGAGGCTAGTGGGCCAGTCGTCTAAAACCGTCAGCCTCTATGGCTCAAAGGGTAAGCTCATATTCTTAGACGAAATCGATGGACTCTACGGCATAGGCGAGGCGGACGCCGTTAAGGCAATAGTCGAGCTAATCAAGGAGTCGAGAGCCCCCATAGTCATGGCGGCGAACGATCCTTGGGATCCAAAGCTCAGGCCTCTTCGAGAAGTCTCTGTAATGATCGAGTTCAGACGCCTGAGGTCGTCATCTATAATAAAGCACTTGAAGAAGATATGCACGAAAGAGGGGATAATGGCCGACGAGAGGGCCCTCAAGATAATAGCCGAGCTCGCCGAAGGCGACATGAGGTCTGCTGTCAACGATCTTCAGGCGGTGGCTCAGGGCAAGAAGAGGCTAACGGTAAATGACGTCTCGTGGTTGAGGGCTAGGAATAGGCAGTACCAGGCCTTCGACGTCCTGAGGATGCTCTTCGCCGCGAAGCGTTGCGACGATGCCAGAGGCGTGATAAACTCATCGTTGCTCGACTACGAGACCCTCATGCTCTGGATAGACGAGAACTTGCCGAGGCAGTACACAGATCCAGAAGAACTCGCCAAGGCGTATTACTACTTGGCGAAGGCGGACATCTTCTTGGGAAGGATGAAGAGGGGGCAGAAGTGGGACTTGCTGAAGTACGTCATAGACTTCATGACGGCGGGGGTCGCGATGGCGAAGATACACCCGTATAGATTTACCAAGTACGGCTTCCCTCAGAAGATACTCCTACTGGCCAAGGCTAAGGACACCAGAGCCATGAGGGAGTCCATATGTGAGAAGATAGCCTCTAAGTGTCACTTGTCAAGGAGAAAGGCCAGCACAGAGATCATGCCCTTCTTGCATGTGATATTTGAGGCGCCGGGTCTCGCAAAACGCGACATCTCACGGTGGCTGGACTTAAACGAATCCATGGAAGCTTTTTTAAAAGGCATGGCTAGTAGAGTTCCGCCTCGATAAGGACCTTCCTCACGTCCCTCGGAACACCCTTCAATATTGATATGAGCCCCCTCAACACTTGGACGAACACTTTTGAAGCGAATTGGTTTAGTGGCACGAGCTCCTCATTGACCATGAGTTTCACGACCTCTCTCCTCTGAACGCACTTCACGGGGCTCTCCTCGCCTCTGGCTATCGCCTCGGCAAGCTCTCTGCAACTTTTAAAACCGCACTTGCCGCAGTTCTCGAGCGCTAGAAGCCTCATGACGTCTTCTACCACCACTTCCTTGACAACCTTAACTGCTTCATCGATGTCAATGACCTTGTTCGTCAAAGAGGTGGTCGAGCGTCTAACCTCATAGTTTAAAGGCACTACAGCGATGCTCTCTGGGCCTACCTCGCTTACGTCCACCTCAGAGGCGGCGACCACTAGGTGGGGAACAGCTCTGTGCCCCTCGACCAGCACCAAGCACCATTTGCTTGGTATTAGGCCTCTAACGTCGTCTAGGCTGAGCCTAGAGCCCACCACTATAAACGTCGTCGCCCCCAGCAAGCTCGCCACCAAGGAGACCTTAGAGCTTTTGACGTCATCATGCTCATCGCGAAAAACCAGCGCTACTTTGTAGCCCTCATTTGCTAGCCTGGCGCCCAGATCGTGCATGAACTTCAGCCTTAC
The DNA here is from genome assembly GCA_036786905.1 of Candidatus Nezhaarchaeales archaeon. Lineage (GTDB taxonomy): Archaea > Thermoproteota > Methanomethylicia > Nezhaarchaeales > WYZ-LMO8 > WYZ-LMO8. Next base: position 496 of record DAIQQE010000076.1, on the reverse strand, counting down.
CTCTCTCGTAGAGCCCACTACGCCTATTACAGTCCTCAATCCTAGCCCCTCACGTGGGTAACGACGTGGGGCCCCTCTGGGAGTATCAGTTTTCTAAGGGCAAGCTCGACGGCGTGGGGGGAGCCGGGTATGGAGAAGATGACCGTTTTCTTGTAGACGCCAGCCGTTGCCCTTGTTAACATGGCCGCGCTGCCGATCTCGCCATAGCTCAAAAACCTGAGTAGCTCACCAAAGCCCGGAATCCTCTTTTCGAAGAGCTCTTCAACGGCCTCGATAGTTACGTCTCTGCTGCTCAAGCCCGTGCCGCCAGTTGTTATTATAACGTCGGGCCTCAAGCCCTCAATAACCCTTTCTATCTCTTGCTTAATAGCGGAGGCGTCGTTCGGGACTATAGACCTACCCTTGAATGAATGGCCCTCGGCTTCCACGATCCTCTTTATTCTCTCTCCATTATCTTCTTTGACTTCCCTTCCCCCTCTAAGCAGGCCGTAGAGGG